>JAJLJS010000076.1:0-12862 GCA_033844545.1 Cyclobacteriaceae bacterium | reverse complement strand
CTGGACACGGAAGTGTTGAAGGAATAATTGGCCATGTCCTCTTCCATCTTTTTGATGGCTTTGTGAAGGGCTTTTAATTCTTCTTTGCTGGCTTTTTCATCTGAAACAGCAAATTCACCCGCTGCATTGTGGTAGAGGTTCCAAAGTTTCCTCAAAAACTTATACACCCCATCAATCCCGTTGGTATTCCAAGGCTTAAACTGTTCCAAAGGACCCAAAAACATCTCGTACAATCTCAGCGTGTCGGCACCGTAGCGCTCGATGATATCGTCAGGATTGACCACGTTGTATTTGGACTTGGACATCTTCTCTACTTCTGCCCCACAGATGTATTTTCCATCCTCCAGGATAAATTCCGCATCGGCCAAATCCGGTCTCCAAGACTTGAACTTGTCCAAATTCAACTGATCGTTGTGGACGATATTGACATCCACGTGCATGGCAGAGGTGTCGTATTGATCTTTCAAACCATAGGAAACAAAGGTGTTGGTGCCTTTTAATCGATACACAAAGTTGGATCTCCCTTGGATCATTCCTTGGTTGATCATCTTCTGGAAAGGTTCGTCGATGCTCACCACGCCTAAGTCATATAAAAACTTGGTCCAGAATCTGGAATACAGCAAGTGGCCCGTGGCATGCTCCGAACCTCCGATGTATAAGTCCACAGCACCCCAATAGTCTGTTTTTGCCTTGTCTGCGAAAACTGAGTCGTTTTTCGGATCCATGTAGCGGAAGAAATACCAGCTTGAGCCAGCCCAACCTGGCATGGTGGATAGCTCTAAAGGATATTCTCCTTCAGCAGTCTTATATGTCCAATCTTTGGCTCTCCCCAATGGCGGTTCCCCGTCTTCGGTCGGCAAGTATTTATCCACCTCAGGCAATACCAATGGCAGGTCTTTCTCGTCCATGAGATAGGGTAAGCCATCCTTGAAATACACTGGGAGAGGTTCACCCCAATAGCGCTGACGGGTAAAAATCGCATCCCGCATTCGGTATTGGATTTTGCCTTTTCCGATTCCTTTTTCTTCCAAAAACTCAATACACTTATTCATTGCCTCCTGCATATACAGGCCTGAAATAAATCCGGAATTGACAATCAAGCCGCCTTTTCCTGGGAAAGAACCATTTTCCATGGAGCCTTCGATCACCTGGCGGATTTCCAAGCCAAAGTGCTTCGCAAAGTTGTAATCCCGCTCGTCATGAGCCGGTACAGCCATAACAGCGCCCGTGCCGTAGCCAGCCAATACGTAATCCGCTACCCAGATTTGGATTTCCTCTCCATTAAAAGGATTGATGGCGTAGGAGCCGGTGAATGCACCGGAGATGGTTTTGACATCACTCATCCGCTCCCGTTCGGAGCGGTTTTTTGCCACTTGGATGTATGCCTCGGCAGTTTCCCGCTGATCCTCAGTTACCAGTTCGGCGGCCAAGTCTGACTCCGGTGCCAAGGCCAAATAGGTCACCCCGTAAATGGTGTCGACTCTTGTGGTAAAAACCTTGATTTTTTTATCCGAACCTTTCACCTCGAATAGCACTTCTGCACCGATCGATTTACCGATCCAGTTTCGCTGCATTTCTTTGATCGGCTCGGACCATTCCAATTTATCCAAACCCTTTAACAGTCGGTCGGCATAGGCTGTGATCCGCATGGACCACTGCATCATTTTTTTTCGCTCCACAGGATGTCCCCCTCTTTCCGAGAATCCATCTTTCACCTCGTCATTGGAAAGGACAGTGCCTAAGGCTGCGCACCAGTTTACCGTAGTCTCAGCCAAGAAAGTCAGGCGGTATTTGAGCAGCATTTCCTGCTTGACTTTTTCAGAAAAAGCAATCCATTCTGCCGCGGTAAAAGTCGGGGTATCGTCATCGCAAACGGCTTTCACCTTTCCATTTCCTTCTTTTTCAAATCGGGAAATCAAGGAATCGATTGGAAGCGCTTTATCTGCCTCCTGATCGTAATAACTTTTGAACAGCTGCATAAAGATCCACTGCGTCCACTTGTAATAGGCCGGATCTGAGGTTCTCACTTCCCGGTCCCAATCGAAGGCAAAGCCGATATTTTTCAGCTGCTCAGTATAGCGGGTGATGTTTTGTTCGGTGGTGATTGCAGGATGCTGCCCGGTTTGAATGGCATATTGTTCCGCAGGAAGACCAAATGAGTCATAACCCATGGGATGAAGGACGTTATATCCTTTTAGCATTTTATACCGGGAAACAATGTCTGAGGCAATGTACCCAAGCGGGTGTCCTACGTGGAGACCTGCCCCAGAAGGGTATGGAAACATATCCAGGGAATAAAACTTGGGACGATTGGGGTCCACTTCGGCTTTAAATGTGCCTTTTTCTTTCCAGTAGCCTTGCCATTTCTGCTCGATTTCCCTGAAGGTATACTCCGCCATGATTGAATTTTTCTTGATTTTTTGACTAAATGCCTGCAAAAATAGAAAAATCAGGCGGCTTTGGTAGCCAAATTTCCAATTCCTTCCAAATCCCGATTTTGCCCATTGATCAATTTTGTTTGAGGCACTTGTTCCTTTTTTGTACTTTCATCAACCTAACCAACCGACCTTATGAGAAAGAAATTATTAGGATGCATGGCTCTGATCAGCCTGCTCTCAGGCGTGACTTTCGCCCAAAAGAAGTACAGCCAAAAACAGATTGATGCCCTCAAAACCGAGGTTGCGGAACTTGTCCAAAACAACCATAAACAAAGTCAAGTCATGGTGGACAAGATTTTTAGTTTTGCGGAACTCGGCTTTCAGGAAGTCGAATCATCCAAGTACCTGACCGGGATTTTGGAGCAAAATGGCTTTACTATCGAAACAGGTATCTCAGGGATCCCAACAGCCTGGTTTGCGACCTGGAGCAACGGGGAGGGGCCTGTTATTGCCTTAGGATCAGATGTGGATGATATTCCCAAAGCTTCCCAATATCCGGGAGTTGCTTACCACAAACCCATCGTCGAAGGAGCTCCTGGGCATGGGGAAGGACATAATGCCGGAATCCCTCTGAACATAACCGCTGCCTTGGCGGTGAAGAAGATTATGGAGCGTGAAAATATCGGCGGGACCTTGATTCTTTGGCCTGGAATTGCCGAGGAGCTAGTGGCAGCTAAAGCTTGGTTTGTCCGGGACGGAAGATTTAAGGGGGTTGATCTTTGCATTTTTACCCATGTAGCCAATAATCTTGGGGTGAGCTATGGTCAAGCCTCTGGGACTGGATTAATTTCTGTGGAATATACCTTTTCAGGCGATGCTGCTCACTCTGCCGGGGCTCCTTGGAGAGGGAAAAGTGCGGCAGACGCTACTGAATTGATGAATATAGGCTGGAATTACAAACGAGAACACCTGCATCCACTCAAGCGCTCCCATTCGGTGATCACCGACGGAGGGGATCAGCCGAATGTTGTTCCTTCCAAAGCCTCCATCTGGTATTATTTCCGGGATGTGAAGTATGACGGAATCATGGAAATGTATGCACAGGCCAATGATATTGCCAAAGGAGCTGCATTGATGACCGGGACTACCATGACTTCCAAGGTTTTGGGGACTGCCTGGCCCAGGCATTTTAACAAGGTAATTGCCGAAAAAATGTACCAGAATATTCTCAAGGTAGGATTGCCGACTTGGGATGAAAAGGATCAAACTTTGGCTAAGGCGGTTCAGGAAGAAATGGGGTCTAAACCTGAGGGATTAGCCACCAAATTGGATACTTTGGGGCTTCCCGTGAAAGAGCCCATCTCCGGGGGTTCCGACGATATCGGAGATGTTTCCTGGGTCGTTCCTACGGTGACCTTGAGATTTCCCTCCAACATTCCCGGATTGCCTGGACACCATTGGAGTAATGCCATTGCCATGGCCACTCCGATTGCTCATAAGGGTGTGACAGCTGGTGCAAAAGCAGAAGCCATGACGATTTTGGACTTTTTGCTGCAACCTGAATTGGTGGATCAGGCTTGGGATTACTTCAAAAACGTGCAAACCAAGGAAGAAACCTATAAGCCCATGATCACCCAAGACGATCCTGCACCGATTTACCTGAATGAGGGAATCATGAAGCAGTTTCGTCCTCAGTTGGAGAAATTCTACTATGATGAGACGAAGTATGATACCTACTTGGAGCAGCTTGGAGTGACCTATCCGACGGTGAAGAGAAATTGAAAAATTTGAAGATTGGAAGATTAAAAAATTCTCCAAAAACAAAAGTTCTAAGATCTTTTGGAGATAGCAATCTTCCTATTTTTCAATATTTAAATCTTTCAATTAAATGGAATTCATAATCCGCGAAGCCATTCCAGCCGAACTCCTCTCGGTTCATGAATGCATCCCGGAGTTTCCGGGAAAAGCTTCCCTGGATTTTTACACAGAGCGACTACAGCATCGGCTTTATTTGGCTTTGGTAGCTGAGAGGGATGGGGAGCTTTTGGGTTTTAAAGTGGGGTACCAAAGCGATACTCCGGATTCCTTTTATTCCTGGATGGGCGGGGTAAGGCCTGAGTTTCGCAAACAGGGAATAGCAGATGCATTGGCAGATTATCAGGAGAATTGGGCGAGGGAAAGGGGATTCAAGGCTATCTTTTTCAAAACCCGAAACCGCTTCCCTGCCATGATTTCATTTGGGCTAAAAAGAGAGTTCAAGATTATCGAAGTCATTCCAAAAGGCGGAGTGGAGGATTATCGGGTGGTGATGATGAAAGAATTGTAAGATTGAAAAATTTGAAAATTGGAAGACTGGGGCCATAATTTTCCAATCTTGTAATTTTTCAATTTTCCAATCCTATCTTTGCGTCTCATTCAGCGGTCGAATCACCCGCTTTACCAAAAATTCTACATGTCTACCCAAGAACAAGTGGCCGTGGGGCTGCAGCTTCCAGTCATGGAAGCTTTTTATACTATCCAAGGAGAGGGACGATTTACCGGGCATCCGGCCTATTTTATCCGGCTGGGAGGCTGTGATGTCGGATGTGTTTGGTGTGATGTCAAAGAATCCTGGGAGGCCGCCAAATGGCCGGTTTTATCCATTGAAAAAATTGTAGACGAAGCTTTGAAATACCCCGGAAGACTCGTGGTGATCACGGGAGGGGAGCCTTTGATGTATGAATTGGGGCCTTTGACTCGATTTTTGAAAGAAAATGGGTTTACGACCAATATCGAAACTTCAGGAGCACATCCATTTTCAGGGGATTTTGATTGGGTTTGTTTTTCCCCGAAAAAATTCAAAAAACCCCACCCTTCTATTTATTCAGTGGCGGATGAGCTCAAGGTGGTCATCAATCACCCCAGTGATTTTTCATTTGCTGAGGAGCATTCTAAGCTGGTCAATTCAAGTTGTGAATTAAGACTTCAGCCGGAATGGAGCAAGGCTTCCCGATTTACTCCAGAAATCGTCGAATACGTAAAAAATCATCCGAATTGGAAAATTTCTCTCCAAACCCATAAATTTATGGACATTCCTTAAGTTTATGCGCCCTGTTTTTCTTGTTATTTGTTTGTTTTTGCTTGTATGCGTTGCAAAAGCGCAAACCTACTCGGTCATAGACAATCGGGCTATTAAGTTATATCAGGAAGGAGAGGAGCTCACACTGTCCCGACAATATGGACAGGCTTTGGAAAAATACAAGGCGGCCATTGCCCGTGAGGGGTCATTTTTGGAAGCTTATGTCAAAGCAGCTCAGCTTCTGATCACCATGGGTGAATTGGAGGAGGCCCAAAAGATTGGCATGGCCGGAAAAGCAAGACTTTCAGGAAAAAATGCAACGGCGAAAAACGTGGCGGAATACGGCTGGCTTTTTTCAAACCTCTATTTGAAGCAAGGAAAATTTCATGAGGCCTACCGGGAATTCAATGAAGCTGATCCGCTCTTTGATGCCGACTTCAAGAAGTCCATGTACTACCTCCAAATGAAAACTCAGATGGATTTTTTGGCTTCCAAACTGGGGGATATCATGGTGATTGAAAAAGAAGTCTTGCCTTCTCCTTTGAATGAATTTCAGCTCCAGTATTTTCCGGTGTTGACTGCCGACGGAGAGCAAATTCTGTTCACGAAAAGAGATGGAACGGGGAATTTTGACAAAGAAGATATTTATACCGCATACAAACGTGCGGACGAAGGTTGGACTCCTCCCCAAAGTATTGCGCAGACAATCAATTCTCCTTACAATGAAGGTACCTGTTCGGTGACTGCGGATGGCAATATTTTGATATATACCTCCTGCGATGCACCCGATACCAATGGAAGTTGTGATCTGTATGTCGCCTACAAAGTCAATGGAGCCTGGCAACGACCGACCAATATGGGGCCAAAAGTCAACTCCCGATCTTGGGATTCCCAGCCTTCTCTTTCTGCAGACGGGCGGTTGTTGTTTTTTTCCTCCAACCGAAGAGGGGGGTATGGCGGCAATGATATTTGGTATTCTCTGAGGCAAAAGGACGGGACATGGTCTGAGGCTAAGAACCTCGGCAACGTGGTGAACACGGCCAAGGATGAGATTTCTCCCTTTATGTTTTTCAATAATGAAATTCTCTTTTTTGCCTCAGATGGGCATCAGGGTTTTGGAGGAATGGACATTTTTCTTTCCAGGGTAAAAGAAGGAGAATTTCAAAAACCGGAAAATATGGGCTTGCCAATTAACGACCACCTGGATCAGGTTGCCCTTTTTATTACAGCGCAGAAGGATTATGCGTATTATACTGAGTTGACGAAAGAGGGAAATGAAGGTCAAAACGACCGGTCATTATTGTATAGGTTTAAGTTTCCGGAGGAAATTTATCTGGGTGAAAACCTCACCGTAACCGAAGGAAAAGTATTCAATGCCAAAACCGGTAAGCCAATCGATGCTACGCTGTCCTTAGTTTCCCTGTCGAATGACAGCACCCTTTATCAATTTCAGTCTGATGGGAAAACCGGAGATTTTATGATGCTCTATCCGGAGAAAACGGTTTCAGGTTTGTATGTAGAAAAGAAAGGCTTTTTGCCGAAAATATACAATGTAGAGCGAGACAAGATTCAGAATGTCAAAGATCTCAAGGTAGAGTTGACTCCCGTAGCTGCCGGAGAAGAGTTTGTGTTTGAAAATGTATTCTTTGAGTTTGATAAGTTTGACCTTCAGCCTGAATCCATGTCTTCCTTGACAAGGCTGCACAAATTTTTGCAGGAAAATCCCAATGTCAACATCATGATCACAGGGCATACCGATAATATCGGCAGCTCGGCCTATAACAAAAATCTCAGCCTTCAGCGGGCAAAGAGTGTCCAGAATTATTTGGTGAAAGCGGGATTGCATCCCGGCAGAGTACTGGTAGAAGGAAAGGGGGATTCAGAACCGATGGTCCCGAATAACAACCCGGCAAATCAAGCATTAAACAGAAGGATTACCATCAAGGTTTTATAGCGCCTAATATAAAATTCCTTTTTCTTATATAGCTGATATTTTATTATACTTTTTTATATAAAACTCGGTATTAAAATCTGTTTTTGATAAAAAAACTGATTTTTTATTGGTTTGATTGAAGTATATTGAGAGCAAAGGAAGATTTTTCAGGAAGCTAAAATCCCAAATTAATTGGCAACCGTTTAAATAATTTTTATGCCGAACAGCTTTTTTTTGAAAAGAATAATATTCTGATAAAATACCGATTCCGGCCTTCAAATTAGAATTTGACAAAAATCAAAATGGTATTCAGAATATTATTTTGATAATTTTGGATTTTGTTAATAAAATAAAGGAGTCCAAGATTAAACAATTTTAACCTTTCGTAGTAAAGCCCATTGTAAAAATCCTATTCTATGAATAAGATTGAATATTATTTAAACCAAATTTAACATATGAGGAAAGTTTTACTTCTAGGACTCATGCTCTTTTTGGGAAGCGCAATCGCTTTTGCCCAAAGTCGCGTGATCACTGGCACCGTCACCTCTACCGAAGATGGTATGGGTGTCCCAGGTGCAACAGTTCTGGTAAAGGGAACAACCATAGGTACTGCCACTGATATTGATGGTAAGTATTCTATTACTGTTCCTTCCGGCAGCAATGTGCTGGTATTTAGCTTCGTGGGCTTATTGTCCCAGGAAGTAGCTATTGGAAACAGAACCACTGTCAATGTGGCTCTTGAATCTGATGTGCAGGCCTTGAGCGAGGTTATCGTGACAGGTTACGGTACACAGCCTAAGAGAGAAGTGACGGGTGCTGTTTCTTCAGTAAAAGGAGAGGCTATCGAGAACCTCCCCCTTCAGTCTTTTGACCGAGCTTTGCAAGGTCGTGCGGCCGGGGTACAGGTAAGATCATCCAATGGTCTGCCCGGTGGTGCTGTAAACATCCGTATTCGAGGAGTGGGCTCCATCAACGCGGGTAACGAGCCTTTGTTTATCGTAGACGGGGTTCAGTTGAACAACCAGTCCAATGCTTCCTTTACGCAGTCTAACCCATTGGCTTTCTTGAATCCCAACGACATTGAGTCCATGGAAATCCTGAAAGATGCGGCGTCTGCTGCGATCTACGGGTCTCAGGCTGCAAACGGGGTAGTAATCATTACGACCAAAAAAGGTAAGCAAGGAAAAGCAAAATTTGAATTCAATGCCTTTGCAGGGGAAACTCAGCCAATGAAATATTTAGACGTGCTGGGTGGTGCTGAGTGGTATGAAATGAGAAGAGATGCTTACATCAATTCTGGAAATACCCTTCCTGAAGCCAACACCCTCAACAACATGGGTCGTCTTCCATCCAACTGGCAGCAGCTATCCAGAGAAGAGTTGAACCAAATCGGGTTGGATCTTCCTACCTATGATTGGCAAAGAGAAGTAATGGGAACCGGAAGACTTCAGAATTATGAGCTTTCCATCTCAGGGGGTGACGAAAAAACCACTTTCTTCCTTTCCGGATCTTACAATTACCAAGAATCTTCTTTCAAGCCTGTTGACTTTGAAAGAGGAACCGTAAGAGTCTCCTTGGCACATCAGGCAAACAGCAAATTGAAGGTAGAAACCAATATCAACCTTTCTACTTTCCAGCAGAATATTCCTTTTGCAGTTTCTGGTTCCTTCTTGGGTAGCCCTGCATTCTCTGCTTCTGCTATTCTGCCTCATAACCCTATTTACAACGAAGACGGCACTTTCAACACGGCAATCGGTGGTGTTTTGGGCCAAAACGTTGTTTTGGTAAACGAGTATAACTCAGGTTTGCAGAGAACCAATACGGTAGTCGGTAACATGATCGGTACCTACAAGATTTTGGATAATCTATCCTTCAGATCCTTGTTTGGTATTGATTACAGATTGCTACAGGGTGATTCTTACCGGGATCCCAGAACTCCTGATGGAGCTGGTGTAAGAGGTAGAAGCTCTGTGCAGCAGGACTGGAGAACCAGATTTATTACCACTCAAACCTTGAACTGGAATAAATCCTACAATGGAGTACATAATATTTCGGCAATCCTAGGTTTCGAATTCCTATCTGAAACCAGAGAAGGTATCTCCGGTGCCGGTATCGGTTTCCCGACCTTCCAGTTTAGAACAATCCAGTCTGCAGCAACTCCGGAATCAATCACTGGTTTCTGGACTGGCTACAGAAGAATGGGTGGATTTATGTCAGCCAACTATGACTACAAGAAAAAATATCTTGCAACTATCACCGCTAGATATGATGGTTCCTCGAGATTCGGTGAGAACAACAGATATGGTTTGTTCCCATCCATCCGAGTTGGTTGGAGTATGGTTGAAGAGGATTTCCTAAAGGAATCTAACTCCGTTTCTGAAATGAAATTGAGAGCTTCTTATGGTTTAACCGGTAACGACCAAATCGGAAACTTTGATGCAAGAGGTTTGTACCAAGGTGCAGGCAATTATTCCGGAAATGCAGGTATCAGACCTTCTTCTTTGGCAAATCTTGATTTGGGTTGGGAAACTAACACTACCTTGAACTTTGGTTTGGATTACGGTTTCTTCGGTAACCGAGTGACTGGTTCTATCGATGCGTTTGACAGAAGAACGAAAGATCTACTTTTGAATCAGCCGATTCTTTGGACCAATGGATTTGGAGATATCGCCAACAACGTGGGTGAACTTCAAAACAAAGGGATTGAATTGGAAATTACCACAGTGAATATCGACAAAGGTGGATTTACTTGGAAGACCTCCTTCAACTTCACTAAGATCAAAAACCAAGTAATAAGCTTGTATGACGATTTGGAATTTCTTCCAGCTAACCCGGGTATCGCTGTAGGTCAGCCGATAGGTAACCCAGCTGGAGCCGGAGATACTGCTCCAGGTGCATGGTTTGTCCAAAAATATGCCGGGGTTAACCCAGCTACTGGTCGTCCAATGTGGTACGATATCAATGGAAACATCACCTACCTTCCTTTGGCAGCAGACCGAATTTATTACGGTTCTAACTTGGCGACTACCTATGGTGGTTTAACCAATACCTTCAATTATAAAGGTTTTGAATTGACAGCCTTCTTCAATTACGAATATGGAGCGATCGTATCTGACGGTCAGTACAGCTTCTTGAGAGAAAACGGTACTCGTTTGACCTTGAACGCTTTGAGAGAAGTAAATGACAGATCTTGGACTACTCCAGGTCAGATCACAGACATTCCAAGAAACTTGACTACCAATGCCGGTAATGAAACCAGAGGTGCCAGCAGAAACACCGGATCTGCAAACCTTTTGAAAGCAGATTTTATCCGTCTTTCTCAGTTGACGCTAGGGTACAGTTTCAAGCCAAGCATGATTTCTCAGATTGGGTTGAGCAGAGCGAGAGTTTATGTTCAAGGAATGAACTTGTGGACTTATGCGGATTATCCAGGGTATGATCCTGAATTTACCGGAGCTGGTACAGGTCAGATTCCATTGACAAAAAGCTACACCTTCGGTATCCAAATCGGCTTCTAATTACCTAAAGCGATGAAAAAAATGAACATATTTAAAAAAGCAACTCTTTCACTTGCCATGGCTGGCACACTCGTTTTGGGTGCGTGCGAAAGTGCCTTGCAAGTGGACCCAAGACAGTCTATAGATGCGAATGGAGCCTTAAATACTCCTGATGCGGTAGATGCGGCATTAAACTCGGTGTATGCCAGACTTAGATCGGTAAGAAATTACGGAAGGGATTTGTTTGCCATGGCAGATGCCTTGGCAGACGTCGGACAAACCACCAGTAACTCCGGTCGATTGATCGGTGAAAACAACAACCAGCCTAATGCTCACTTCCAAGCTGGTTTTTGGCAAAACAGTTATTATGCTATCAATGAAGCTAACTTGATTATCGATGGGCTACCTGGAGTACAGGGTGCATCGGCAGCTCAGTTGGCTCGTTGGGAAGGTGAAGCGAAGTTTCTAAGAGCTTTGTATTACTTCGATATGGTGAAGGTTTACTCCTATATACCAACTGCAATTTTCCAAGGCGGTGTGACAGATCAGGGAGGTATACCTTTGGTTACTGAGGGTGTAATCACTTCCGGAGTGGCTTTTACCCGTCAACCCGCCAGAGCTACTATTGATGAAGTTTACACTCAGATCTATAGCGATTTGGAAGATGCGAAAAGATTGTTGACTTCCAGAGGTGTTCAGTATGCATCTTCGGGTGCAGCATCTGCATTGCTTTCAAGAGTTGCTCTTTACAAAGGTGACTGGGCTAAAGCGGTTTCAGAATCTACCCTTGCATTGAGCAGTAACGTGGGAGTGGTTCTTTCCGGCAATGCTTATGTGACCGGTTGGAGAGCTGCAATCAACCCAGAGTCTATGTTTGAGGTTAGATTTGCCTTGGCAGAAGAATCCATCGGAGTAAACGAATCCTTGCAATCTTCCTACACGGTATTGTTGAACCTTTCCAATAAAAACTCTCAGGGCGGTTGGGGCGATTTCATTCCTAACGCTACCGTAAGAGGTTTCTTTGGGTTGACTCAACTGCAAACCGGAACTCCAGCTTCTGACAACAACAACTGGGATGTGACTCGTAATTCAGACATTCGTGCACAGCTTTACACCACAGGTAACACTGTAAGAGGTGCTGGACGTCAAATCGAGTGTACCAAATTCTTGTCAAAAAGCGGATTTGCCTATGCAGACAATGTACCTGTAATCAGAAAATCTGAAATGCACTTGAACAGAGCAGAAGCAAATTATCAGTTGGGTAACACTACTGCCGCTCTTGACGAATTGAATGCATTTAAGGCTTTGAGAGGACTTACTCCTGTGACATTGTCAGGACAGGCGCTTTTGGATGAAATCCTTTTGGAAAGATTCAAAGAGTTTGCTTTTGAAGGTCAAAGATTCTTTGACTTGAAGAGATATGGAAAACCTATCGTCAAGACGACTCCAGCAGTCAATGTACAATTTGATGATTTCCGTATTTTGCCTCCAATCCCTCAAAGAGAAGTGGACGGTAACCCAAATCTTAACCAAAACAGAGGCTATTAATCATCGACATTATGAAAAAGATATTTGCACTTCTTTCACTCGTTTTGGTAGTTGGCTTCACCTCCTGTATCGAACAGGATTATCCCTTATGGAATGGTTCTTTGGTCGAATTTCAGGATGCTGTGGTAAGAACTCCAGTAACGGGTCAAAAATACCCTAGAATCACGGTAGCCAATACCGTCGGTACTGTAAGTCTTCAGGTTAATTTGGTAGCTCCTCAGCGTTCTACTGAAGAGACGATCAATTATTCTGTGGTTGCAGAAGGAACTACTGCTGTAGCTGGTACAGATTATACCACTGCAGGTACTTTGGTCATTCCTGCCAATTCCAGTACTGGGACATTGACTGTCAATGTAGCCAATACAGGTAAACTAGGAGGTTCTGTGGACTTGTTGTTGCAGTTGGATGGAAATGCGACGATTTCCTCAAGCACAAACTACAACCAAGT
>JAJLJS010000075.1:0-2734 GCA_033844545.1 Cyclobacteriaceae bacterium | reverse complement strand
TTGAAATGGAGTCCAGCCTCCCTCCGCTATCCCAAATGGGCAGGACTTTACGAGGAATTCGGAAGATACCTTCACGTCAATCGAGGTTTTGGGTTTTTAGCCTTTCCGGGCAGAGTAGGGATTTGGCCGGAGATTACGGTGCTGGAGTTGAGGAGGAAAAAGGGTAAATCAACGGAGGAAAAATCTTTTAAATCGCCAAAAATCAGGTCTTTAGCAAATCTATGAGGAGATTACCTGAAATATCCCAAGCAAAAGAACAGAGAAAATTAAACCGAGAGACAAGGGTACTTGAGGTGGTTGGAACGATAATCTTCGGCTCACTACTGGGCTGCTTTATCTTCTTTGGTGAAATATTCAACTATTGTGAACATGCCTTGGAAATCCAATCGATTCAATTAAACGGTGTGGTAACTGAAAAATTTCATTGGAGTTGGGACCATAATAATCACGGATTAATAATTATAAACGATAATGGAAAAACCATTTCCTTGAATCTTACACATGACCTCAACCGTGGGAAAAATGGACGTAGCATACTTTGGGAATATATAAGTCAAGGTGACTCCATTTTTAAAAAACCTGGCGAATTAGACGTTGGGTTTAAGAATAATGATCAAAATTGGAAAATTCAGAAATTAAAATATGATTTATCCCAGTGTAAGACTTGATCAGTACCTAGATCGCAGTTTGAACCTCCTAAATTAGAACCCCTATTTAACTGATTATACTTATCAGTTCCTTTCCCATTGGTCAAAAATTATTCTGATTTTTAAAAACTTGTATCATAAATACACAATACCTTGTATTATGAATACAAGCCTTTATATTTGTATTGATTTACAGTGTTTTAAATGATACAAATAGACCTTCTGGCTCAGGTAATCGAGGAGCAAAATGAGAATTTTCTCCAAAAACAGCTTATAGCTCGGGAAATGACTTTACCCCTACAAACCAATCAAATCCTAGTGGTCAGCGGGGTGAGACGTTGCGGAAAAAGTATTCTGATCCGCAAAAGCCTTCCTATAGACCAACCTGGACTATACTTGAATTTTGAGGATCCCCGATTGGTGGATTTTGAGTCAGCTGATTTTCCCAAACTGGAACAATTGAGAGATCAATTTGGCAAAACTTCCATACTCTTAGATGAGGTCCAAAGTGTGGTGGGCTGGGAGATCTTTGCCCGATCACTTCATGAGAAAGGTCAAAAACTTTACATCACGGGTTCCAATGCCAGTATGCTTAGTAGAGAGTTGGGAACTCGTCTGACTGGAAGATACAAGCAGATTGAGCTATTTCCGTTTAGCTATCAAGAGTTCTTACTTTTCAAAAATGGATCTCCAGGTGAGGAAAGTTTTGAAGGCTATTTCCTGTTCGGTGGATTTCCCGAATACTTACAAAATCAAGATCAAGACTATCTCCGCACGCTCTTTCGCGATATCCTGACCCGCGATGTGGCAGTCAGAAGAAATATCAGCAATGAAACTGCCCTAATCCGATTGGGTGTCTTCCTTTGCTCCAATGTGGGAAAGCCTTTCAGCTATTCCCGAATGGGAAGCCTACTGGAGATCAAATCCGTTCGTACCGTGATTGATTATTGCGATTATTTGGAAGAAAGTTACCTTTTCGACCTGATTCCCATGTATTCTCAATCAATCAGAAAACAGTTAGCCAATCCGAAAAAGGCATACTGTGTGGACCCAGCCTTGGCATCCGCCAATTCTCTTTCCTTTAGCAAAGACCTGGGGAGAAAGCTGGAAAATTATGTCTACCTGCATCTCCGGAGATCTTTCAAGGAAATCCAGTATTTCCAAAACAAGGATTCCGAGTGCGACTTTGTGGTCAAATGGAATGAGGAAATCATCGGCGCGGTTCAGGTATGCTGGGATTTAAACCCTGATAATCTCCAACGGGAAATCAAGGGACTAAAGGCGGCGATGGATGAAACCAAGGCTCCAAAGGGCGTTTTGCTAACCTGGAATCAGGAGGATTTACTGGACGGGATCGCTGTGATGCCTGTATGGAAATGGATGATGCAGCCGTCGAGAGACTTCTTTGGAGTGGATTAAGACTTCTTTTTCCGCTGCTTCATCCCCTCCACAAAAAAAGCTATTGCTGCCCAAAGGCACACCACGCCAAGTAACCAAGAAGGAAGGGGAAAAAGATCCAAATACTTAATCAGCAGGATCAAGATAATCAGCACAAAAGGAAGGCTGTAAAGTCGATCGATAATTTTCTTACTCATTTTCTTTTCAAAAGATATCGGGTATGCCCATTGGGATAGCCAAAAATGAGCGTGTCGCCTGAAAAGCCATAGCGATTAGACCGACTTCCTTCACTGGTGTTCATTTCCAGAATTTGGTTATTGATGGTTTTCCATTGGAAAGTTGGAATGGCCGAATAGTCAATGGGAGCATTTACCCCGAGTCTTTTAGCATCATCTCTTAAGAACTGTGGATCAATGATCCATTTCCCATCTCTTGCGAAAGTTTCGATGTATCTCTTTCCGTAAAACTCATCTTTGACGATTTCTCCATTTTCGTCTTTTGAAAAAAGCATCGTCCATTTCCCAACCAAGCGGGGGTCTCTTTCGGCTTTTTGAAAAAATGCCGCAGAACTGATCAATAGGGTTAATAAAAAATATCTCGTTTTCATAAAGCCTAGGTTATTTCTTTTCTTTTAGTCCAACATGAAGCAGTATTCCCTGAGAAATAACTAGAAACACCATCGCAATCGC
>JAJLJS010000074.1:0-34176 GCA_033844545.1 Cyclobacteriaceae bacterium | reverse complement strand
CTCCTCCGGCAAGACCAAGTCCTCCCAATCCAATGAAGTTTGGAGTCTTTGGGCGGGGAATTCATTGCTAAAGCTTGGTTTTTGGACTTTACCCGTGGTGATTTGATCCAAAATTTCCCGGGAAATACTCAGGGTGCCCGAGAGAAATGACTCATCGGATTCCACCTCTGTGAATTTCAGGATTCCCTCTTGAAAAAGCTTTCCATTTGTATCCAGGAGGTTTTGATATTGGAATCTCTTTTTCAAATCATTTCCTGCAAGAATGAATAGAATGGTTTCTCCGGTGGGGATAAACCCGTTATGGGACTTGGCTTTTCTTCCCCCAAATTCCGTGTAAATCTGCTGGGTCAGTTGATTCCGGCTCATAAACATATCCAGCAATTGGGGTCGGATATGCGGCACCGCAGCCAAAATCAACAAAAACCGATCTTCTGGGCCCAAATGGAGTTTTTGGATCAGTTGGGAATAGGGAGAATCCAAGTCACCTAGGTCAGGAGCGGGAATTTGCAGCAAGTCCGTTGTTCCGGATCCAGGATTGGAATTCAGGGCAGATCTGGCCTTCAGAATCTGCTGGAGCCAGTCGAGTTCCAGCTGGATGGTTTGGGCGTTATCGTGAGCTTTACTTACCATTCTACATAAAGAGTTTCCTGCATCCAGGGCAGTTTGATGATGGAAATAGCCCAAGGCAGTCGATTGAGGAGGATGTCTATCGAGATTCTGGGGATCTTCAGTTCATAGCCTTTTTCCACTTTTTTTAGAATACCTTCTCTGGGAAAAAATCCTTTGGCCATGGACTCCCCTGAGGTGGATTTCAGGGCTGTCCATTGGGCAACCATTGCGGCAAGAAGGTTGGGGATTTCTTCCGTTTCCAAACCTGTTAGAGTCAGCCCTACCGGAATAATCTCTCCCAGAGAAATCCCGCAAAGCAATTTATTCAGCAAGAGTTCGGACTCCTCAAAGGCTTCCTCCTTTTCCAAAAGACATTGTAAAAGCAGGGCCGCCCTATTTTGAGCCTCTTGGCTTACAAACTTTTTGTTTTCAAGGAGTCCAAGCCCTTTGAAGAAATAGGGCAAAAATGGAGCAACCAATACCAACCCTGCATTGAGAATGGGATAGGTCTCTTCCAAATCCAAGTCTTTTGGAATGCCATCAAGGACCTTTGAAGTTTTTGGGATTGGAATTATTTTATTTTTTAAATGTTGAGAATCAAGTTTCCTTTTTAATTCTTCCAGTTGTTTGGACAAGGTTCGCAATGAAGCCGGTTTTGACACTTCAGAGTGGTTTTTTATAAACCTGCTTGTAATCCAGTTTTCCCAAATTCGATCCAGGCTGTTTGAAGAAATTGGGATGGAAAGACCATTTTCAATGCTCCAGATTATAGGTTCCGAAATTTGACCCACAGGGATTTTTTGAGAAGGAATAGGATCCAAAAATTCTTCTGTCCAAAGACTTAGGGAAAGGGACTTCTGATTTTTTTGGGCAAAAAAGAACTCCAGTAGAAGCTGTGATTTTGCCTTTTGCCAAATGGCGTTGGACAATATTTTTTCAGGAAAAGATTGTTCAAGACTATTGAGGAATAATTCCCAGACTTTTCCTTGTTGGGGAAATACCCAGTTTCCCAAATCGAATAATTCAGAATACTCGGTGTGATTCAGCAGTCTTTGAAGCTGGGTGGAGGAAAGGGATTTCTTTGCTGCCAAGGATTTAAGGTTCGGGTTTTTTTCCCGAATGAGTTTTTGAAGGAGAACTCGAATTCCCGTTTTTTCAAAGCTTGACTTCCACCAGGGATTTCTCCCAAATTCCAAGAGAAAAAGCAAAAGCTCCAAATCCTGAAGTTCATCCCGAGCTCCCCCTGATTCAAAAGTTTGAAGCTTTTTGGATAGGGGTTGAGTTTGGAACAGATTAGGAATTTCTTTCTGGATTTGGGTTTTAAAAGCTTCTTTTACTTTTCGGAAGATGAGGTCGGGATCCAAACTGGCCGGAACTTTTCCAAGATCTACTTCCAGCTTTTGGATTCTGAGGGTCTGATTTGGCAAATCCACTTCCCCCAGCACCTCTTCCATGGCTGGTTGGAGGATTTTTTGAAACCGTTCACCCCAATCATTCAGGTCAGCCTTTGCCTGAGCGGCATTACTGTATCTCAGTTGGAGAATTTGTCGATGAATGAGGTGGTTTGCCATTATTTCCCTGTAATTAGGTTGACCAGACTTGCCTTGGTTGAATTATTTCGATACCGTAGATCTTTGCTGTCGGCAATCACTTTTAGGGTATCATTTTTCAAGAGACTCAATTCCTCTGTTTTTAAGGTCACCTCTTGCTTATCATCCTCTATCAGACGGATAAGTGTATTGGTGTCAGAGGTAGAATTGGCAGAGACAAGCCCCCGTGCAGAGGCTACTTTCATCAAATCATCCGTGGATAGAACATTTACCGCAACTGCCACGACGCCTGTTTCGGGGGAAGTGCTTTGATTCTCCTGAATCAGGGTGACGGTTATGGTTTTTTCATCGCAGATGTTCCGTTCGGTTGAGATAAATCTTACTGCTTGGAAAATGAGTGTTTGACCGGGGCTTGGGAATTGAATTTGGAATTCTCCTTTTTCATTGGTCAATACCGAAATATTCGTCCCTTTCACAGAAACCTTGGTATTCGGTATTGGACTGCCGGAAGGAGTCAAAACGCGTCCAACAACACCGGTAGAGGTACAGCTTGGACTCGGACTAGGCTGGGCAGCTCCACAGTTTGCCGCTTGATATTCCAAAATCGCTTTTCCCATGCTGTCGTAATCCATCCCGTCCTGGAATAGGCCCAAACAGGAAAGCAATTGTTTTCTTGACTCTTCCTCTTCCAAAAATTCCACGGACATAATTTCCTCCTCTGTAAATCCACCGGTCTGTTGAAGGCTGGTAAGTAAACTTTGGATAGCAAACTCCAAGTCGTTGCCGGGATCCAACTTTCTGAATTCGACCGCTGCGAAAACATTTTTTTCTCCCCAACAAGCCAAAATATCCCGGCTGTAGCAGGTCTGAGGTTTGGGAGATTTCACCCATATGGTGACCTTGCCTACGTCACTTAATCCGCTCTCTTCATCCATCAATTGATAGCTAAAGGCATCATCTCCGGAAAAATCTTTGGGAGGCTCGTAGATAAAAATCGGCTTGTTGTTGTCTTGACTGACTTTTCCTCCTTTTTCAGAAGTTTCTTGGAGAGGTTTGACAGCGTACTTTCTTTCGATTGGAAGCCGGTCGTTGACCATTACCTCTATGGAAACGGCTTTGTTTCGAAGTGTAACTGCATAGTCTGGCCTTGCAAAAGGAGGCAAAAGACTCCAGTCATCCGTACCACAGGCTTCTATACACTGGCAATCACAGGCAGCACCAGGCAAACTGAAATCCCCGATCACTTTGCCCGAACTCTGCATGTACACCAAAATGAATGTACCCCCTCTGTAGACTCCGGCCTCGTGTGTGAGTCCGGGATTTTCTTTGAGGAATTCAGAAAATTTCCGGGAATTATGAAGCTTGGACTTTCTATGGAGATAGCTCAAGAATAGTCGTTGGATTTTGGTAAAGTAAAAAAGATCCAGGATGCGATAGATCAAGGGAGAAACCCTGGCCATCAGGCCATTGATCAATTCGAGGTTTTTATCTTGTTCCTTTTCATCAATATCCATTTTATCCAAGAGCTTCATCTGGATCAGTAGAAAGTCCAAAAGGGTTTGAAGTATTTTTTTGTAAGCTTCCTGAAATTTATCCCAGTCCAGATCCTCCAGGCATTCGCTCATGGCTTCCACCCAGATTTCAAAAAGCTCGAATGCCTTCAACACCTGGTTTTCATCCTTGTCCGAAAACAATTCTTCTTCTCCCCCATATTTTTCATTCATTTTCTGAAGAAAATCCAAAATTTCCCGGAGATCCCGGATCATTCCCAATAGCTGAAATCGGTGGTGCATGTACTCTTCCTGCAAATCATTCCAGCCGCAGTTTTTGTCCTGCAAGGGTCCTCCGGAATCCAGATGAAGGCTTTCGAGATGTATGGGTAGGTTGAATTTTTCGATCAGTTTTTGAATGGCTTCTTCGGCTTTTTGGATGTCGTAATCCAAATGGCCTTCAATCCTCAAAAAAGGATAGGCCTCCCAATTGTAAGAAAGCGGTGACTCCCAAAAGTCCGGGTTGGCGGGAGCTGTGTCGGGCTGGTTGTCGTAGCCAAGGACCTTGCCCCGATGGCTGGACCAAAGCTGCTGAGGGGCTGGGTTTGCCCAGTTTTTTTCCAGAGAAAACCAATTACCCAAGCTTCCTTTTGATTTGATATCGTAATAATAGGGGATGCTTCTTTGGCCCAAAAGGCCGGATTTTTCAATACTGGGCGTTATTTTTATGGGAAATTGATCCGGCTTGGGATTTTTCAATATTCCCAACTCGAAGGTTTCGATCATCAAGACCAGCCTTCGGTATTGCTGAGCCAAAGTCTCCTTGAGAATTCTTTGCTCATTGTAAATCGGTGGCTGGACAAATCCATGCCGGTATTTGTAAAACTCCTCTGCCGATTCGGTGGAAGGCTTCGCTTTGCCAAGCATCAAGTGCAGTGGAAAAAGAGAAGGATCTGTAGGGCAGGAATACCATAAGGAAAGACCGGTATCCAAAAATTCTCCCCAAGCTAGGACCAGTTCGTGGAAAAAATCATAGAGATACTGGGCTCCGCGAATGGTGGCTGGAGCATCGGTCAGACTTTGCTTGATTTGGTTGATTTTGGCAATTGAGGATGCCTGTGTCAATGGATTTTTGAATTCAAAACTCTTGGCAAGCAATGGCTCAAAGACACTGTATCCCTTCTGGAGCTGTTCCCAAAATTCAGGTGTGGCAGTTTCTAAAACAGTATTTTGATAATTCGCAATGAATGGCCCAATCTGATTGGATTCCGGACCAGTGGGTGAAAACAAAGGTTTTTTGAATCGAAAATACTTTAGATCCGGAGCGCCGGAAAAGCTTCCTGAAACATTGGCAGATCGAGTCAGTACTATGTCCAAATCGGCCTTGGAAATTAACAGGCGTCTCAGGCTGAGAATTCGATCCTGTCCTTTGTCATCACAGGCATTACCCAAACAGGATTTGAGGTCTTTGTCAAAGATTTCCAAAAACAAGAGCACATACTTTTCATTCAGGAAATCTGCCGGATTATTGAGTTTTTTTACCTCAGGTTCATCATCCGGTTTGCTGGACAAGAGTTCAAATAGGATGACATCCTGTTCTGGGAATCCAAAGGGTTTGTAGGTCATCCCTTCCGGTAAGGTATAGGGTCGATAATGAGTCCCAATGAAATCCTGTCCGATCTGGATCAGGAATCCTTCTGAAGTGATTCCTAGGCCTTTGGTGATCTTCAGACCATCCGGATTGGGTTGAACCTGCATTCCGCAGACAATCCCTATCCCAATCAGCTTGGACCGGGTGAGCCTGTTTTGCTGATCCAGGTAGGCGCTCAATTGGTTCAGTTGGTCGCTTGTCAAGACTTGGCTGCCTTCGAAAATCGGATACGTAGTGATGATCTGGCTCATAATCTATAGGGGTTAAAACTCTCCCAGAGAAGAAAAATTGAGGATAATGGCATCCGCAAGACTATCACTCTCGGCGCAGTCATGCAGTGTGCCGGAGGGATATACATTTCGGACCTTTTCCAAAATCCTGATTAACTGGGAAAGTGCTGTGGAAAGTTTTTTAGGATGGATTTCAGGTTTCAGTGACTCAAGCTGCCAGATTTTCCAGGCGCGTTCGAGTTCCTTCATATGCTCTGGGCTAATCCAGCAAATGGTCAAAAAGACATGTGCCGGAGCCTCGATTTTGATTTTATGCGCTAAGAATTTTCGAAAATCCCGATTGGTAAATCTACCTGCCCAAAAAGGCAAAATGACATGGGCCATGCAGGTATAGGGATCGTCCAGGGTACATTGGCATTCTTCCTGGAAATGAGGGTCCAGTAATGAATCTTCCAGATTTTCGGTGACCAAGGTTTCGCTTTCATCCAGGAATTTGTATTTGCCTTTGATCTTTGGACGAAGCAAAATATGCTCAAAGAGATGGGTTCCTTCATGGCTGAAAAATTGCTTCTGGATGAATTGCCGTAGCCAATCCCGGTAGGTGATTTCTTCACCTCCGGGAATCAGGAATTCATCGCCCTGAATTTTTACCACTTCGAAAGTCCTTGAAATCAACACTTCTCCCTGATTCAGGTCAGCTCTGGGACTTGATTGAAGAAGTACTTCGGTATTTCCATCCTTCACGCTAAAGCTGTGAATCGGATAAGTTACCATCACTTCCTCGGAGGTAAGGGGTACGACGAAGGTTAATGCAGTCAAAGAATTTAAGAGAACCTGATGATTTCCTGACAGGATTACTTGGTGGATTTCCGGGTTTACTGAAATGACCTCCAGGGTTTTTTCAAAGTGGATTTGGTCCCCTTTGGAAGGATTAACATTCGCTTTCAATCTGATTTTGGATCCAAAACCTTGTGAGGAGGACAGGTTAATAGCCAATGGTGGAAAACCCTCCTGAACCAGCCAGGCATTTCCCCAAGTGCCATCCATTAGCTGCGCGGCCAATCCGGCATTAAAGTTTGACTTTACACTTTCGGCGAGCAATCCTCCACGAATAGGATCTATGACCTGAAGTTGATAGGGAGATTCGGAATCGTCCGGAAATTGATAGCCCAATTCTTTGGATCCGGCAGCGATCAAAGTCCATATATGCTCTCCGATGGCGGCTTTTGCCAGATTTTCCAGTTCGGCAAGATTTACGGCATCGGGAACTTCTGCTTCGATTTTTCCTTCAAGGATAGCATCCCCCGTCCCAAAAGGGGCATCAAAAAACTCGAAACTCACCTCATATTTTGGAGGTGCTGGGTTCATGGAAGCATTGATGGTAAAACTGTACCAGTGGTCTAATCCAAGACTGAAGTTTTTGCGGTTGGACCTGGGGTTGTCCAAAAATTCCGATAGGAACAATCCTTGGAGCTCTTCCAAAACAACCTGTGCAGAAGCCTCATCTGCGAAGTCTTTTTTGAAACTTTCCCCTAATATTTCTTCCCCAAAGGAAAGTTCCACGAGCATGTTTCCCGGACTTCCCGAAATGGACCAATGACTGATTTCGGAACCGATCATGAGGATTTTTTCCAAGGCCAATGCCGCCGAATCCCTGGATTCGAATGCTTCATAAATCTCAAAAAGTACCTCGTCGGCATCATTTTTTAAAGAAATGGTCCAAGTATCCGAAGCTTCTGAAAAAACAAAATGAGGCCTAAAAATCAACCAATCGGCTTTTTTGCTTCTTATTCCATACAGATCGGAGATTCTATTTTCCAGTCCGGAGAGATTTTCTTGATGGAAAAATGCTTCCGGTAAACTATAATCGTATCCTTGTCCCCTTTCTGAACTCAGGCTGGGGTAGTTTTTCAAAAATTCCTGCTTGTCCTCGATGAGCTGAGCTTTTCCGTCCAAGCCTTTGAGCCGGAAAGTAAGCAGGCTATAATCGGTCAATTGCTCTGCGAATCTTCCCAGGAGGTGATTGAGGAAGCGATTTCTTCGCTCGAGATAGGCTTCTTTGGATTCCGATACTTCAGCAACAAGGCTTTTGAGTCCGGCCAGGTCCTTCCACAGGTCTTGGCTATTAGGTACCAGATTCTCCAAACTTTGAGAGAAATAGGTATTGGATATCAGAGAATTGCCAAATTGATCTTGTTCTGAAGAGAAAGAGAAAAGTTCTTTTATGTGGGAAAGTTGCGCCAGGTAATTGGCCAAAAATTGCTCAAAAACCATCAGATAGGCTTTGAGTTGCTTTACTTGGTGGATTTCAGGCCTTCCTTCACTTTGTGGAAGCATTCCGTCTTCCCCAATTCCATAGACCAAGGGAAAGTCGTTTTGGATGGAATAGTAGCTTCCAGAGTCCGCGAATTCCCCGACTAGTTGATCGAAATCCATTTGCGGATAGTGGATTTTCTGAGCTCTTTTTCCTTGCTGAATTTCCTCCAAAAGATCTTCGACTTCCTCCCGGTTAGCCTTGAAAGGAAGGCCTTCTTTGTAATACATCAGTTTGCTCAATTCTGAATTCAGACGAGGAACGTAATTCTGCTCCATGGCAAGTTTTAGGCACCAGCGGACACTTTTCGAAGGGATATTGCCCTCTGGATCATCCTGAGGAAGGTTGGCAATCTGAATACTTTTCACCGCGGCTACTCCTTCGATATTCATGATCAAATGAATCAGGTCGGAGACATGCAAGCTGGATTTCCGGTCTGCGAGGGCTAGTTCTTCTTCATCAATAAATCCATGCTGTAACAAAGGGCCCTCAAAGATTTTCTCTGTAGGCAAGCATTGTTCCTGTTCCCAATCTCCCAAATACACCCGGTCATCTTCCCGAATCAGGGGACTGGAGAAATTTGGGCTTAGGGTAATTTCGGCCTGTTTTTGATTTTTGGGGGCAGTCTTCACCTCCAATACCTCATAAGTGCCAACATTATTGCCGGAACCTATGATGCTGAGCAATGAGCCGGATTTTGGATAATGTTCTTCCTCGAGTTCTAGCCAGATTTTAGCCGGATTTTGCTGAATTCTGGCAATTTTTAAGGTGCCTGATTTGCATCGGTGGAGCATTTCCTCAAGTGAGTAGAAATTGACTTGAGGAGAAAGAAAGTCTCCAATGGCTGAAAAGATCCGAGCTTCTGTCAGTTCCACTTCCGCTTCCGGCTTGAGCTCGATGTCTGCACATACCAATATTTCCTCCACTCTCAAGGCGTGGAACTCGACAAAGTCTTCACAGAGATTTCTGTTGTCCATTAACCTGGCTTTGGCGAGGGTCAGGATTTCCCGGATTTTCTCAATTTTTTGGAGGTAAAAGCTGAGGACTCCATTTTCATCCTGAAAGGCAAAATCATTGACCAAGGTATTGATGGCTGCCAGATCCTCTATAACCTCCAGACCTGATGGGGTTAGTTCCGTCCCTTCAATTTGGATATAGTTGCTTGGAGAAAGGGAAAAGCTCATTTCAAACCCATCCGGAAGGTTTTGGAACTGGATGTTTATACTCTGGATGGCTTTTCGGATTTCCGATTTATTGGACCAGTCTATCTTTTCATCCCATCTTGGAAATTCTACCTGAATATCCACCACGACACCCGACAGGCTGATATGCTCGTCGATGGAGATTTCCATGCTCAGCTTGTTTTCGTTCAGGTCTCCCAATTCTTCGGTGCTGTCAAACTCCAACAACACATCATACAGAATACCCAGCTCCAAAGCCTTTTCCTTAGCTGGAAAGGGCTTATAAGCCAATTTTTTGGCTTTTCGGTCTGGAAAAATCGGGATTTCATTGCTTGCTCTCAGTTCAATCCAGGCATTTTTGATTCCTGCGAAAGGGGTCAAGTCGTCCTCTTCACCCACTACTTCGACATCGATGAGAAGCTTTCGGTAGTCTTCTAAGGTGAGAGCTTTGGATGGGAGAATTTCAGAGGCTCTGAAAAACTGGCCCAAGAGAGAGCCTTTTTCATCTGCTAAAAGATCTTGAATAGGTTTATTGGCCCGGAAGCTAAGGTCAGTAATTGCATAACAAAGCACTTCCAGAATAGTCACTCCGGGATCATGGGTGTTGTAATCTGTCCAAACCTGTCCTGAAATCCGCTGGATATAGGCTAGGGCCTCCGATCTGAGCAACTCAAAATCAGAAGCCGGGGAGCTGGGTTTTTGGTTCGATATGGTAATGGGCTTGGACATAGGCTAGGTCGGAAAGGCTTCATCCATATCAGAACTCTCACTGCTGGCGATGCTGGCAGTAGGCACAATTTCATTGTCTGCACATTCGCAGTCCTCAGACTCCAAAATCTCTATCAGATGATCCCCATAGCTGTCGATTTTTCCGACAGAGCCCAAAAGTGATACGCCCGTACTGCCTTTGGCTTCCGCTACTTTTTCCTTGGAAAGAATTTCTCCACTGACGGGATTTTTGACGATGTGGTAAAGTTCAAAACAGGTCAAGAAGTCCACATAAGGCCTTTTTTCAATAAAATGGAGAATCACCGAACTGTGGATTTCTCCAGAAAAGTCAAAATTTTCAATCCCCGCAAATGCCCAAGGGGAAAGGAAGGCTTTCAGATCGTCCTCCAGTTTTTTGGCAAAAATAGATCGGTCAATTCCCGGCAAGAATTTCACTTTGGTTTTGACCTGAAGCTCTTCATAGACAGGATTGACGACATGAAGATGAACTCCCGCAGAGGTGATTTTAGACAGGAAATTCTCGACTTTGGCAATTAGGGAAACACTAGCCTTGGGACGAAGAGGATCAACGGCATTTTGGTTTTGGACATTGGCCACCAAGACTACGGTGACATGCCTCGGAGCCATTCCTCTATATTCTTCCAGATTTCCGGAGTATTCCGTATGGTTCAAAACATTGACTTGATAAACCTGCGGAAACTCCTCCAAGACCAGATGTTCATAATCCCACCTGGTTATTGCCCGCTGCTTGTGCCGGAGTCTTTCAGAAATTCTCCGGTAAAAGTCCTCCGAGGCTTCTTGAGTTTTTCCTCCAAAAGAAGAGAAAGGTTGATCTATCTTGCTGATCTGGGCTTGGGAGATTTTTAATTTGCTGATTGTCTTTTCCGGCAAGGCAGTGTTTAGACGATTGGGGTCATTTCCTTTATTTTCAAAAGTGACTCGAATCGCCTGGGCCAAAATCTGGGTAAAATCCGGAATCGCATCCGCGTATTCAGCGACAGAGGCCCGGATCCAGGTTAACCCACCTTCTAGAATAGTATGCTCTTGATTGGCAGCTCTGGGAAGAGCAAAACCCAACAACCCTGTCTGAATCAAACCCATGGTTTCGTCCAGAATCAGGTCCAGTTTGGAGAATTCTATCCATTCATTTCCGGCTAAATAGCTCCATTTAACAGGAGGAACTGGTTTTTCTGGATTTCCGCTTCCATCCAGTACATTGACCAAAAGCTGAATGGTCTGGGTAAGCTCATGATTCTTCAGGCCAATCAAAAGATATCCTTCGTCGGAATAATCTGGTATGAGAAGGCAAGGGCTCTTCAGCTGAACAGCCTCCCCAAATGCACCGATCTGAAAGAAAGAGTTCCAGGTGCTTTTTCCAGGAGTAAATGAATCTTTGGCAGTATAATCCAGCTTGACGCTTTTGATTTCAGGGGTGTAGGGTTCATTGGGAAGTGAAACCGTAGAGGGATCAGAAGCTTTGGATTTTGCGATTACCTTGCTTCCAAAGAGATTCGGATATTCCTGGTGGCCAAAGTTTTTCCCGCTCAAGCTGAGTTTAAGGAAGCCTCTCTTGGTGGCAGGGCCCCAGGTGGAAAAGTCCTCCAGGTCCGGTTCTGTTTGAATATTGCCTAGATCAGTTTTGGATAAGGAATAGGTTTGAACAGTGGAAGGTGCAGAATTTCCGGAGAAAAGGCTTAGGGTCTTTTTGGAGGACCCCCAATCCCGGTCATCCAGAAAATAGGCTTTTGCTGTAAAGGAGGCATTGGTGATAGATCCAGAATAGCCCGCATAATAATCTTCAAATCCTTTGGAGGAGGTGGGTAGTCCATGCCATTCCGTATGGATTTTTATGGTTTGAATGGATTTGCTGAAGACTTCCTTGCTGCCGATGTAAAAGTTGGATCCAATGACGGGACGGAAGCCGAAAGGCTGGATGTTTTTGCCTATTGGGAGAGTGGCCAGGTCATTTTGTAACACTAAATTTTCTACTCCTTTTACGTCCACCGAAATATCCACTTTGGTCAAATGGACTCCTTGCAGGATCGGATAAGCGTAACTTTGGAGTGTCTCGGCCAATTCGACTTTTAGGACAGGCTGGGAAGTTTTGAATTTTTGAAAAAGAACATTCTCTTCATATCCTACTACCTCATCCTGATCGGGGACTAAATGGCATTTCAAGACCAGCTGAATTCCGGCGGCTCCCAGGTCTATCAATTCGTGTTTTTGAGTTTGGAAACTGAAGTAGAGATCTGCGATTTTGTCTTCTCCCATTCCCCGAACAGACCTAACTTGGTCTACCGAGGTAAATTTGCCTCCTGGTAAAGAATCTCTTTTCTTAAGGAGATTGATGGCTGTAGTCTCTCCAATGTCATAGCCCTTAAATGGTCGATGAGACCCCAGTTCGGGATTATCAAAAACGGGCCCGGCTTGAGGTTCTATTCCTGCTATGTCCTCCCAGCTGTTGGCTTTGTTCAAAAAATCCAGAAAAGCTGCTTCCACGTCTTCTTCCTCCACAATCGGGAAGCCAGGTTCTGCTTGGATCCATTCCTTTTCTCCGCTGACCCAAAACCGAAAAGTAGCATTGAGATACAGGCTCTTAAGTTTTTCAAGCAGCCCCGGTTGAGGCTGGAGAGTCAGGGAAAGGGTGATGTTTCTTTGTCCCTCAGCCAAGGCCAAGGCAGGAGAGGCTACGGCAAAACCTAAAACGGCCAGCTTTCTGTCAGAATTAGGAAATAGAGATTTTGGGATTCCAAATGGATTCCATCTCCCCTCCGAATTCAGGATTTCTGCTCCCAGGCCATCTTCCGAGTTGGACATGGGGGAGGCGTAAAATCTGCCATTAGCATCCCTAAACAGGGATTTGATGGAAACTACCTCAGATTTGTTGAGCGCCTGGTCGGTTGGATTTTCAAAAAGCACCTCTACTCCGGTATCATCTTTTCCTGCTTTGAAAGCTGATTTTTTGGGGAGTAAATATTCCTTGACTTGCTTGGCCAAGGTCAAAATCAAGTAGGCCTGATCGGGTTCTGCAGCTTTTTCTTTCAAGTGAAGTATATCCCGATAGAAAAAATCCAGATGCCTTTTGCTCAGACTGTTGATCTCATTTTGGGCCAGCTGGAAATTCTGTAAAAAAGCCAGAAACAAGGCAAAGTGAGGATCAGTCCTTTGCTCAGGGTCAAGGGATTTTTCAAAAAAAACAGCCCAGTTCCCATCCCATTCCGGGTCTCCCGGATTTTCTGCCTTAATTCGGAATTTGAGTTGAGCGGCAATTTTGATTGCAAAAGCCTTTAAATCCTCGATTTTCCTTTCATCTACCGCCACATAGTCGGGGAGCAGACTTGCAAGAAGTCTGTTGACCCGATTGGTGCCTTTCCCTTGGGCTTGAACACTATGGCAATTGTCTTGGCTCATAATTTGGCGTCAGTGGCTTCGATGAACAGGTATGGATAGACTAGGTTTTTTCGGTTGTTGGTAGAAATAATGGTATAAGAGATCAAGACCTCCACGCGACCTTCTTGGTAGTCCGGTCTGAGATCGATGTCATCCGTTTTTATTCTGGGTTCATGGAAAAGGATCGCCCGCTTGATCCGGTTGGTGATCATGGTGGCTGTGGTCACATTCAAGGCTTCAAAAAGCAAGTCTTCCAAATTGCAGCCATATTCCGGGCGCAGGACTCTTTCTCCTATGGTGGTGTTCAGCAAAATGATCAGACTTTGCCGGATGTCTTCTTCGTTTTCGGCAAGCAATACCTGCTTGGAGTTTTGATTAAACTCAACCGGGAATCCCCATCCTCTACCTAGAAATGTGTTCTTTTCTGCCATCTTATCCGATCATTACTGTAGGTTCTCCGACGATTACTGATGCCCCGCAAGCACAGGAATCTCCTGCTCTCAAGGCTGGCATGCCTCCAATCAATACCGTCGCACTTCCCAGAATAAAGGGGCTGGCGGTAGGCTGATGGGTATTCGGAGGCAAAGAGCAGACGTGGTTGTCGCCCAATACAGCCGCCGGCATTCCCCCAATCAGGACTGTTGGCTTTCCTGGGCCGACTACAGTGCCTCCATGGTTTGTGGTATCTCCGACTCTTGCAGCAGCTGGCATCGCTTAATTGATTTGAACAATAGACCCTTTGACATTGGTAGCCCCTGAGGAAGAAAATTCCGCTCCGGCGCCTCCTTCAGCCTTCAATTCGGCCGAAGCTTTGATTTCTACATTGACTCCTTCAATTTTCACATCTCCGGAGGCCTTGATGATAAAGTCCTTAGAAGATTCATATTGGACTCCATCCCCATTTATGCTGACTTTATTTCCATTTTCATCTTCCAGTACAAAGCCTTTTTCCTCATCGGAAATGAGCATTTTGTTTCCGTTTGGGGTTTCAAGCGAGATGGATTTTACCTCGTCGTCGAATACCAGCTTCAAACCACTTTTGGTGACAATTCCTTTTTGGAAATTGTCTTCTGTTTGTTCAAAAGGTGCTGGTTTGGCAGAACTATAAAGCTTACCTAGAATCACCGGATCTCTGGGATCTTCATTGATAAAACCTACGATGACTTCATCTCCTATCTCTGGCAGAAAGAATATTCCTCTGGCCCCTTCACCTTCCCCGGCATCCGGAGAGGCCATGCGGGCCCATATTCCTTCAGAACTCGCATCAATCACCGGGATATAAATCCTCACCCGATGCTCTCCGTCCGGGTCTTCCAAGCTGGTGACTTTTCCGACATGAAGTCCCTTTATGGCGGGGATGATACCAGCTGCGGGCTTGTCCAGGATATCCTCAAATACCTCTGCGATGAATTTTTGGTCAAGCCCGATGGATAAATGCGTAAACCAGCCGGATTGATTGGTGACTTCATGAAAGACGGAGGACACAAATGCCTTTCCATTAAATCTTTCCCCAAAACCCTCCAAATTGACCAGATCTCCGGGTTTGACTTCGTGGGTTCCGGTAATTTTTATGGTTCCCTGAATTTTTGACAATCTGCTTCTCAGCAGAGCAGCATCTGTCCAGGCCTGTAATTCGGTATTGTCCAATGCTCCGATATGCTGAAGCCGAAAATCACCCAGTCCGATAATGTCTGCGAGTTCGGAAGGACTGAAATTACCCTGGATATCCACTCTGGGATCATTGGCCTCCACCTCTTTGAGTTCTTGATTCGTCTTGTCCCAGCTTATTGCTTTGCTGGTGGTATACTGTCTTCTGGCGTCCATCTCCGCCTGGAATTCCACCACATTGGCTCCAAAGGCAAGGTCTAGTTTTGGGTCTGCACTTACTTCAGGCTTTTTGACCACGACTTTGGAATCTTCAACAAAAACCAACTTGCCGTTGATTTCGGCTCTGGTCAGGATAAAATCCCAATCTGAGACATAGTATTGGACCATGGAAGGGTGGGTGGTTCCCGTATCTTCTACCTCAGCACTGAGGCCAGAATACCCCCCAATGATTTCTTCTATATTTTCTGAGTCTTTGGATTCAAAAAAATATTTGTTTTTGCGGCCAACGGTCAGCTTAATACTTGGGTCTTTGAGTTCAATAACCAATTTGCTGGTATTCCCCTCGATGATCTCAATCCCATGCCGGATGATTATTCCTTTAAAAATGGATTTGCTTTCCCCATTGTATCCGGCCTTGATTTCTATGCTTTTCCCCGGTACAAAAAGCTCACCTGAACTAGCCGAAAAATCGCCCTCTGCTACATCTCCGTCAAATAATACCAATCGAGCACTAGGGATCCTGTTGATGGAATTTTGGGCTGTTATTGATGCGTATCCGATTTGAGGTGGCACCAATTCGCCTTCTGAATAGATTTCAAAAGTGGTGGAGCTTAATAGGGTGTCGCTATTTTCTTGAATTAGGGGCATAGGTTAGGATTTCGAAAGGGGTGGGAAAAACAACTCTTGTCCGATTTCCAGTTTTCGGAAGTTTTTGAGCTTATTCACGCGGGCCACTTCCAGATAAAATTCTGCAGAGCCATAGACTCTTTTGCACATGACTAGGAGGGTATCTCCCGCATTGACCACTCGGGTATGGGTCAAGTCAGGGGAGGTTCTCCCAGCCTGGGCAGCTTGTTCTTGTCGGGAAATACTTTGTTTAAAACTTGCCGTAAGAGTAGCCCGGATCGGAAGCCCGGAGGAATTGAAAAGTTTGTAATTGATGGTGGCTTTTTCCAATACTCCCCGAAACTGGAATGCTCCCCAATTGATCTGAAGATAATTGGGGCTATGGGTGGAGGATTGGACTTTTTGAGTGATTTCCAAGAATTTCTGAATAGCCCGATCCACGTGCTTATCTTCCCGAATAATGTCCACTGCATTGGTTTTATTCCCGCTGATTTTATCCAGGTTGGGCTTGCTGTCTCCCAGATAGGAAAGATTCACATCCCCGGGCACATCATTGCCTGGAGGGGAGGTCAAGGTCGCGTCAAATAAAAATTCAAATGAAGCAGAATCAGACTGGTTGGACTTAAATTGAGTCTGAGCTCCATCGGCAAGACCTTCTTCGGGAATCCACTTGTTTTTAACCTCTTGGCTGTAGGCAGTAGGATTATACATGACCACGTAGGTTTCCGTGGAGGTTTCATAAGTCACATCCGAAAACGCAGTAATCTTGAGTTTTTCGAGACCACCTAAAGGAGAAAAAATGTCTTTTAAAGCCATGGTCTTTTATCGTTCATTTTTTTCTTTGATCATGCGGACTAGTTCACGCATTCCTTTCATTACTGCGTCCGTGCTGGGACTGGGACCAGACTGAGCGGTAGGAGTTTCATTGGATGCATTTACTTCTACATAGATTCGGATTTCATTGATTTGTATGGGCATGGGCTAGAAGGGCAAAAGATCTTCGGGAGAAATTCGTCTGAAATACTGGTAGGCAAACTCTATGGACTCAATCATGAGGGTATTTTCCATGGCATTGAGTCCCTCGATACTCCACTTCACTGGCCAGGCATTCAGGAAATTCCAAGCTTGTAGAGGAACATGGTTTTCATTGAGCAGGACCACCGTGATGTCATTGGCTTCAAACTGAAATCCTTCCACTTCGTCCTTGAACCATTTTGCCGCCTGTGATCCGATCAGCATTCCTCGTTTTAAGGAAAGATTTCCATATCCGACTGATCCTGGCATCCGATGCTTGAATCTGTTTTCTCCTCCCTCGGCATATTCTTCCACTGCGATTTCCACGCTCAGGCCTCCTACTTCCTGAAATCCCACATCAGGGAAGCCAGGGTACTTAAGAAGGAGTCCTTCAAACCGCACCAGAAAATGAAATCCTGTAGGAGGGTAGAACAGTGCCATTTACTTAGGGGGTTTCGATGGCCAAACCTTCGTGGCAGAGTTCTACTGTTTCAATGGCCACTTCATTTCCGGTAGAGTTTAGGGTCGGACCTTCTACCTTGCAGGGAAAGGCCTCTTTTACCTTCCAGACCATGACTGGCTCATGCTCTTCGTTGAGCAAGCTGATGGTGAGATCCCGGCGTTCGATATTGTTTTTTTTGACGGTATTGAGCCATTGGAAAAACTCATTGTCAGCTCTAAATACCCCTCTTTTCAAAGTGATATTAGAGTACTGGGGAATTCCCGGCATTTTAGACACATGGTACTCCATTGAGCTGCCTTCACGGTAGTCAATGGTCTGCAATTCTATGGTGAGGCCGGAGACCTCTGTAAATCCTATTCTGGTGCCGCCCCATTCTACCTGAAAATGAAAGACGGATACTGGATATGCTACTGCCATGATTTTTGGGATTTAGATTTCTTGAAAAGATTAAGATTCTTGGAGTTTGTGGGAGAATTTCAGGATGATGAATTCAGCGGGTCGGACAGCTGCCAAGCCTATTTCTACATTCATTCGGCCTTCTAGAATGTCCTGTGCGGTCATAGTAAGCCCAAGTCCCACTTTCACGAAGAAGGCTTCTTCGGGCTTGGCTCCGGCCAAGGCTCCGTCCCTCCAAAGCTTGGAAAGGAAATTCTCGATCATCGTTTTTACCCGGAGCCAGGTATTGGCATCATTGGGTTCAAAAACGACAAATTCTGTAGCTTTTTTGACGGATTCTTCGATGAAAATGAACAGTCTACGGACGGGTACGTATCGCCATTCATTATCATTTCCTGCCAAAGTCCTAGCTCCCCAAACCAAAGTGCCTTTTCCGGTAAAGGAGCGGATGACATTGATCGATTTGCCTGAGGAAGCATCTACATTGAGATTGGCTTGCTGCTCATGGGTCACCTTGACTGCAGGCCCGATGATGGAGCGGATATCCACATTGGCAGGGGCTTTCCAGACTCCTCTTTGGCTATCCACTCTGGCAAATATCCCTGCAATCGCTCCAGAAGGAGAGACTGTCGCATATTGTTTGGCTAGTGCAGCTAAGAGAGATCTGTGTAAACTTGGATCTGAAGAGGAAAGAGCGTCTAGATTGGACCCATTTGCCGGATTGGAAATGGCTGGATTTGAAGTTCCGGTACCGATATATGTATGACTTTGGTTAATCGTCACTGAACCAGAATTGTAGCCTAAAGGTAGGGCGGTTTTGAGGTTGGGATAGTATGCTGCACCGTATTTTAAGCTTCCAGAACCAATACCGGTGTTTCTGAAATCATCCCCGTCGGTGATAGGATTAGTCGTATTGGTTTTGACATCCATGATTACAAACCGATCCTGGAGTTTTTCACATTGGGCCAAAGCCTGATCATACACGGTTTTTGCATTGGCTAGGGAAAGCTTATCCGGGAATAGAATAAGCGTAGGTTCATCGACTTTTTCCAAGGCTGCCAATCCACCCAGAAGGCTGGTGGCCGTAGTACTGTCCCCGACTGTGGGAGGAGCGGTAAAGTCATTGACCGAAACGATATAGCAAGGCCCTCCTCCGTTGTCGAAAAACAAGCGAAGGGCATAGTACATTTCGTAACTGCTCTGTGTGATGGGACCTACAGAAATACTTCGGGAAACCTGCTTGGCAGGTTGATTATTTTCCCCTGTATAGGTATCTGCGATGGTTAGCGTGATGGTTTCGGGATTGGCAAAGCCAAAAAGCGTTTCGTATTCCAGCATGGAGCTGATGCGGGTAGGGACACCTCTTAAGTTATCAAAATTGTCATCTGAAGGATCATTAGAAGGTCCCGCTTTATAAGTATGGCCGATAAATGCCGGAATGGCAGTTTCCACTGCTGCAATGGATGCAGGGAGGGTGGATATTTCCTTGATATAGACTCCCGGAGTGGCGTAATTGGACATGATTGTTAAGTTTTTGTGGGAAAATGGGTTAGGATTCCTGAAGCTTGTGGGAGAATTTCAGGATGATAAATTCCGCCGGTCTCACTGCCGCCAGTCCGATTTCTACGTTCATTCTTCCTTCGAGAATGTCCAAAGCTGTCATGGTTTGGCCCAGCCCAACCCGTACGAAAAATGCATCTTCTGCCTTTGCTCCGGCCAATGCCCCTTCCCTCCAAAGATTGGAAAGGAAGTTTTCGCACATGGTTTTTACCCTCAGCCAGGTATTGGCATCATTGGGTTCGAAGACCACAAACTCAGTGGCCTTTTTGACGGATTCTTCGATGAAAATGAAAAGTCTTCGAACTGGGATATACCTCCATTCATTGTCGTTTCCGGCCAAGGTTCGGGCACCCCAAACCAGATTTCCTTTACCTGAGAAAAACCGAATAGCATTGATTGACTTCCCGGAGGTAGCATCTACATTCAGCAGCCCTTGATCTTCATGACTCACTGGAATGGCCGGCTTATTGACAGATCGGATATCCACATTGGCAGGGGCTTTCCAAACTCCTCTCTGGCTATCCACCCGGGCGAAAATCCCAGCCATGCTGGCAGAGGGATAAAGTGTCATCAACTTGGATTTCAGAAATGCGAGGATCGAGTTGTAAAGCGTTTTGTCTGGTGCTGACCAGGAAAAAGTTCCGCTTCCGGAGACACTTCCCCCTGCTGCTCCGGATGAGGTGTAGGTAAGGACCAAAGAAGCTCCGGCTTCACCGGCAGCCTTAGCGGTAAGGTTTATGACTCCAGCATTTCGCTGATAGGTAAAGGGAAGATCTGAAAGTCCATTCAAAAAAGTTTCCAAAGCTCCGGCTGTGGTGGCTACTCCGGCTCCTTTGGTAAACTCGGTTCCTTCCGTCGCTACAATTCCTGCGATATTAAAGCTGTCATCGTCGATGTCGTCGTTATTGGAGATGGTGATCCTGCCGGTGGCAAAGGCTTGTCCATTTCCGATTTCTGCCAAAGTTTTTTGATGAAATGGACCCGCACCAGGACCTCCTCGATTATCTGTGATGGTCAGCGCATTTGGATTGAAATTTCGGTATAAAATGCTCTCCATTCCCGGGTAATATGCCGCTCCGTATTTGAGATCTGAGGTTCCAATCTCCGCCCGGAATGCCGCGCCATCCTGCTCCACGGTGTTACCATCATAATGCAAGGCATCAAAAATTGCAAAGCGATCCTGAAGCTTGGCACATTGGGCCAGCATTTGATCATGAAGGGATTTTCGGTTGATATCTGAAAGTTGAGCGGCTTCGGGAACCACTAAGAGAGTTGGTTCATCCTCTTCCTCCAATGCCTTCAGTCCCTTGAGCAGATCTGCCACATCAATATCATCACCAGTTGGGGTGGTGACAAATGACCCTACAGATACAATCCAGCAAGGACCTCCTCCATTGGCAAAATAGAGGTAAACCTGATAGGTCATCAGATATTGGGAGAATTCAGTGGGAGCTGCGACACTGAAGTTTGGACCATCTGTTATGGTGATTTGGTACAGCTCATAAAAAGACTCCCCAAAAATCTCCAAGTACTCCAGATAGGAGGATATTCTGACGGGGATATTTGGTCCAAAAGCAGATCCGTTTCGGGTTCGGCTACGGGTATACCCGACAAATGCTGGGATGGCAGTGGCCACCGGTACGATGGAAGCGGGTAGGGTGGAGATTTCCTGAATGTACACCCCTGGGGTTTTGAATTCTGCCATATTTAGTTGGGATTAGATGAATACATAGATTTCTGAGATTTCTTCTCCGGGAGCCTGCTTGGGAACGTGACTGCGGGAAGGATTTGGAAGATGGGAAAAGAGAACCCTGTTTCCCGGAGTTCTTCGGAGTTCTAGGTTAAGTTTGGGGTTTTCAAAAAACGGAATGGCTGCCTGGGATTTGAAAATGACCGTATCGCTGTTGTTGATTTTGACACTTGGGTTGGGAGATCCCCCGACTTGCTGAAAAGCGTAAGTCGAATAAGGGGAGCCCGGTGGATTTCCTTTGTCCTGAATGGATAAATTGGTGCTGGATAAATCTATCTTTTGGTTTTGGCTGACAATGAAAAAGGTCCATTTGGTTGATTTTCTCTTCAGGTCCAATGCATAGAATTCTCTTGCTCCGTATAAGTGGGTCGGCGCCGAGGTATAGGACAGTTTGACTACGCCTATGGCTGAATTTCCAAGAATATCATTCGCGATAAAAAACTCTTTTTTCCAGAGGTCTTGGGTATTTGCGGCATTTCTTAGGACAAATGAATAATTGCCCTGAGAAGAACCTTCAAGATTGATTTCAAAAGTGATTTCTCCCTGACTGTCCGGGATCAATTCCAGATCCAATGCTTTGGGATTTCCATTTGCATCCCTGCCAGAGGGGATTTTTTGCCCTAAGGAATCCTCCACTTGGAGAATTACTTTGGCAGGTACTGGCTCAAGTTTGACTTTTTGGGTAAATACCTTGGGGCGGCCCCCATCCCAGAAATCCAATGTGATTTTTTCTGGAGAGGCAGCATTCTGTGAAGCATTGGCTGGATTATTTTTGAAGGCCAAAAGATTCCCTTTTTCATATTTTCTGGATCCCTTGGATAGATCTGAAATGTTGAAAAATTGAGTGGGATTGGAGCTGTACAGATAAAAGTAAAAGTCAAGCGGAGCGGAGAGAGGTACTTCCGGAGTGGTCAGATCATTTTCGGATCGGTATAGAACCACGATTCCGCTCGGAATATCTCGCCAAAGCATTCTCCCACTTTTGAAGAGTACATTGGTCTCTTGGGTCGGAGCCAAGCGGAGATCTTTTGCCCTCCCATCCTGGTAGTAATCGTGGAGAATCCCAATCTCCAAAAGCCTGGTGTAAATGATATTCATGACTTATGGAGTGAGGTGTTGAAAATCTGTTCTATAGGTTCTCCGGTTTCTTGGAGCGCATTTTCCTGAATTTGAATCGTCTTGATCTTATACAGGACACTGGGCAGGTATTTGGCTCCCACCACGGACCAAAAATTGTAGAGCTGCTCAAAGGAATAGCTGTAAAGCTCCACAATGATCTTTTTAAGTTTGGGATCAAAGCTGGCCATTGCAGGACTGTTTTCTTGGGTAAAGACATTTTTGCTCTGAAAAAAAGCAATGGCATAACTGAGCTGCTTCAGCCCCTCTGAGTAATCTTCAGTCTGGGTGAGATTGGGTTTGTTTTGAAAATTGGCCGTGATCAGGGCATATAGGTTCAGCTGGATTTCCGGGTTTCGCTTTTCAACTTTTCCGACGGAGTTGATGAATTTGCTCTGCTGCTCCTTGTTGGTTCTTTCTTCCTCGATGTTGATTAGTGATAGACCTAAAGATTGGTCCGGAATGGCTATTCCTGATTCGTTGGTGACTCCGGAGAGGTAGACTCTCTTGGTCAAGGGATCCCCTACTTTGAGCTTGACAAAGGAGTTTATTTCTTCGGCCAAAAATTCCAAAGTGGAATGAATCATGGGTAAAAATTTTAAGTGAACAGGAAAAACAATGGCTCAAAAGTTATTAAGCCTTTGTGCCAATTGACAGGAAAAAATCTTGGAAGGATAAACAAAAAATTAAACCTTTATAATTTGTAATTACCTGAAAAAAAGATAATTAGATAAAAAATAAGGGTTTAAGATGACATGGGATTTTTCTGATGAATTTAAGCATATTCCTCCCTTCAGGAGAAAATCGGGATTAATTCAATGAAAAGTGAGAGGAAATCCATTGATCGTATCGGATCAATTCAAAATCTGCAGGGTTCCAGGAATATTCTCCGGAGCAGGACTGCAATTTTGTAAGGTGGATATGATCCGATATCTGATGGGGATGTTGGAGTTTATTGGATTTGGTCATGCAGAGAAAAACCAAAAATGCACTTTCGATTCTGGCATTGATTTTTCCTTTCCAGCGGGAAAGCAATTTTCTGAAATTCTCTACTTTATAATCCAGCCAATCCAGTTCATTTTGGTCAAAAAGCACCATCATTTCGAGCATTTTCGAACCGAAAAAATAATCCGGCTTCTTTTTGAGCTCATTTTGGCTCTCATGGATCAATTGCAAAGCAGGTTTGAAAAGTTTTTGTCTGAAGCGAATGTAAGCTTCCCAATATTTCCATTTGGGAAAATTTTCCGGGGAAGACTTAATCAGGATTTTTTTGAGTAGATGAAGCGCTTCCTCCCATTTTTCCTGGTAGAATAAAGCATACCAGTGATATTCATTCAGCTCTTGACTAGTCTCCTTGCGGTTGAATTTCGAAAGATCAATTTTCTTATAATTCTGGATTACTTTTTTGAATTGGCGGGTTTGGAGAAGTACCTGTTGCCTGGCCAAGAAAAATTCCTCAAAAATATCATTGGAGAGGTGGTCTCTTTTCATGACTTTTTCAGATTCGGATAGAAGTCTATCGGCTCTTTCAAAATCTTTCCTCGAAATGGCATTTCTGATCTCGGCTAAAATCTCCCAGTTATTTTTTTCTTGGTTAAGCTGCTTTAAAAGTGGGGACAGCATAGACTTTTGTCCAGAGCCGATGGGATTTTTGGGACAAAACTGGTTGGCGAGAATCTGAAGGTGATTTTTGATGATCATTTCCAGCTCTGGAATTTCCTTTTTGCGGATTACTCCTTCTAATCCGTATTTTCTCGCGGTGTCAAAAATGGACAAAATCAAATCCGGAAGATCAGCATTGACCGCATTTTTGAGGCTTTTCTCCAATTGTTTGGTTCCTGGACCCAACATCCCCCGGGTCAGCAAAATCTGACTTTGGAGAAGCAATTCTGAGCAGTGGATCCGATCCTGGGTTTCTCCGGATGAGGGCGTTTTCTTGAGGAAACAAATCAATTCCAAAACCTCTTTTTTTACCCGTTTTTTGAGCTGAAAGAAGGCAGGGCAGGAATCTACTCCATAAAACTTCCGGCAATAGTGACTTTCCTCAAGATGTGGATTTTCCACGTACTCCAGAAGCAGGAGAAAGGTTTTGGACTGGGTTGAGTTTCGTGTTGCGCAGAAATTTAAAATCTGGCTTTTTTCATGATAAGGCAACCCGTCAAGTATTTCAAAAATTGAATTCATAAAAAAGAGAAAAACAATGTAAATGAAAGGATACTATCCAAAAAGGTATAGAAAAATAAGGTATATCTGGCTGTGTACCAAATAATTAAAAAATTATTTTAAAAGAAAAACGCCCTTTTCTTTTTCTTCATACCAAGTTTTGGTAGCAGGAAATTCCTCCATAAACTCCTTGAAGAATCCTTCAGGATCAAAAATGATTTCTGGTTTTTGCTGGTTGACCATTCGGTAAACCCTGGTTTTGCTTTCCAGACTCTTTTCTTGGAATAAAAACTCCTTGGAAAGGTGAAAATTCAAAAATGGCCCTCCCAGTTTACCATATAAATAAGGATGGGAATCATCACCCATGACCAGGATTTCCTTTCCTGCTATGGACTTGTATTCCGGTGCCTCCTCTACAAAATACCGGTTGAAGTTTTGGGATTGGCTTTGCCAATACAAGACTCCCGTAACGGGAAGCCCAAGAAAAATCACATAAAAGGCCAATTTTCCCAAAATCGTGGATTTGAAATTCAGAAAAAACTGGGTCAATAAATAGGAAAGCCCCGGAACGAATACCACCAACTGGAAGGAGGCTTGTTTTTTAATCATGAAAAACACCAAGGCCGAAAAGATCAACCACAGGACAATCAATTGCCGCTGTTTTTGCTGGTTGATAGTGGCTCCCCGGAAAAAGGTACTTGCAATCAATCCAATTCCAGCCAAAACAATGGGAATTCCTGCAGGGATCAACCAAGCTAAAATAGATTGGTATGAATATTTTGGATAGCTAAAAAGTAGCGGAAAGATTTCCAAGAAGTCCGGAAGGGCATTGTTCCAAAAATAAAACACCAAAATCAGGACTATCGGCAGCATAAATCCCGTAATCGCAAGAAGGATTTGCCGAAATGAAAAGCCTGAAATCACAATCCCGGTAAAAAGGATATACGGAAGGAAAATGATGAAGTATAGATGAAATCCGGCTGCCAATCCCCCATATATCCCAATTAACAAGGTGGATTCTGAGGTTTCCTTCTGCAAGACAGTTTGGGAAAACAGCTGACCTAAAGCAAAAACCAAAAATGTACTTCCCAGCAGAGAAGGGCTTAAACTCAGCATGTCAAAAGAAAAATGAAACAACGCCGCCATTAGGATTGCAGGAAGGTAGGTATTCTCGTCAAAGACCCGATACCGTAGCAAGGTAGCGTTCCAATGAAAAATCTGAAGAAGAATAATACCCCTACCCATCAGTTCATAAGCGGTTTGGTTTCTTCCAAAAACCCAATCCATCATGGAGAAAAAACCTGCCGAAAGGGGTCCGGTATCATCGATTACGTCCCGATAGAGAATTAGTCCCTCACTTAGTCTTTCTCCCAATACCATCCAAAGCAAAGCCGGTTCAGTTACGGGAAAAGGGAAAAAAACCAGATAAATTACCGAGATGATCATCAGGTAGAGGACTACACCGATAAGTCTGAAAGGATCGTTGACTTGGAAAAAGCTAAACAATGTGGATCTTGGGATTGGAGTTGGATTGTGCCCGAAATTAAAGCTTACCCAAGTATTTCGCTAAATTTGTTCACAAATACTTGACATGGAAAGTAAAAGACAACAAAAATATGCCAAACTCATCCAGAAAGAACTTGGCGACATTTTTCAAAAAGAGGCAAAACATCTTGTCGGAAGAGCACTGGTGACCATTACTCGAGTGATGGTCAGTCCAGATTTAGGGTTTGCCAAGGCGTACTTGAGTTTTTTAATTGCTGACCCGAAAAAGACCTTTGAACTGATTGATGAGCACAAAAAGGAAATCCGTCATGCATTGGCGAAGCGTATTGGAAAGACCGTACGGGTAATTCCTGAGCTTGCATTTTTTCCCGATGATTCAGCAAGTTATGCGCAGCACATGGATCAGGTAATTTCCAGTTTGAATATTCCGCCTGCTCCAGAGGAAGACGAAGAGGATTAAAATCAGTCTACCCTTTGGAAATCACCTCGTTCATAGCTGGTCGATACTTTCGCAGCAAGAAAAAGCGGAATTTCATCACCGTTTTATCCATCATTTCCATGATTGGGGTGGCGGTCAGTACGGCTGCTTTGGTAGCTGTTATGTCTGTTTTCAATGGGTTGGAAGATTTAATCCGAAGCTTATTTGCCAGCTTTGATGCTGAATTGAAAATTGAGGCGGTTCAGGGCAAGAGCTTCGAGGTAAGTCCAGATTGGATAGGAAAAATTCAATCTGTAGAGGGAGTGGAAATCGTCACGGAAGTCATCGAAGACAATGCCCTGTTGGATTACCGAGGCAATCAGATGGTCGGAAGAATCAAAGGGGTTTCTGAGAATTTTTTGGATCAGGGAAGATTCTCAAAAGGCTATTTTTGGGGTGACACCACGCTCGGAACTGCCGAACGACCCGGGGCAATAATTGGCCGAGGCGTAGGTTTTCTTCTTTCGATTAATCTGGATGAAATCAATTCAGTGGTAAGGGTGTATTACCCCAAAGCACCTCGGTCGGCGGCAAGTCTAGATCCTAATCAACTTTATGCATCAGCCTCGGTTGAGCCAAGGGCGTTTTTTAGTGTTGAGCAGCAGTTTGATAATCAATACCTGATTGTCCCTCTGGATTTTGCCAAAGGCTTGCTCAATTATGGAAATCGAAGAACAGCGCTTGAAGTCAAGGTGAGTGATAATGCTTCCATTGGTTCTGTTCAGGAGTCTTTGAAAGAGGTGCTAGGGGATCAGTTTTCTGTAAAAAATGCAGATGAGCAACATGCGACTTTGATTCGAACCGTTAAGCTGGAAAAATTCTTTGTTTTTCTTACGCTCACATTCATACTGGCAATTGCTTCGTTCAATATTTTCTTTTCTCTAAGTATGTTGGCGATTGAGAAGAAGAAAGACATTGCGATTTTGAAATCCATGGGAGCCAGAGATCAAATGGTTCGTATGATTTTCCTAAAACAAGGGGGTATGATTGCCTTCTCAGGAGCAATAATTGGCTTGATTTTAGGCTTTGCCTTAGTTTGGGCCCAAGACCAGTTTGGATTGGTGTCGTTGGGAATTTCCTCAGCCGTGGTGGATGCGTATCCGGTCAGACTCGATTATCTCGACTTGGTTTGGATTGCCGTTTCTGTGATTACGATTACCCTTTTTGCCTCTTGGCGACCTGCTTGGATAGCCTCCAAAGTAAACCCGATCACGGAGATTTAATTTCCGGAACAAATTTTATCAAAAACTGTCTGGGCTGCTTCCATCCCCAGATCAATGGATCTTTGTAGGACTAGGCAGGCCTCTTTTATTTTCCCCATTCGTTGAAGCGTGATTCCTTGGTGGTAATATCCTGAAGCATGTTCGGGATCCAAGCTTACAACTTGGGTGAAGTCAGCAAAAGCCTCTGAAAGTTTTGCATTCCGATATCTCGTTTGACCTCTTGCCAGATAAATTTCTGGATCTTGAGGTGACAATTCCAAAGCTCGGCTATAGTCATCCTCTGACTTTTCCCATTCTTTCAATCTGGAATAAATGAGCCCTCGATAGTAATAATTTTCTACGTCCATTGAGTCCAAGGCAATTGCTTGGTCGAAGTCAGAAATAGCTGATTCATTCTCTTGATGGCTCATTCTGTAAAACCCGCGTTGCTTATAAGTTTGAGAATTTGCAGCAGAATCGGCAATGGTTTGTTCCAATTGGGCTATAAGCACTTGGTCACCTCCAGTCTGTACATTGGCAAGTCCCTCCTTGGCTCGCAGGTGATTGGGGTCTAAAAGTAGTGCAGTCTCAAAAGCCTGAATGGCTTGAATATTTTCGCCTAATCTTCCGAATGCAATTCCCAATTGGGTGTAAAAATCTGGATCATCATCTCGAATTTCCAATGCTGCTGAAAGATAATCGATGGCCAACTCATAATCTTCCAAGGCAATGGCACACAGCCCAAGATGATAATACCCAAGATCTTCATTGGTGCTTTGTAGAGTTGTAACGCCTGTAACTCCCCCATTTGGGCTTATTTGGTACATCACCCGGTTTGTTTCACCAATTGGTGCTTGGATAAAAGCATAAAAATCATCCATTGCAGGTTCAAACTGGTTCAATTGATATCGAATTCGTCCCCGCTCAAATAGCCCCTCCCGATTTTTCGGACTGATAGTTAGCAATGTGTTCAAGTCGCTCAGGGCGGCTTCCCATTCATTCAGCTTTTGAGATGCTTGGCCTCTTAAAAAAAGTGCGGTTGTATCTTTTGGATAGCTTTGGATCCAAGGATCAAGTATTGCTTTGGCTTCTAGCCAGTTAGTTTGGTCTAGGGAATTTTGTGCCTTCTCCAAGGTAATTTCTCGCTGATTTTGAGAAAACCCAAGCTGATAAAATCCGACTGAGAGCATAAAAATGAAAGCGTAATTGAGGAAGAGTTTTCCCATTTGAATTTCAGGGTTTGCTTTTTTGAATCGTTTTGATGGGCAGAAATGAGGCTTATTTCTTGAAAGATATACCGATGGGTAAATTTCTTAAAATTTGGGAGGTGACCAAAAGGGCATGTTTATTGATTATTCGCTGAAAAATCATTTTAACTATGAAGATCAAACTACTCACTGGTTTACTTGTTTTTATCGCACATTTCTCGTTTTCACAAGAAAATTCCCCCTCCTCAGGCGGGTCTTTAAACTCAGGTACCATTGAGAGTCAGTTTGAGTACATCTATCGAACCTCTAATGATTTTCAGGGCTATGAGGTGGTCAAAAAGGAAAATTTGCAGGCCTTGAAGTCTCATATACTAGACTCTTTAAAGGTTTACAAAGACCAAATCATGGTCTTGAAAACGGAAAAGGCTAGCCAATCTGATTCTTTGGTTCTCTTATCTGGAAATTTGGCACTAACACAAAAGGAAAAAGAGGAGGCCGTTGTAGCAAAAGAGAGCTTTGAGTTTTTAGGAATTGCAATTGAAAAGACGCTCTATTCTTCCATCATGTGGAGTATTGTTGCTATTCTCGCTGCTTTCCTTGTTTTCTTTTCCTCCCAATATTTTCGAAGTGGATCGAAAATTAAAAAAGCACAAAAAGACTTAGAGGATATCCAAAGTGAATTTGAACAACATCGAAAGAATGCCTTAGAGCGTGAACGCAAACTGAAACGAGAATTAATAGATGCCCAAATGGGCAAAAGTTGATGCGAGGAGATAGTATTGAATTAGCGGATTTATTTTCCGCTAATTTTTTTGCCCAATGTTATGAAATCACAGGAATTTGAGCTTGCAATAATCGGCCTAGGGGCTGTCGGTAGCGCAGCATTACATTATGCTGCCAAATCTGGCAAGGAGGTCATTGGCATCGATCGATTCGATCCCCCACATAGTTTTGGCTCCAGTCATGGAGAAACTCGAATCACCCGCTTAGCAGTGGGTGAGGGTGAAGATTATGTAGCTCTTGCCAAGAGATCGCATGAGCTATGGAAGGAGCTGGAGAAAGTTTCTGGACAACAGGTGTACTTTCCCACGAGTGGAATTTTGTTGGATTCAGGGATTCAACCCTGGTCCAAGCACGGTTCGGAAGGGTTTTTTGATCGTACGGTTCGATTTGCTCAATCTCAAAAAATCCGGCATTCGCTTCTTGGTTCGGAGGAATTGTCTCGATTATTTCCAGCTTTTGAGCTTCCAATTCAAGGTCGGGGATATCTAGAAACTGAAGCTGGGTATTTAAAACCCGAATTGGCCATTGAGCTTCACCTGAAGCAGGCCCAAAATCAAGGGGCTGAAATTTTAAGGAATTCTCCAGTGCAATCTCTCCAAAAAAATGCATCAGGTAATGAGCTAGTTTTGGAGGGCAAAGTCATAAATGCAAGGCAGGTAGCAGTCACTGCCGGAGGTTGGATTTTGGATTTTATGGATTCGTCTATTGACCGCCAAAAATTCAAAATCTGTCGACAAGTCTTGCATTGGATTGAGGCAGATTTTTCTGAAGTAGATTGGAGCAGCCATCCCGTTTGGATGTGGGGTTTTGGCCCAAATCCAGAGGATTTTATCTACGGATTCCCGTCTTTGGATGGAAAAACAATAAAAATGGCATCAGAATCTTTTATTGAAACACCCCATCCAAACTTATTGGACCGAGAAGTAAGTCCTGAGGAACAAGATCGATTCTGGGAAGAAAAAGTGAAAGGCAAAGTTCGTGGCTTACTCCCGAGATTTTTAAAGTCTCAAGTTTGTTTTTACACGGTAACCGAGGATGCCCGGTTTGTTTTGGAGCATCCCGGAGGAGATTCAAATTTACTTTTGGTTTCGGCTTGCTCGGGTCATGGCTTTAAGCATTCTGCCGCTTTGGGAGAACGAATCGCCAAGATCTTTTCGGATTAACTGTTTTGTTTTGAAGAAAATGCCTGTCAATTCACAGTCAAAACCCTACTTTTGTCGATTGATCACCTTTGTAAATTATGGCAAAGAAACGTGGAGCTGTCTTAGACCCTGAAGAAAAACGAAAATTAAGCAAAGAAAATTTGGGGAAGCTGAGTGGGATTTTTCAGTTTGTTTCTCCTTATAAACTACAGTTTGTTAGTGGATTAGTGTTTTTGCTCCTTTCTTCCCTGACCTTGTTGACCTTTCCGTTTGTGGCTGGAAAACTCATCGATACGGCGGAAGGGAAAACATGGATCGTGAATGATGTCAATACGATCGCCTTTATTTTGTTGGGGATTTTAGCTGTTCAAAGCATTTTTTCTTTTTTCAGAGTCTGGCTATTTGCTAAGGTCTCCGAGCGATCCATGCGGGATATTCGTCAGGCCTTGTATGCCAAATTGGTCAGACTTCCGATGTCGTTTTTTGATAAAAGAAGGACGGGGGAGTTGATCAGTAGGATTACCTCAGACGTAAGCCAGCTTCAAGAAACGTTTTCTACGACTCTTGCTGAGCTCTTCAGACAAGTTATTACCCTTGTTGCCGGTTTTGGATTTTTGATGGTCAATACCCCAAAGCTCACCCTTTTTATGCTAGCGACCTTTCCAGTCCTGGTTTTGTTTGCGATGGTTTTTGGCCGCTATATCCGAAAACTTTCAAAAAAGACCCAGGACGAATTAGCAGGTGCTAATGTTATTGTGGAGGAGACTTTACAATCAATTACCACGGTCAAGTCATTTGTTGGGGAAGCTTTTGAATCAAATCGGTATAGTAATGGTCTCAATCGCGTCGTCTCTGTAGCATTGACCGCAGCTAAATATCGGGGGGCTTTTATATCCTTTATCATTTTCGTCCTTTTCGGGGGAATCGTAGGAGTGATGTGGTATGGAGCAAGTTTGGTTGCTACTGGTGAGATGAGTGTTGGGGAATTGGTCTCATTTGTACTTTATACGACCTTCATTGGAGGCTCAATAGCAGGACTTGGCGATATTTATAGCCAAATTCAAAAAGCAATCGGAAGCTCGGAGCGGGTATTGGAAATACTCGGAGAGGAATCCGAATCTGAATTTGGAAGATCCTCTGGAAGGTTTTTAGGTAAAATCAGATTTAATCAGGTAAAATTCAGCTATCCTACACGTCCAGAGGTGGAGGTTCTAAAGGGCCTTAATCTTGAAATCAATCCAGGAGAAAAGGTGGCGTTAGCTGGACATTCCGGAGCTGGAAAATCAACAGTCATTCAATTGTTGCAACGATTCTATGAGGTAGAGGATGGGCAAATCCAAATTGATGACTTGGATGTAAGTGAGTGGAATATTCATCTCTTGAGAAGTCATATAGGGATTGTTCCGCAGGAGGTTTTACTATTTGGAGGATCTATTCGTGAAAACATTGCCTATGCCAAGCCAGGAGCTACGGAGGAGGAAATTATTACAGCGGCACAAAAAGCCAATGCTTGGCAATTTATCAGTCAGTTCCCAGAAGGTTTGGAGACCTTAGTTGGAGAAAGAGGGGTAAAACTTTCTGGAGGACAACGGCAACGGATAGCGATAGCTCGAGCCATTTTAAAAGATCCAGCCATATTGGTACTGGATGAAGCCACCTCTTCGCTTGATGCAGAATCTGAAGCCTTAGTTCAGGAGGCGCTTGACGAATTGATGAAAGGAAGAACCACATTGATTATTGCACACCGTCTTGCTACCATTCGAAAAGTAGATCGAATCTATGTGCTCAGTGAAGGAAAAATTGTGGAGCAAGGTAGCCATCAAGAGTTGCTCAATTCTGAGACTGGCATTTATGCCAACCTTGTAAAGCTTCAGTTTGCCGATTCTTAAAAATTATGAGCTGTAATTGACTTGGTCATTCCCAAGACATTTTCTTTAAACATGAGACTATTTGGAAAAAGTAGTCTCATTTCTTTTTCATCCAAAAGTCGAATTTCATCAAGATATTGATTGGCTTGCTCTTTTTCCCACTTTTTCATTCGACTTAACTTGGTCTTTGTTAATAGAAATCTTACCCAATTTTTGGGTAGAAACTGAGCAAAAGGAAGGGCATAATGAGCTTCTATTGGGAAAAAACGATTCGGAGTTTGGATGAAATGTTTTTTGCCAAGCCGCAAGACTTCACTTGCCATTTTTTGTTGATTTTCAAACGTGTAAAGGTGCTCGATTACAGAGTTTGAAAACACCAAATCAAAGCTTTGGTTAGAAAACTCCCTCATGTCTGTCGCATTACCCACAATGGCTGATATACGAGGATGTGTCGTGTGCTCTTGATGGAGATTCAAGAGGTAAATTTCAACTTGAGGCAGGTCTAGAATTTTACTGTCTTTCCAAAAATAGTCGGTCCCTCCTACATCAAGAATCCGAACTTTGCTTTCGTTCGTAAATTGCCCAAAAAACAATTCTTCAAATTTCTCTAATCGTTTAGCACGAAATTTGGAACCTAATGAACCGGGCTGATCTGATGAGGCAAAAAGCGTTTGGATAAAATTCATATATGCCGAATGGCGGGAATTGTGAGATAAATAAATTCAAAAGTAATCAGCCTTGATAATTTCTTTCTTAATTTTAGCGACAAATTACCCAACCATTCTAAGGAGACCAGATCGTGTTAACTTCTGAATTGTGGTTTTTAGACTTTTATGAAGCGAAGATTTGATACCTATTTTCCCTGGCTGTTCACCTCAGCAGACTTTTTGGCATCGGTGATTTCCCTTTTCATTTCGTATGTGATTTTGGGGATCTTTGGTCGATTTGAGGATTTAGAATTCTATGCATTTCTACCTCTTGCTGGGATGTGGATGCTCGTTTCTGTTCTTCGAAAAGACTATAAAATTGGAAGAACAGATGAATATGAGCGTACCTGGAGAAATTTAGGGATTTCGTTATTCTGGTTTTTGGCTGTTACGGCTATTTTATGGGTACCTCTTCATGATGGCCCTAATAGAGTCCTTCAACTTGGAATTTTAGGTGGCGTTTTTTTGGTTTTGATGGGCGCATTCCGAATAGGAGTGCACATGCTTCTCAAAAGGTACAGAACCAAGGGAAATAATTACCGAAATGCAGTGATTGTTGGAAAAGGAGGCACTAGCCCAAAGCTTGCGGATGTGTTTCGAATCCGGAAAGATTTTGGGATAAACTTCTTAGGATATTTTGATAACGCTGCAGATTGTAATCAAACTCGGGGCAGTTTAGATGATTTTTTTGAAGAGGCCCCAAGACTTGATTTGGATCTAATCTATATCCATGAGGAATTAGATGCTTTATTGGTTAAAAAAGTGATCGATTTTGCAGATGATCATTATATCAAAGTGAAAATGATTCCGGGGGGAAGCCTTCAACTGGAAAAGAATCTTTCCTTTTCCAAGTATGGGGATTTCTTTGTCATCAATGTCAATGATATTCCGCTTGATCATCCTATCAACAGCTTTGCCAAACGAGTTTTTGATCTGGTATTCGCTTCCTTAGTGACTGTGTTCATTTTATCCTGGCTCATTCCATTGGTAGGCCTTTTGATCAAGTTGGAATCAAGAGGTCCTGTATTTTTTATTCAAAAGCGAAATGGAATCAATAATAAAGAGTTCAATTGCTTGAAGTTTCGGTCTATGACCCCAAACGATTATGCAGACACGCTTCAAGCCTCCAAAAACGATCCCCGGGTAACTCGAATTGGTTCATTTTTACGAAATACGTCTTTGGATGAGATGCCTCAGTTTTTAAATGTATTGATGGGAGATA
>JAJLJS010000073.1:0-1132 GCA_033844545.1 Cyclobacteriaceae bacterium | reverse complement strand
GAAGGCGTTGTAGTCGCCGATCAGCACCAGCGGGCGGGTCGGGTCGTCCTGCTGGATCGCCTCGACCAGCTGCGACACGCGCTCGGCCTGCTGCCGGCGCTTCTCGCGCGAGCGGTTGCCGGTGGTGCCGTAGGTGGCGTTCGAGCCGATGTTGTTCACGTCCAGCAGCGAGAGCGTGTGGTTTAGCACGACCGTCAGCGGGAAGGTCTTGCCGGCGCCGGCGTTGACCACGGCGTCGAGCTGCAGCGGCGGCCGGTCGAACAGGCGCAGGCTGGCGCTGGTGCTGTTGTCCGGGGCCACGACCAGCTCGTCGACGAAGTGCTCGAGCACGTCCACGACCTCGACGCGCGGGGCGCCGTCGACCGGCGCGGTCCTGACCAGGTAGCCCAGGCGCTGGCTGCCGTTGGTGGACAGCAGGTAGGCCTGGTACTGCGGGTTCTCCGGGCAGAAGCCGAACTCGTTGGTGTTGATCGAGTCGGCCAGGCGCTGGGCGGTCTCGAGGTTGGCGATCTCGACCAGGCCGACCACGTCGGGCAGGTAGAGGTACTGGCAGAACACCTCGGACAGCTTGGACAGGCGGGCCGGGTCGACCGAGGCGCCGCCGCTGAGGTTCTGGATGTTGTAGCTGGCCACGCGCACCGCGCCCTCGGCCGGGGCCGGCACGGCCGCGACGAAGGCGCCGCCGCTGGCGCTGACGCCACCGTGGTCGCCCAGCAGCAGGGTGAAGTCGCCGCGGTCGTAGTACATCACGCCTTCCATGCCCTGCAGCTCGGTGCCGGCGTCCACGTTGAGCGCAGTGCCGCCCTCGAGGCCGGTGCTTTCAACGCGCAGGCGCTCGGGGTTCTTGTCGAACAGCGGGATGGACTTCTCCGGCGGCAGCGGCACGGCGTCGAGCGCGGCCACGCCGGGCTCGCGGGCCGGGCGGGTGATGCCGGGCAGGGTGACGTGGAAGTCGCCGAAGCCATTGGTCGGCCCGACCACGACCGCCGCCGGCAGCTGCACGCGCATGCCCTGGTAGCGGCCCATGGCGTCGAGCGCGACGTTCGGCGCGAGCACGCTGGCGTCGATCAGCACCGGCGCCGGCAGCGCATTGCCGGTCGAGAGGATCGTGGCGCTGGAATTGGACAGCTGG
>JAJLJS010000072.1:0-5189 GCA_033844545.1 Cyclobacteriaceae bacterium | reverse complement strand
GTAGGTGCTCAGGTGCCTATGGGCTTGGGTTTGGGTTTTGCAGAAAAATACCAAGGCACGAAAAACCTGGCCATTTGCTATATGGGTGACGGTGCCGTTCGTCAGGGAGCCGTTCACGAAGCTTTCAACTTGGCCATGCTTTATAAGACTCCCGTGATTTTTGTAATCGAAAACAACGGATACGCCATGGGTACTTCAGTTGCAAGAACTTCCAACGTAACTGAGCTTTACCAAATCGGAGAATCTTACGACATGCCTTCCTTCCCGGTAGATGGAATGAATGTGGAGGCAGTTCACGAGGCCGTTGCTGAAGCTGCGGATAGAGCCAGACGAGGTGACGGGCCTACCCTGTTGGAATTCAGAACCTATCGCTACAAAGGACACTCCATGTCCGATCCTCAGAAATACCGAACCAAGGAAGAAGTAGAAGAATACAAAAAGAAAGATCCTATCGAGCAGGTACTTCAAACCATCCGCGAGAATAAGTTGATGACGGAAGAGGAAATCGAAGCCGTGATCAAGAAGGTGAAAAAGCAAGTGGACGACGCTGTGAAATTCGCAGAAGAGTCCCCATGGCCTGACGGAATGGATGCTTTCAAAGACGTGTACGTTCAGGAGGATTATCCTTTTGTAATGGAATAAAATTCCAGATAAGTCCAAGAAAGCCATGAAGTCTTTCCTACTTCATGGCTTTTTTGTAGGGGCTTGTGAATTTGATAAAAACCGTATATTTGCGACCGAAATTTGAGTAACATGGCAACGAAGCAATCGAAAAAAGCAACTGAAAATGAACTTTTGGAAAATCCGGAAGTCATCGCCGAGCAAATTGGCAGAGGTGAAGCTTTTTTGAAAAAGAATAGCAAAATTTTAGGCGGAGTTTTGGCTGCCGCGGTAGTATTGATCGGTGGAATTCTTTTCTTCCAAATCAACAATGCCAACCAAAATGAAAAGGCTCAAGAAGAGATGTTTCAAGCGGTCTATTTCTACGAGCAGGACAGTGTGGATTTTGCCTTGAACGGTGATGGGATCAACAAAGGTCTTTTGGCCATTGTGGAGGATTATCCAAGAACGGATGCGGCCAACCTAGCACATTTCTACATTGGTTCCATTTATCTTTCCGAAAAGAAATTCCAGGAGGCCTTGGATCATTTGGAGGATTTTTCTTCCGATGATTATTTGGTACAATCCAAAGCGTACTCTTTGATCGGGGATGCTAATTTGGAATTGGGGAATATCGATGCTGCGATTTCCAATTACACTAAAGCTGCCCGTACCAACGAAAACAAGTACATGACTCCGAAGTATTTGGCCAAATTGGCTGTGGCTCAGGAAGAAGCAGGAAAGATTGCCGATGCCATTGCCACCTACACGGAAATCGAAGAAAAGTACTATGAGTCTTTTGAATATTCTGTAGCTCGAAAACACAAAGCTCGCTTAGAAGGCCTTGCCGCTAAGTAATGCTTCCTATGTATGCATACTAGAAGAGTAAGGCCTGAGGTCTTACTCTTTTTTTGTTATAAAAATTTAATCTCAATTCATATGGCAACCTCCAACAAAAGCCTAAGCGAATACAGCTCAAAAAATATCCTGGACATCAGCAACAAAAAGTTTGCATTGGTAGTCTCTGAATGGAACGAAGAAGTCACAGAAGCACTTTACTCCGGGGCATACCAAACTTTGCTTCAGCACGGAGCAAAAAAAGAAAATCTCATCCGGAAAAATGTACCGGGGTCTTTTGAACTTTCTTTGGCAGCACAATGGTGTGCTCAGGACGAAAGCATCGATGCGGTGATCTGCTTAGGTTGTGTGATTCAAGGGGAGACAAAGCACTTTGACTTTATCTGCGATGCAGTGGCTCATGGGATCACCAATGTTTCCCTGAAATACAACAAACCCGTGATTTTTGGGGTTTTGACTCCCAATACTCAGCAGCAGGCCCTGGATCGGGCCGGAGGAAAGCATGGGAATAAAGGCGATGAGGCGGCCATCACTGCGATCAAAATGCTCGGATTCTAATTGATCAAACCTATATATCCTTACTTATGAAAATTATGAAATTCGGCGGTACCTCTGTGGGCCGTCCGGAACGAATGCATCAGGTCAAAGACTTGATTACCAAAGGAGATGAACCTACCATTGTGGTTTTGTCTGCCCTTTCGGGGACTACCAATGCCTTGGTCGGCATAGGAGAAGCTTTAGCCTCGGGAGATAAAACCTTGGCTAAGGAGAGGATTGACTCCCTTCATGCCCATTACCAGGCCTTTTATCCGGCATTGCTTCATACTGAGGCTGCCAGGGCAAAAGCTGAGGAAATCATCAAGGAACACTTTGAGTTCCTGAATATCCTGCTAAAAATCTCGTTCAACGAAGCGATCAACCGGGATATTTTAGCTCAGGGAGAATTGCTTTCTACCAAGCTGTTTTATACTCTTCTGGGGGAATTGGAAATCCCTGCGGTATTTCTTCCAGCCTTGGATTTCATGAGTATCGATGAAAATTCGGAGCCGGAACTGCTGAAAATTGCCGAAAAATTGAAGGCAATCTTGGCTCAATATCCAAGCGAGCGTCTTTTTGTCACCCAAGGCTATATCTGCAAAAACCACTTGAATGAGGTAGACAACTTGAAGCGTGGGGGAAGTGATTACACCGCGTCTCTGATCGCGGCGGCCATTCAGGCTTCCGTATGCGAAATCTGGACAGATATTGACGGGATGCACAACAATGATCCAAGAATCGTAGATCGTACGAGACCCATAGCAGAGATGTCTTTTGACGAGGCTGCCGAGTTGGCCTATTTTGGAGCCAAAATTCTTCACCCCGCCTCCATCTGGCCAGCACAGATGTTTAACGTCCCGGTGAAATTGCTCAATACCATGGAGCCTTCTGCGGCAGGTACCTTGATCAAGGCAGAGGTGGCAACCAAAGGGGTCAAAGCCATTGCTGCCAAAGATGGGATTACTGCCATCAAAATCAAGTCGAGCCGGATGCTTTTGGCTTATGGCTTCCTGAGAAGGATATTTGAGGTTTTTGAAAAATACAAAACTCCGATCGACATGATCACCACCTCTGAGGTGGCAGTATCTGTCACCATTGATGACCTGAGTCATCTGGACCAGATTTTAGCTGAACTTCAAAAACTAGGTACTGTGGAAGTAGATAAAAACCAAACCATTATCTGTGTGGTCGGAAACATGGTGTCTGAGACTAAAGGAGCTATCAAGTCGGTGATGGATTCATTGGTAGATATTCCGGTAAGAATGGTGTCCTATGGGGGCAGCAAACACAACGTTTCAATCCTGGTAGATGCTCAATACAAAGTTCAGGCCTTGAAAAACCTGAACGAGGGAGTTTTTGCCTGGGAATAATGGGCAAGGAGCCGGAGGAATCCGGCTCTTTTCTTTAGCATCTTTCTTATTACTTTTGGGCATGCAAAATCAAAAACCGGGATTCCTTCAACGACTTCAAACCAAATGGAAGCTGGAATCTTTATTTCAAGTCGTTATGGTTTTGGTGGTCTTTGCCTGTACCGGATTTACCATACTTTTCATCAAAAATCCAATTTTGAATTTCTTTGGAGTTGAAAGAGGTGGAGGGCAAGGCTTTTTGAATACTTTGCTTTATCTTCTGCTGGTTCTTCCCTTGTACCAGATTTTTTTATTGATCTATGGATTTATTTTTGGGCAGTTCAACTTCTTTTGGGAAAAAGAAAAGCAGATTTTCCGTAGGATAGGCGGCCTTTTTTCTCGCAAAAAATAAATTTCTGACATCCGGCATCCGGCTTCCGAAATCCGATATCATCAACTTATCCTGCTCCAATTCATTGCCGTTTTCTTTTGCTGCTTCACCTGTCTCAAAATAGCTGCGTTCTCCGGCCGCTGAAGCTCTGGATCATTCTCCAAAAGTTGCTGAGCGGCATCTCTTGCCAAGGTCAAAATTGGAGCGTCCTTGCTCAAATCTGCAATTAACAAATCTGTCACCCCACTTTGCTGGGTTCCCATCAGATCTCCAGGGCCCCGGAGTCTCAAATCTACATCGGCAATTTCAAATCCGTCATTTGTCCGGACCATAGTTTCCAGCCGGATTCTGGAATCCTTGCTCAGTTCGTATTTGCTCATCAGGATGCAATAGCTTTGCTCTGCTCCTCGACCAACTCTTCCCCGCAACTGGTGAAGTTGGGACAATCCAAATCGCTCCGCGTTTTCGATCACCATCACCGAGGCATTGGGGACATTTACCCCAACCTCAATTACCGTTGTAGCCACCATGATTTGAGTTTCGCCTTTGACAAATCGCTGCATTTCGAAGTCCTTGTCTTCGGCCTTCATGCCTCCATGGACAATGCTCAGGTGGTATTGGGGAAATGCCCGGGCAATGCTTTCGTAGCCATCCATCAGGTTTTTCAAGTCCAGCGTTTCGGATTCCTCGATCAAGGGATACACAATGTAGACTTGGCGGCCTTTCTGAATTTCCTGATGGATGAATCCAAAGACTTTCAGCCGATCCTTGTCGTAGCGATGCACGGTGGAAATGGGTTTTCGGCCTGCCGGCAATTCATCAATGACAGATACATCCAAATCTCCATACAGTGTCATGGCCAAGGTTCTGGGAATAGGTGTGGCCGTCATCACCAATACATGAGGAATGAATTCCTTGTTTTTTGCCCAAAGTTTGGCTCTCTGGGCTACTCCAAAGCGATGCTGCTCATCAACGATAGCTAATCCTAAATTTTGAAATTGCACCACATCTTCCAGCAGGGCATGGGTACCGATTAGTATTTTGAGTTCACCGGAAAGGAGTTCTTCGTGGATAATTCTTCGGGCTGATTTTTTTACTGATCCGGTAAGCAGGGCGATTTTCAGTCCCATCATGTCTGCGTATTCTTTGAGCCCCTCAAAGTGCTGATTGGCCAAAATTTCTGTGGGGGCCATCAGACAAGCTTGAGCTCCTGAACTGATCGCGATCAGGATGCAGATAAAAGCCACCATGGTTTTGCCGCTACCCACATCTCCTTGGATCAGCCGGTTCATTTGCTTTCCGGATTTCAGGTCTCCGAAGGCCTCCCGGATTACCCGCTTTTGAGCATTGGTCAGCTCAAAAGGAATGTGGTTTTTATAGAAATCAGTCAGCAAATCCGTGTTGGCCAAAACCTGTCCCCTGAACTTCTCTGTCCGGGCCACTTTCATCAGCAG
>JAJLJS010000071.1:0-5421 GCA_033844545.1 Cyclobacteriaceae bacterium | reverse complement strand
AAAATGCAACATTATTGAATTTTTGTACCTTTGTTGCAGTTATAGGTCCAGTTCGTTCAGGGATCCAAGCAAAACTCCATGGGATTAAATTTTCTTTTACTCTTTCTGACCGCAATGGCAGCAGGCCTTTTGGTATTTTTTGCTCCGGTATTTCGGGAAAGATATTTTAAGCTCGTGTTGGTATTTGCGGGATCCTACCTGTTTTCAGTCACGATCCTGCACATTCTTCCCGAATTGTTTTCCAACGGATTTCCCAAAGCCCAAATGGGACTCTATATCCTTTTGGGATTTTTGCTTCAACAATTGTTGGAGTTTTGGTCCTCAGGGGTAGAGCACGGACACATTCACAAGCATGCTTCCGAGACTTCCAAAGGAGTACTCACCTTGATGCTAGGCTTGTTTATCCATGCTTTTCTGGAAGGAACCCTTCTTTCACATGGCTCTGTGGTCAGCAGCAGTGAGGCGCTGGATCATGCCCACAGTGGAAAATCAGTCTTATTGGGGATCATTATGCACAAAGGTCCGGCGGCATTTGCCCTAGCGGCGGTACTTTCCTCTTCCTTGAGCAAAAAATGGACGATCCTTCTCCTGACGATTTTTGCTTTGGCTTCTCCTTTGGGCATGTTTTCCAGTGCCTGGTTCATTGAAAATGGCCTTTTATCGGGAGATGGAATCGGGATTCTTTACGGATTGGTGACGGGAGGATTTTTGCATATTTCCACCACCATTTTTTTTGAAAGCAGCCCCCACCACAAATTTCAGCTCAATAAGCTCATCGTCACTTTTGTGGCCGCTGGACTTGCCTTGATTTCAGAATATCTGATCTAGGCTAAGCGCATATTTTGGAAAAAGTACTTTCCGCTTTTGGAAAAATTTTTGCTTTTTGGCTGAAATGACTTGGATTCTGTCTTCAGAATCTAGTATTTCATTTTTGAAAAGGATCCCGGGGATTTCTTTGGCAAATTGCCAATTTAAACTTCCATTTCCATCGTTTTTTCTACAAAAACCCAAAATCCATGAATGAGAACCAAGCCCGAATGTCGGCCTATTGGAAAAGAAACCTGAAAACTCTGGTGGTACTGCTGCTGATTTGGTTTCTGGTTTCCTTCGGCTGCGGAATTTTGTTTGTAGACTTTCTGAATCAGTTCAAAATTGGCGGTTATCCCTTAGGGTTTTGGTTTGCCCAGCAAGGGTCAATCTATGGATTCATCGGGCTGATTTTTGTTTATGTAGTCCGGATGAATAAGCTGGACAGAGAATTTGGGGTAAACGAAGACTGATCTAGAGATGGACATTCTAACCTGGACCTATATTCTTGTCGGCCTTAGCTTCACCGTTTATATCGGAATTGCCATTTGGTCGCGGGCCGGATCAACCAAAGAATTTTACGTGGCTGGCGGAGGGGTTTCTCCTTTAGCCAACGGAATGGCCACTGCTGCAGACTGGATGTCTGCTGCTTCCTTCATCTCCATGGCTGGATTGATTGCTTTTGCCGGCTATGATGGCTCTGTTTATTTGATGGGCTGGACCGGTGGATATGTGCTATTGGCCCTGCTGCTGGCCCCCTACCTGAGAAAATTCGGAAAATTCACTGTCCCCGATTTTGTTGGGGACCGCTATTATTCCAATAAAGCCAGAGTAGTCGCTGTGATCTGTGCCCTTTTCATTTCCTTCACCTACGTCGCAGGACAAATGCGGGGAGTGGGCATCGTCTTTTCAAGATATCTCGAAATCGAGATAGAATATGGCGTATTAATCGGAATGGCCATAGTCTTCTTTTATGCAGTATTGGGAGGGATGAAAGGCATCACCTATACGCAAGTAGCACAGTTCTGCGTGCTGATTTTCGCCTACATGGTCCCGGCGATTTTTATTTCCATGCAGCTCACCGGAAATCCTGTCCCACAACTGGGCTTGGGAGGTAATCTTGCCGACGGAACGCCTTTGTTGGAAAAATTGGACGGGGTCATGACGGAACTCGGATTTGCAGCCTACACTGCCGGCCGAAAAGGAATGGGAGACATGTTGATGATCACCTTGGCTTTGATGGTCGGGACGGCGGGATTGCCCCACGTAATTGTACGGTTTTTCACCGTTCCCAAAGTGAAAGATGCCAGGCTTTCCGCTGGCTATGCTTTGGTATTTATTGCAATTCTCTATACTACCGCCCCGGCAGTAGCCGCATTTGGGATTTACAATGCCATACAATCTACTTCGAATCAAAACATCTCAGAACTTCCGGCTTGGGTTCAAAACTGGCAAAAAACCAATCTTATCCAGATTCAGGACAAAAATGGGGACGGAAAGGTGCAATACTTGGCCAACCCGGAAACCAACGAGTTGAACATAGACAAAGACATTATGGTCTTGGCCAGCCCTGAGATCGCCGAATTGCCCAATTGGGTAGTAGGACTCGTGGCAGCCGGTGCGATGGCAGCAGCGCTTTCTACAGCAGCGGGATTGCTCCTGGTGATTTCCACCTCTGTTTCCAGAGATTTGGTTAAGAATTTCAATCCTGGGATTTCGGAGAAAAAAGAGTTGCTGATTGCCAGAATTGCGGCTGCAGGTGCGGTGGTTTTGGCGGGATATTTTGGAGTCAATCCGCCCGGATTTGTCGCGGAAGTCGTCGCATTTGCCTTTGGCTTGGCGGCTGCCTCCTTTTTCCCGGTCATTATCCTCGGTATTTTCTCCACCAAAATCAACAAAGAAGGAGCCATCACAGGCATGATTGCCGGACTGGTTTTTACCATCGGTTACATCCTATATTTCAAATTCCTACATCCCGAACTGAATTCTTCAGCTCATTGGTGGTGGGGAATTTCTCCGGAGGGAATCGGCTCAATCGGCATGCTGCTCAATTTTGCCTGCTGCTATTTGGTCTCCCTTTTTACCCCGGCTCCACCTCAGCAAGTGCAAGACTTGATTCAGGAAATTAGGATCCCAAAAGGTGCTGGAAAAGCCCAAGAACATTAACTTTACCCTTACCCAAAAACCACAAGTACATGAGTGACAGACTGCATACCCTCAGCGGATATTTGTATGAGTATCAAAAAAGCGTAGCACAACCCGAAGAATTTTGGGCCAGAATTGCGGATTCCTTCCATTGGAGAAAGCGCTGGAACAAGGTCCTGAAATGGAATTTTGAAAAGCCCGATGTCCAATGGTTTGTCGGAGGAAAGCTGAATATCACGGAAAATATTTTTGAGCGAAATCTTTATACTATTGGAGACAGACCGGCGATTATCTGGGAACCGAATGAGCCTACCGAGGCATCGAGGACTTTGACTTACCGAGAGCTCTACCATGAGGTCTGCAAATTCGCAAATGCCCTAAAAAGCAAGGGAATCAGCAAAGGAGACCGGGTAATTATCTACATGCCGATGGTTCCGGAGGCGGCAATTGCCATGTTGGCTTGTGCAAGAATCGGTGCCATTCATTCTGTGGTATTTGCGGGATTTTCTAGCACTTCCCTGGCAGATCGCATCATTGATTGTGGAGCTAAAGCCATCCTTACTTCAGACGGCAACTTTCGGGGAAACAAGAAAATCGGAGTAAAATCCGTGGTCGATGAAGCTTTGGAAAAATCAAGTGTGGAGACCGTGATTGTTTACCAAAGAACTGGGCAGGAAGTCACCATGAAAGCCGGAAGAGATTTTTGGTGGCATGAGGTCGTAGAAAACCAATCTGCTGAAAACAAAGCCGAAGAAATGGACAGCGAAGACATGCTGTTTATCCTTTATACTTCCGGATCCACCGGCAAGCCAAAAGGTGTGGTTCATACCACTGGGGGCTATATGATCTATACCAAGTATTCCTTCGAGAATGTCTTCCAATACACTCCAGGAGATGTCTATTGGTGCACCGCGGATGTAGGATGGATTACTGGCCACAGCTACATTGTTTACGGTCCTTTGCTGGCTGGGGCTACTACCTTGATGTTTGAAGGCGTACCAACTTATCCCAATGCAGGAAGATTTTGGGAAGTGGTGGAAAAGCACCAAGTCAATGTGTTCTACACCGCTCCGACCGCCATCCGTGCCCTTCAGGCCTTTGGCACAGAGCCAATAGAAGGAAAGGATTTGAGCTCCTTAAAGGTGCTGGGATCAGTAGGGGAACCTATCAACGAGGAAGCATGGCATTGGTACCATACCCACATTGGAAAGGGCCAATGTCCCATAGTGGATACTTGGTGGCAGACGGAAACCGGTGGAATACTGGTTTCTCCCTTGGCGGGAATCACCCCCACCAAGCCTGCCTACGCCACACTCCCTTTGCCGGGAATCCAATTGGCCATCGTAGATGCAGAAGGGAATGAATTAACCGGCAATTCCGTGGAAGGAAATCTCTGCATCAAATTCCCTTGGCCTTCCATGATCCGAACTACCTATGGAGATCATGAACGATGCCGACAAACTTATTTCTCTACCTATAAGAATATGTACTTCACCGGGGACGGAGTCAAGCGGGATCATGACGGATATTACAGAATCTTAGGACGAGTAGATGATGTGATCAATGTTTCTGGACATAGAATGGGTACTGCCGAGGTGGAAAATGCCATCAATGAACATCCAAAAGTCATCGAATCTGCTGTAGTCGGCTATCCGCATGAAGTCAAAGGCCAGGGAATCTATGCCTATGTGATTTGTGACATGTCCAACCGGACCGAAGAAAATCTGATCAATGAGATCAAGGAAACCGTCTCCAAAATCATCGGCCCGATTGCCAAGCCGGATAAGATTCAAATCGTTTCAGGACTTCCCAAAACCCGATCAGGTAAAATTATGCGAAGAATCCTGAGAAAAGTAGCCGAGGGGGTCACAGATAATCTCGGGGACACCTCCACCCTGTTGGATCCCGAAGTAGTCAATCAGATCATTCAGGGAAGAAAATAGAGTTGAAAAGCCGGAAATCCGGCTTTTTCTTTTAATCCTAGGGAGCAGAATCGTCCTGCTCTTCATCCATCTGAATCGAGGAAACAATGGAATCCGGTGAATCCATTTCTTGCTTATAAAAATTATGAACACCTACCATGAAGGCCACAATCAAAGCCCAAAGTAATCTTTTCACAGGTTTTAGGTATTTGAAAATAAGCTTCATAGTCAAAGGATAGAATCTTTCATTGGTCAAACCATATACCAACTCTTTTTTTGCCATATTGGCAGAAAACACGCTAATCCAGCTGCAGTTCACACATGAGCAATGTAATTGTCAACCGAGTTGCCGAATTCCTTAAACATCACCCTCCTTTTTCCTTTTTGGAGAAAGAAGATTTGGAATTGGTGGCCCGACAGGTGGAGATTCTTTATCTGGAAAAAGGAAAGATTCTATTTCATCAAGGCGAACCGGCTCAACCTCATTTTTTTGTACTGAAGGATGGCTCAATCCAATTAGTAGAAAAAACTCCAAAGGGAGATGAAA
>JAJLJS010000070.1:0-44001 GCA_033844545.1 Cyclobacteriaceae bacterium | reverse complement strand
AGCCTGAGTTACGATATCATCAAAGCACATGGAGGAGAGCTGATCGTAGAATCTACCGAAGGAACAGGAACTACATTCCGAATTCATCTTCCTCTATAGGCAGAGGTTCCAATTTTATTTAGACGGATAGGAAAAATGAGTTTATATTCTCAATTTGAGACAATAGATAACTTAACCCTATAACCTATGAAAAACAACCGTCGAGACTTTCTGCAAAAAATCGGCTTGAGCACTGCCGGCCTTGCGGCAGTTCCTTTTGCCAGCCAGGCAAACTCTAACCCAAAATCAAGGATGGAAGGGGACGAGGATCAGTTTCTCCAAATCGGAGATGAGATCGCCCTGGCCAATACTGTCTATGGCAAAGTAAGAGGTTATCAACTAAACGGAGTATATACTTTTCTTGGTGTCCCTTATGGAGCAGACACTTCGGGAAAAAACCGATTTATGCCCCCTCAAAAACCAGCAAAATGGGAGGGAATCAAAGATACCATTTGGTGGGGAAACACTGCCCCTCAAATCATGGATAACAGGTATGCCAGCGTCCACTATTCCTTTGCAGATCATTGGAACTACGACGATGTCAGCGAAGACTGCCTGAAACTGAATGTATGGACGACCGGAATCGCAGATGGCAAAAAGCGTCCTGTATTGGTCTGGCTTCATGGAGGCGGATTTACCAATGGCAACGGAATCGAGCAGGATGGTTATCATGGGGAAAACTTGGCCAAAAAAGGTGAAATCGTCTTTGTGTCCATCAACCATCGGTTGGGGCCCATTGGATTTACGGATCTTTCTGGAGTCGGAGGCAGTAAATATGCCCACTCTGGAAATGTCAGCCAGCTGGATATCCTTGCAGCTTTGGAATGGGTTCGGGAAAACATTACCAACTTTGGAGGAGATCCAGGAAATGTGACCATCATGGGACAATCTGGCGGTGGGGCCAAAGTGACCTGTACCATGTCCATGCCCGCAGCGAAGGGTCTGGTTCATAAAGGGGTTGCGCTCAGTGGAAGTATGCTTGTGGCCAATGACCAGGAATACAGCCGAAAACTCGGGCAATATGTCTTGGAGGCTGCAGGATTTGGTCCCGGTGAGGTGGATAAGCTTCAGGAAATCCCCTGGAGACAGTACATTGATGTCGCCAACAAAGCCCTGGATAGAATGCGAAAGGAGTTTCCACAACCCGGATTCCGGGGAGGATTCGGCCCGGTAGCCGATGGAGTCCATGTACCGAAAGGTGAATTTTTTTCCAACCCCAATAGCCATGAGTCTGAAATCCCGCTGATGATTTGTACGACCTTTCATGAGTGGGGAGCTACACGAACCAATCCTGAATTGGAAGCAGGAGGGCCTCAACAAGCAATTGAAGCCCTCAAAGGCAGATTTGGTGACAAAGCGCCAGCCGTCTATCAAGCCTATGCTACTAATTTCCCGGGAAAAAAACCTGCCGAGATTATGACCTTGGCAGCTTCCAATCGATTAGGTGCAGTGAATTGTGGAAATGCCAAAGTCAAGCAAAAAGCTCCGGTCTATATGGCCTGGTTCGGTTGGGAACCTAATCTCTACAACGGTAGGATGAGAGCTTTTCACTGCATCGATATCTGCTTTTGGTTTCAAAATACGGACCGGATGTATACCCACACCGGAGGTGGTAAAAGGCCAAGAGTACTTTCGGATAAAATGGCTGATTCCCTGCTCGCCTTTATGCGAACAGGCAATCCCAATGCGGGATCACTTCCCACCTGGCCGAAGTATACGGCTGAAAAAGGAGAAGTCATGATTCTCAATGATACCTGCGAGGTGAAAAACGATCCAGACCGGGAAGCCAGAAAATCTTTGGTTTAATAAAGGACTGCTTTTCAGCTAATAAATGGCTTGTTTATTTCGTTTAGTTTTAACTAATTGGGTAAACAAGCTATTTATTTTCCATGAAAAAAATTAACCTGATACTAGTCGTTCTCGGATTTGGTGTAGGTGCCTTGGGACATTGGACAGCTGATTTTTCGGAAGATCGGGCACTTTTCGATTCACTATACTATATCAAAGCACCGGGCGCAATCATCCTGGCCTTGATTTTTGGATTTATCCGAAGAAAAGAACCCTCCTTGAATTCCTTATTGATTTCATTTGGGGTGATTCTGGGAATGTCTTCCAGAATCCTGAGCGACATCATTCAGGACCCCAGCTCACATAGTCTTTTTCCTTTTGAATTATTGATAGGTTTGGTGGTCATCTTACCGGCAACATTTTTGGCTTCCTATCTGGTATATGGAGTTTTTCTCTTAGCCGCCAAAGAATAAAATCTTCTTCGATTCCAAAGAAAAGCTGATTTTTCCTTTCCTATTTCTCAGATAGCATTAACTTTTGTCCTCTAAATTTTAGCCATGAAAGAATTCAAAAATTATACAGTTCCTTATACCCCTGCCCAAGAATATTCCAAATCGGTTGCCTATTTCTCCATGGAATTTGCCATTCACCAACCCTTAAAAATATACAGTGGGGGTTTAGGTTTCCTTTCAGGATCTCACCTTCGAAGTGCCTATGAGCTGAAGCAGAATCTGATTGGGATCGGAATCCTTTGGAAATATGGGTACTACGACCAAAGTCGAAACCATGACCAAACCATGAAAGCGGACTGGTATGAAAAAACGTACAGCTTCTTGGTGGACACCGGGATCAAATTCACAGTGCCGGTGCACAATCAACCCGTTTGGGTAAAGGTTTGGTACCTAGCCCCAGAGACCTTCAAGTCTGCTCCGCTTTTTCTATTGAGCACTGATCTTCCGGAAAATGACTACTTGAGCCAAACGATTACCCATAAACTCTATGATTCCGATACTGCCGCCAAAATCGCCCAAATGATGATTTTGGGTCTGGGTGGAGCCAAGCTAATGGATGAACTCAACTTCAATCCGGATGTCTACCATCTCAATGAAGCACACGGAGTAAGCAGTGTTTTTTACTTGATGAAAAAATTTGGCAGCAAAGAAGAGGTCAAGAAGCGGGTCGTCTTCACCACGCATACCCCAGAAGAGGCAGGAAATGAAAAGCATGATTTTTTTCTCTTGGACAAAATGAGCTTTTTCTATGGACATTCGATTGAAGAAGTTCAAAAGATTACAGGAATGCCCGGAGGTATATTTAATCATAGTCTTGCTGCGTTAAGGTTTGCAAGCAAGGCAAATGGTGTAAGCCAGCTACATGGAGAGGTGAGCCGAAAAATGTGGGGTGATTACCCGGATATCCCAGAAATCAAAGCAATCACCAATGCCCAGAATTGGAAGTACTGGGCCGATAAGCAGCTCTATCGATACATGGAAGATGGAGACAACGAAGCCTTTGACGACCGAAAAAGATACCTGAAAAAAAGAGCTTTTGAGATTGTAGCCGATCAGACTGGAAAATTAATGGATCCCGATGTCCTGACGATTGTCTGGGCACGTCGATTTGCAGCCTACAAGAGGGCCGATCTCATTACCAAAGATCTGGAAAAATTTGAAGCACTCATCCATAATTCTCAACATCCCATTCAAATCATCTGGGCTGGAAAGCCCTATCCCATGGACTACGGGGCAATTTCTGTTTTCAATTCCCTAGTCCATCTCAGCAAACGGTACAAAAATGTGGCCGTTTGTGTGGGATACGAGCTTTCGTTAAGTAAACGATTGAAGCAGGCTTCTGATATCTGGCTGAATAATCCAAGAGTTCCCAGAGAAGCCTCAGGAACCTCCGGGATGACAGCTGCCATGAATGGCTCAATCAATTTCAGCACTTATGACGGATGGATTTGTGAATTTGCCCGACATGAGGAAAATTGTTTTATCATTCCTCAGGCAGATTATCATAAACTAAGCACACAAGACCAGGACGATTGGGATTTGAACCACATGCATGAAATCCTGCAAAACCAAATCCTCCCGCTTTACTACAGCAACAAGCGAAAGTGGAGAGATATTATACAAGCTGGCATGCACGATGTCCGATATGACTTTGAAAGTAACCGAATGGCTAAAGAATATTACCAAAAGATTTATCTATGATTCCCACTTAGACCGGAGTAAAACCTCCGGTTTTTTTTAAAAAGTGATGGTAAAATGAGCCCCTTCGCCTAAAGCACTGGACACCTCTATCTTGCCCCCCATTTTGGTCACGTGATGATGAACGAGGTAAAGCCCAACTCCTTTGCTGTCCAGGTCTGAATTGAATTTTTGCTGGAGACCAAAAATCCTATCCCCAACTTTTTCCAGATCCATCCCAATCCCAAAATCCTTGAAATGGAGCTGTTTTTTTTGATCTGCCATTACAGTCCAGATTTCAATCGTTGGAGCCTGACCGGGTTTGGCATATTTGATGGAGTTGGTTAAAAGGTTTAACAAAATACTTTCCAACAGGATCGGATTAAAATCTACTTCCTGAACTTTCGAAAAATTAAACCTCACTTCCGCTTTAGAATCCCGTATCAAATTCGGTATGGAATTCATTACGGTTTCCAAGGTCTTGATCAGACTGACGGGTTCCTTTTTATTTTGATCGGAGCTACTTCCCACCAGGGTGTCCACATAGGAATTAAGGGTATTTTTAAGGCTCTGGCTGGAAAGTTTTAAGATTTCCAGTATCTCTATGGTATCAGGGTCAGAAATTTTTTGGATGTCCAAAAGCTTAAAAGCAGAAATCAAATTGTTGACGGGAGTTCTTAGATCATGGGAGGTCATGTAGGAAAACCTCCTGAGATCTTCATTAATTTGAGTCAATTGAGCTAAAAGAGCATTTCTATCGGCATCCTGCCGCTTTTTGTGTGTGATGTTTTTAGCTATGGCGAAAACAAGATTTTGCTCTTCTACGGGCATGGAGGTCCATTGGAGCCAGACCACTTCTCCGGATTTGGTCAGGTACCTGTTTTCAAAATAGTGAAGCGGATGGGAACGATGGAGCTGCTCTCGCATTTCCGCAGTAGATTTCTGGTCATCCGGATGGATAAAATCATTGACCGGACGGCTGAATAATTCTTCCACAGTATACCCCAAGGTCTTAACTACTGCGGGATTAACTCTCTTGAAATATCCATCATATCCTGCAATGCAAAATAAATCCGGAGAGAGATCAAAGAACAACTCGTAATTAAAATCAGATTTGGACATAAAAATTTACTTGGTCCAAAATACAAAGGATTACTATTCTTCAAGTAAAAATTATTCCAAAGGTAAAAAAACGAAAAGGAAATGTTTCTTTCAGGAATTGGTTCAGATTGAGAGGGATAGGCTTCTTAAATAGAGCTATTTCATAAGGTAGACTTTACCTTCCGTTTTGCTCATGATGTACACATTTCCTGCCGCATCCTTTCCAAATTTTAAATCTACCCGATCATGATTGACCAAGGATTTCATGGACACTTCTTTTCCATCAAATTTCACTCCCCAGGATTTGACTTCAGGCTTTGGCTGGCTCAGATCTGCAAAAAACAATCGGCCGGAAGGAATATCCCCAAAGACAAATTTTCCGGAAAGAGGTCCTGAAGAAATAAAATAGCCTCCGATTATCGCCACCGTTTCGTCATGCTCCAATTGAATCAAAGGATAGGTAACCCCATACTTGGAATCATCCTCCCCGAGTGGGTAAAGTGATCTGAAACTTCCAAAGGGATTGATCCGAAAAGTACCCTCCCGAATCGGCCAGCCATAGAATTTGCCCAAGCTGATTTGGTTTATTTCCTCGATGCTATGTTGTCCTATGTCTGTCGCAAATAGATTTCCTTCTGCATCCCAAAAAATCCGGTTCGGATTCCGAAATCCATAGGCGATAATTTCTCCGGCTTTCCCTTCTTTGCCTACAAATGGATTGATTTCTGGAATTCCATATTCATTATTTTTTCCGTTTTTACCAGCAGGATCTATCCTGAGAATGCTGCTGTAAATCCCAGCTCCCTGATGATTGGAAATTCCGGCAAATCTTTTCTCAGCAGTACCCCCGTCTCCATAGCCAATATAGAGTAATCCGAAATCCTCATCTCCCTTTTTCGAGTTGGGATTAAAGGCCAACTCCTGCATGCCATGAGCCTGCGAGGCATTGTCAATTCTAAGAATTTCCCTATCTGTTCCTTGGAAGACAGTGGCCTTTGGATTTTCTGCTTTCCATTCAGTCAAGACCCACTGCATAAATACCCCGAGGCTATCCGTATACCCAAAATCGGAAGGAGCAGTACCTCCGGGCTCGGTATGGGCTGTATAAAACAAGCCATTAGTCTGGAAATCCGGATGAAATGCAAAGCTGCCCACACCTGTAGCCCAACCCGGCTTGCTCACCATGGCAGGTCTTTTTTCTTTGAGGTCCAGGTATAATCCGGGCTTTTGGTCCACAATTTCATAGATGCCAATCCGCTGGTCATTGATCATCAAGCGATTGGTACCGGGAATGGGCTCCATTTTGGTCATTTTTGCCAAAGGTGCAATAGTATCCGATGCCGGGAGCTGGGTAAATAATTCCAAGTCAATTCTGATTCCAGAATCCATTACTTTTTCGGGAATTAGATTCGAGGTGGTATCCCCTGAAATTTCCAAAGGCAGGGTTTCAAAAGTATGGAGATAGCTCAATATTGATTCAATATCCTCACCCAGATGGGCAAACCCCGGCATTGGGGTTTTGTACTTGGCCAGCAGTTCTACAGCTCTTGGGTCTTTGGAATCCAATAATGCTTGGGGGTTTTTGATAAACTCGCGAATCCATGAAGTCTCTACCTGACGGGTAATTCCGCTCAAATTTGGCCCGATGGCGTCCTCATTAAAATTATGGCATGTAGAGCAATGTTGTTCGAAAAGCCCCTTTCCTTTTAAGATCAGGCTGGCATCTGTTGAAATTTCCTGCCCAAATTCCTTTTTTTCGGGAGCACAGGAAAACAAGAGACTCATTAGAGCGGATACAAATAAGGGCTTTTTCATCCCTACTAAATTGGCTTTTTCCAAAACCTGAAAAAATAAAAGTGCAGATTTTTATCGGAATGGATTCCGATAAAAAAACCTCCGATTGTGAGTCAACCGGAGGTTTAAAATTAATCAGCTGAATTTAAAAAGGATATTTTCCTTCCTTGATCATGTAGTCTGCTATTTCCCTTCGAAGCTCCTTCACATTGACCAGATCCGGTTTGGTGAATCGCTTCAATCCCATCAACATCACTTTTTGCTCATCCCCTTTGGCAAAGGAAACAATGGCTTCCTTGGCTGCGGCATTGATCCGGTCGATCGCCGTGAAGAGGTAAACTTTTGCCATGGCGATTTGATACTTAGCTCCTTCTTCCCCATTTTTTCCAGCCAATTTTTCAGCTCTCAGAAGTGCAGATTCAGCGGCGTAGATTTCGATCATGACATCGGCTAAGTTGAGCATGATTTCCTGCTCGTCCTCGATTTTATCCTGAAGAGCCATAGCAGCTTTTCCTCCGACCATCAGAAATACTTTCTTCAGCTTCTTGAGAATATCTTTTTCAGCGGCAAAAAGCTCCGAAGCATCAATGGTCTCAAAAGAAGGTACGGAGGTCAGTTCGGAAGCTACGGCCATTGCCGGTTCAAACAAATTAATTTCTCCTTTCATTGCCCGCTTCAGGATCATTCCGACCATCAGCATGCGGTTGATTTCATTGGTCCCTTCATAAATTCTGGAAATTCGGGCATCTCGATAGGCTCTTTCCATAGGAGCCTCTGCAGAATATCCCATTCCTCCGTAAATCTGAACGCCCTGATCTACCACATAATCCAATACTTCAGATCCATGGATTTTGGCAATGGCACATTCGATCGAAAACTGCTCCAAGGCTTTCAACTTGGCTTCTGCATCAGAAAGCCCTTCAGCAGCCAGCCCATCCATCAGGTCTTCAATATCCTGGCCTGCACGATACGCAAGAGATTCACTGACATAGGTTCGGATTGCCATTTCTGCCAATTTGGATTTAATTGCTCCAAATGTATTGATGCTCACTCCAAACTGACGTCTTTCTGTAGAGTAAGCGATGGACTTGGAAATCACGGTTCTTACCCCACCCAACACTCCTGAGCCTAGTTTGATTCGGCCGACATTGAGGACATTTACCGCAATTTTAAACCCGTTTCCTCTTTCGGAAAGCATATTTTCTACTGGAACTGGGCAGTCGTTGAAGAACACCTGACGGGTGGAAGATCCTTTGATCCCCATTTTCTTTTCTTCCTCATTCATGGTAATTCCCCCGAAGGTTTTTTCCACGATAAAAGCCGTCAGATTTTTATCATCTTCAATTTTGGCAAACACAATAAACAAATCCGCAAAACCGGCATTGGAGATCCACATTTTCTGACCATTGATAAGGTAGGTTTTACCATCTTCAGAAAGTGTAGCCTTGGTTTTGCCGCTGTTCGCATCAGAACCGGCATCCGGTTCGGTCAGGCAGTAACAAGCCGCCCATTCTCCCGTCGCGAGTTTGGGAAGGTATTTTTGCTTTTGTGCTTCAGATCCATAGTATAAAATCGGTAAGGTCCCGATGCCGGTATGTGCTCCATAAGTGGTGGAAAAAGACCCTGCCGCACCGATAATGTCGGCAATCAGCATGGAAGTATTAAAACTCATGCCGAGTCCTCCGTATTCTTCAGGTACGGAAACCCCAAGGAGACCTAATTCTCCTGCTTTTTTAAAAATACTGGGAACCAAATCGGGATTTTTCATGCTGTCGATCTCCTCGATTTTCGGAGTAATCTCCGTATCGATAAAATCCTGACAGGCCTGAGCCATCATTTTTTGCTCTTCTGTAAATTCCTCAGGGATAAATACATCCTGAGCGTCAGTTTCCCGGATGAGATATTCTCCTCCTTGGATGGTATTGGATAAAGTGGACATTATTTGTTGATTTTAGATTTCTTCATTATTCGACATTTGATATTCATTATTCGACATTAAATATTGAACACCGAATGATGAATCACGAACCCCGAAGTAAATTATTTTAGTAGCTCATATATTCCCGCAACTCCCTGTCCACCCCCGACACAGGCGGTGACCATACCGTATTTTTTATTTTGCCTTCTCATTTCGTTGAAAAGCTGTACGGAAAGCTTGGCCCCGGTACAGCCCAGGGGATGACCCAGCGCAACCGCTCCTCCATTGACATTTACTTTGTCGGGATCCATATCCAAAGATTTGATGACTGCCAAAGCTTGTGCTGCAAATGCTTCATTCAACTCAATCAGGTCAATATCCTGTAGAGAAAGTCCTGCTTGTTTCAGCGCTTTTGGCACTGCTTCTTTCGGGCCGATACCCATAATTCTGGGATCTACTCCAGCGGCTGAATAGGACATCATTCGGGCCATTGGATCCAATCCCAGGGATTTCATCAATCGCTCCGACATGACCACTACGAAAGCAGCACCATCAGAAGTCTGAGAGGAATTCCCGGCAGTCACTTGTCCGCCCATTTTAAAGGCTGGTTTCAAGCCAGATAATACTTCCATCGTCGTTCCTTCTCTGGGACCTTCGTCGGTATCCACTACAAATTTTCGGGTTTTCTTTTTCCCTTTCTCATCCAGATAGGTCTCCTCCACTTCCACGGGTACGATTTCGTCTTTGAATTTTCCCGAAGAAATCGCTGTCAAAGCTTTTTCATGAGAATTGACAGAAAAGGCATCTGCATCTTCCCGAGAGATGCTGTATTCCTTAGCGAGCTCTTCTGCGGTCAAGCCCATGCTCAGGTAATAGGAAGGAGTCTGGGTAGCGATTTTGTAATTCAAAGCAGTCTTGTACCCCATCATCGGGACCAGAGACATGGATTCGGTGCCTCCTGCAATGATGCAATCGGCCATACCCGCTTTGACTTTGGCCACTGCCAAGGCTATTGCTTCTACCCCGGATCCACAATACCGATTGATGATAAAGCCGGGATTTTCTACACCTAGGGCCAAAAGAGAAATCATTCTTCCCATTTGCATCCCTTGCTCCGCTTCCGGAACAGCATTTCCGACAATCAAATCGTCCACCAATTTAGCTTCTAAGCCAGGGGTATTGGCCAATAAATGCTTGATCACATCTGCTGCCAAATCATCCGGTCGGTAAAATCGAAAACCTCCTTTTTTGGCCTTTCCAACCGCTGATCTATATCCGTTGATTATATATGCTTCCATTTTTTGTTTAGTTATTCGTAATTGGGTTATTGATAAAAAGTATCAAGTAGTCAGAATCAAGTATCAAGATTTGAATTCAAGTGAATTTTTTAATCCCATGATCATTCGCTGGACTTCAGATATATCAGATTCCATTTCTCTAGCAATTTCTGGATTTAGAATTCCCACCCTTTCTGAAATGATCATTTGAGTTTCCAGTTCAAAACTTTCTCCTAAACTCACCTCCAAAGAATTGACAAATGATTTAGAGGAAGTTTTTGCACATCCTTCAGCAATATTAGATGGTACCGATACTCCAGCTCTTCTCATTTGAGAAACCAGACCAAATTTCTCCTCTGCAGGAAAAGATTTGGTAACCGTGTAAACTTTAACTGCCAAGTCAACAGCTTTTTGCCACACTTTTAAGTCTTTGAAGTTGTGCATAGTCAAATTATCTAGCGTCTTGATACTTTAATCTTGATACTTGCTACTCCACTTAATTTCTCAGCGGTTTCCCTTTGAACAAAATACTGTGAATCCGCTCCAGGGTCTTTTGCTCTCCGGTCAAGCTGAGAAAAGCCTCCCGCTCCAAATCGAGTAAGTATTGCTCACTCACCTCTGTAGCTGAGGAAAGATCTCCTCCTGACATCACCCAGGCCAATTTTCTGGCGATTTTCGCATCGTGCTCAGAGATGTAGTTGCCATACTGCATCCCGGTAATCCCAGCTTCAAACAAGGCCAAAGAGGTTTTGCCCAATACTTTGATGTTGGTTTGCTGCACTGGTTGAGAATAGCCCTGATCTGCAAGAGACAGAACTTTGGCTTTTGCATCTGCCAATTGCCTTTTGCGGTTTAGGGTGATCCCATCACTTTTTCTCAGGTAGCCTAAACCTCTGGCCTCTTCCGCGGAAGTAGAAACCTTCGCCGTGGCGATGTTCATAAAGTATTCCTGAAGCTGATTGAGTTCGACGTCTCCATTGATGACATTATTCGAGAAGCGAAGGGTCATTTCTTTGGTCCCACCGCCTGCTGGAATAAGCCCAACGCCCACTTCCACTAAGCCCATGTATAGTTCAGCATGGGCCTGGATGTGATCCGAATGCAAAGAAAGCTCGCATCCTCCTCCCAAAGCCATATTATGTGGGGCAACAACAACCGGAATTGAAGAATATCTCGCCCGCATCATGGTATTCTGGAATTGGGCAATCATCATGTTGATTTCATCAAAATCCTGATCTCCGGCAAACATAAAGAGCATGGCCAAATTGGCTCCTGCGGAGAAATTGGCGCCCTCGTTTCCGATGACCAGTCCCTTGTAGGACTTTTCTGCCAATCCAATAGCTGTATTGATTCCTTCGATGACCTCTGCACCCATAGAATTCATCTTGGTGTGAAATTCCAAACCGATGACTTCATTACCCATGTCATAAATAGAAGCACCTTGATTTCCCCATAGCTTTTTACCAGCGGATTTGAGGGTATCCAGAATGATGAAATCTTCTATTCCCGGAATTTCCAGATAGGATTTGCTTGGAATGTCGTAGTAATGTTTTTTACCGTCGATGACCTTATAGAAAGATTCAATTCCGGTATTCAGCATTTCATGAACCCAGGCTGCTGCTATTTCACCGGCAGCTTCCATTTTTTCCACTGTCTCTTTTACACCCAGGACATCCCAAGTTTCAAAAGGTCCAAGTTCCCAGCCAAAACCTGCACAAACTGCCTGATCGATACGGTAGAGTTCATCAGAAATCTCCGGGATTCTATGCGAACAGTATTTGAACAGATCATAAAATGAGGCTCGGTAAAATTCCCCAGCTCTGTCGTCAAAGTTTACCAGGAATTTGATCCGTTTTTTCAAATCCTCGATATCCTTTGAGGCTTCCAAAGCTTTGAATTTCGGCTTTTCGACATCCTTGTATTCAAAAGTTTTTAAATCCAGTTCCTTTAATTCCTTACGGCCGTCTTTGTGCCGGATCATTTTGAAATATCCCTGCCCGGTCTTATCCCCAAACCACTTGTTGTTGTAAAGGACCTCAACAATCTTAGGGAGCTTGAATTTATCCCGAGACTCGTCATGCGGAAGGGCTTTGTAAAGGTTGTTGGCTACATTGACAGTGGTATCCAAGCCCACTACATCCATAGTCCGAAACGTGGCTGATTTCGCTCTACCGATCACCGGTCCGGTCAATTTATCGACTTCAGAGACTCCAAAACCCATTTTTTCGATCGCATGCATTCCGGAAATGATGGCATAGACCCCAATTCGATTGGCGATAAAGGCTGGAGTGTCTTTGCAGAGTACAGTCTCTTTTCCTAAAAATCTATCCCCATAATCCATCAGAAAATCGATGATTTCCGGTTTGGTTTTGGGACCTGGGATAATTTCCAATAAGCGCAAGTACCTCGGAGGATTGAAAAAGTGCGTTCCTGCAAAATTTGCCTGAAAATCTTCGCTTCTGCCCTCACACATCAGTTTCATCGGGATTCCTGAAGTATTGGAGGTAATCAAGGTGCCGGGTTTTCGGAATTTTTCAACTTTTTCAAATAGCTGCTGCTTGATATCAAGTCGCTCCACGACTACCTCAATCACCCAATCATACTCTTTGATTTTGGGCAGATCGTCATCAAAATTCCCTGTGGTGATTCTGGCAGCAAAGGCTTTGTCATAAATCGCCGAAGGATTTGATTTCAGGGTATTTTGCAAAGCTGTCGTCACAATTCGATTCCGAACTGCGGGATGCTCTTTGGTCAATCCCTTCTTTTGTTCCTCTTCAGTCAGCTCAAAAGGAACAATATCCAATAAAAGTACCTGTACACCGATGTTGGCAAAGTGGCATGCGATTCGGGATCCCATGACACCTGAACCCAATACGGCAACTTTTTTAATGGTTCTGTTCATTTTTTTGGTTTTTGGATTTATCTCCCGGTTTGGGAGGAGTTTTAAAGTTCATAAATGGGTTTGTTGACATTGCTTCCATTGATCTGATCAATGACCATCTGGATTTTGTCAAATACTCCGAAAAAGGTTTTCAAGTCTTCTTCTGATACGACTTCACGGATTTGTTGGTTGAAGTCCATGATCGTCTGAATGGATCTCTCTTTCTTGGCAATTCCTTCTGCCGTGAGAAAAATCCTGACCGATCGCTTGTCATTCGGGTCTGCCTCCTTATAGACCAATCCTTTTTCTTCCATGGTCTTGAGCATCCGAGTCAGGCTCCGAGTTTCAAGCCCAATCATGGGCGCGATTTTCGTAGCCGGTGTACCCTCTTTGGAATTGATATTAATCAGTACAAATCCAATTGCAGTGGTGAACCCTTCTTCCACAGCTTGTTGATTGTACATGCGGGAAATGGCATGCCAAGCACTTTTGATGTGATAGTCTACAGTTTCTTCTCTTTTCATGGGATTCATGTAGCCAAAAACGGTACATCCCAAGTTACGTAAATTTTGTATGCATGCATACTATTTATGAAAAAAAGTTATGCATGCATCACAAATTATTGTCTGTAAAAAATGTGATTACCAAAATATTAATTTGATTTTCAAAAACAAGAAAAAGAATTCGGAATAATATGGATAAACCGATTAGATTTTCCTAAAAAAATTCTGAGATGAAATTTGTTTGAACTCCAGGTTAATTTTTAGCTTTGGTAAAGCTCCTCAATCTGGGATTCATACTTTTGAAGGATTACCTTCCTCTTCAGCTTCATGGTTGGGGTCAGCTCTCCGCTTTCAATCGACCAGGAGGAATCCAGTAATTTGAAGCGTTTTACTTGTTCCCACTTCCCAAAAAACTTATTGTACCCTTCCACTTCCTGTTGGTATTTCTCAATGATTTCGGGCTTTTTCACCATTTCTTGGTCATTGATATAGGGAATATCCTTTCGCTTGCAATAATCCTTTAATCCCTCGAAACTGGGTACGATTAGGGCTGCGGGATAATTTTTCCCATCTCCCACCACCATGATTTGTTCGATCAGCAAGGATTCCTTGAATTTGTTTTCCAAAACCTGGGGAGCCACATACTTTCCTCCGGAGGTTTTGAACATTTCCTTTTTCCGATCCGTGATCCGGAGGTATTCTCCGTCAAACTCCCCGATATCTCCGGTATGAAACCAACCGTTTTTGAGTACCTCAGCGGTAAGTTCGGGTTGCCGATAATATCCTTGCATCACATTGGGACCTTTGACGAGAATCTCCCCGTCTTCTGCGATTTTTACTTCCACGTCCAAAACAGGCTTGCCGACACATCCGATTCTGATGCCTTCAGGAGTACCAATTGACGCTGTAACCACCGGGGAGGTCTCCGTCAGTCCATATCCTTCACAAACCCGGATTCCAGCAGCCCAAAATACTCTCGCTAACCTGGGCTGCAAGGCTGAAGCACCCACATTGATTTGTGCGACATTTCCTCCCAGAGCTTCTCTCCATTTCGAGAAAATGAGCTTGTTGGCCAATTTGAGCTGAAAATTATACCAAGATCCCATGTCTGAATTGGGATCATACCTTAATCCAAGATTCAATGCCCAAAAGAACAGACTTCTCTTAATTCCGCTCAACTCAAAACCTTTGGCTACAATTTTATCATACACTTTCTCCAAAAGTCTTGGAACCGTATTGAACAAGTGAGGTTGTACCTCTTTTAGATTTTCCCCGATGGTATCCATGCTCTCTGCATAATAGACCGAAAGTCCCATGTACATGAAACAAAAGGAGGCCGTTCTTTCGAAAATATGGCACAAAGGCAAGAAGCTCAGAACTTTGGAAACTCCCGGAGGAATAATGAAGCGATCAGAAACAGAAATGACATTGGATAAGACATTGGAATGGGAAAGCATCACTCCCTTGGGCTTGCCGGTAGTTCCTGAAGTATAAATAATCGTAAATAAGTCTTCTGACTTCACTTTTGACTTGGTAGTTTCCAGCACCGCCAAATCTCCAGACTGTCCTTTTTCTACCAAAGAAGACCAATGTTCAATGCTCTCCAGATTATCAAAGGAATAGATTGTTCTTCCTTCGGCGACCTCTCCTGCTTTGGAAGCGATTGCCTGATTTCCCACAAAAATCAGCTTTACCTCGGCATGGTTAAAAATATAGAAATAATCTTCGGTGGTGATGGTTGGGTACATAGGAACAGAAATGGCTCCTATTTGCTGTAATGCCAGATCCACAAAATTCCATTCTGGCCGGTTATCTGAGATGATGGCGACCTTGTCACCTTCCCCGATATTTGCACCCAAAAGCCCAAGACTAAGATTGTCAATGATCTGTTTGACTTCCCTGGAAGAATAGCTTTTCCATGTGCCATCCAGTTTTTGCGCAAAAGCTACTTCTTTGTCATAGGTAGAGATTTGATAGGAAACGAGATCAAATAATCGGCTTGGTTCCATTTTTTACAGGTATTGGGTTTATCAGATTAAGATAAATAAAAAAGCCGATACCTTTTTAGCTGTCCTTTTTCCACAAGATCCACAGCGTAATTATTCTATTAGAATATTTATTAAAAAAATCTATTAGGGTTATTAAGGCTGTGGATATGTGGAAAAGAAATCTTGAAATTTTTAACCACAGGGATTCCTACTTTTCACCGGGGCATTTAACAGTTTATTCACGTTTTATCCACTTTTAAAGGATTGATTGAGAGTTGGTTGTTTGCTTTGCTTGGATTTTGTGGATTACCATCTCGATTGATCCCGTGCGTAAAGTTGCTGTGGATTGTGTTCTTTGTCTTTGTGGAAAATGTCGTACTTATCCATGGACTATTGGTTGGTGGATATGGGTTTCCAGATTTTTGGGGAAAAGTCCGATTTTGTCCCGAAGATTTCCACTTCTATTCACTGAATTGTCAAGGTTTATCCACAGGGAAAAAACCTGAATTGGGGAAAAATTATGGATCTTTTTTTCGAATATTTTGATCTGTCAAAGTCCATCCTGCACGGATGGTCATTTCATCTTTGGTTTCTGAATTGGTATAATAGAAGACAAATTCAGCTTTTCTTTTCTCCGGATAATTGGCTGGATCCCATCGTTTGTTTCCATTGGTGTCTTCGATTACCCTGATTTTGTAATTTCCTGGCTCTAATAATCTGAATGAATAGGTATTGCTGGATTCGAGAAATAATTCCTTTGCTATTGTTCCTTTGGAATCCAGGAGTTGAACAATGAATGGAGGATTTGCACCCATTATGGTTCCGGCTATCTCGTCTGCCAAGGCCTCTCTTTTGACCTTTTTATAGTTTGCAGCGAGTTTCGATTCATTGTATTGATTTTCCCAGTCTATAAAAGTGGAATCTGCTGCTTTTAGAGTAATGATTTCTTTGGTGATGGAATCTGGGATCGTCAAGCTGATTTTTAATAGATCTCTTCTTGCTGAATCCTGAAAATGATACATGGAAGGATCAATTTTGATTATCCCTGCGCTGTCGTATTGTACATATAGGGAATCCGGATTGATTTGGAGAATAGGCTTATTGAAAGACAATTCCATTTCCATTTGTCGATAAAAACTTTTCCCTGAATTTGCAGTGAAGGTTAGTTTTTCAGGTTTTCTTTCACTCTCCGGAAATTTTGCCCAGAGAATTGTATCCACTTTAAAACCAACGGAATCTGTCAGCTGAATTTTAAATTGGGTGCTGTCCGGAATACTGTTTCTGGGGTAAATCCGTATCTTTTTATCGGAAATAGTATATTGATAATCAATTTGTTCGGCTTCATTTTTCAGGTCTACGGTGACAGGATTCTTATTGAGAATGATGTCCATGTTTTGACCAAAATTTCCTGTTCTAAGGATTCGGATTGGAGTGAAATCACCTTTTGCCAGGTTGAATTCCAGATTGCTTACATTCTCATTCAACTTCAAGGTATCCAGTAAGAAATCATAGGCTTCGGATTTATATTCTGCTTTGATGCTTCCGTTTTCGTCATTCCAAGCATAGGCCATGTAGTCTCCATTCTTGATGTTGCTCAACAAAAAATTTCCTAATGAATCTACCTGACTCAGGTAATATGGAGGCCCGGAGAAAATATCAGTGGTATCTCCAACTGGGTAAATCCCTACTAGCACGTTTTTATAGTCTGTTCTACTGTCAGGGAAGAGATAGTTTACTTTCCCAGCTAAAGAGAGGCTATCGATAGTACTCCCTGTTGAGAATACAAGTTTTAGGTTTTCTGCCGGATTATCCTCTGAAATGTCGACAACAGCCTTTTGGAAATCGAAAACATAGGTGGTGTTTTCCTCCAGTTCTTGATTTAGGTCGATGGTAATGATGTTTTTATTGGAGGTGAATATGACTTCGTCTTTGTTGATTCTTGGCGTGATTACAATTCCTTTACTGGGATTGTCCAGTTTTACATATTCATCAAATACAAGGGTAAGCTTATCCGGTTTAACGGCTAAGGATTCGTTGGGAGGAAAAGATTCCTGGAGCTTGGGTGGATCTTCGTCGACAGGCCCACCCATTGGAGTGCTTTGCTTGGCACAAGAAAAAACCAACAATAATGGAATAGCGAAGAATATGTAATTGAGTCTGTTCACTTTTTCTGAAAAATGAAAATGTTGCTGGAGTAGTTTTGGGTTGGTTTTGCTTTTGAGTTTGATTTTAATCCTGATAGAAAGCCTCTAAAATAATTTGAAATGGATTTTCTCCCTTCACGTTGATAGCCTTCTGACAAAAGGGATACATAATAGCTGTCCATTTTCATGGGTTTTTCAGCAATAAGCTGAACTGGAAATAACTCTTGGATTCCATGAATGGAAGTTTTATTAAAGTGATATAAATGTCTTGGAACATCCCATCCTGCCCAAAATTTGCCATATTTATTTGCATCCCAGGATTCTGGATTGGGTACAGCAATTATTATGTAACCATCTGATTTTAAGAGTTTTAAAAGTGATTTAAGGGTTTTACGAAGCGCATGAATATGTTCCAATACATGGAAAAGCGTGATGACATCAAATTTCTTCGTCCCCTTTAAATCTTCAAGGGATTGGACCACTTTATCCTCAAGTTTTGAGTTTGCTAGCTTTCTCGCATTTTCGTTGGGTTCTACACCAGCTATTTTCCAGGATCCTTTTTTGGCTTCCAGCAACAATTCTCCTGTACCACAGCCATAATCCAGCCATCTCCCTTTAGGTTGATAGGATTCAATTAAGCGAATTTTCCCTTTGATATTTTGTTTCCTGGCCAGATTATAAATTGTCTGGGTCAAAGAAGCTGATTGATCTTTATGTGAAAAATATTCCGGAAACTCGTAATAAGGAGCTATTTCTGATTCGGATGGCCTTGGGTTAGTAAATAGGAGATGGCATTGTGTGCATTTGCAGAGCACAAAGGATTCCTTTGAAACTGCGTAATCAGTTAGCTCTTGATAGTTAAGAAAATGCCCACTTTTGCAAAGCGGGCATTTGGTTAGTCGTTCTGACATATTACCTTCCTAGATAGACTGTTAAAATGGATAAGTCAGATGGAGAAACACCGGAAATCCGGGAAGCTTGTCCCAATGTTTCTGGTCTGATTTTATTGAGTTTTTGCCTTCCTTCATTGGAAAGAGCGGTTATGGCTAAATAATCGAATTTATGCGGGATTCTAAAGTTTTCCATATTGGATAACTTTTCGACCATCTGTTGTTCTTTTTCAATATAGCTATCGTACTTGATTTGTACTTCCGCTTGTTCCAGTACCTCTTTTGGGTATTTTTCCAGATATGACCTTAGGTCTTCATGGATTGATTTTAACTCTTCCATTCCAATTTGAGGCCTCTTGAGAAGTTTTTCTGCACTGATTTTTTCAGAAATAGTGGCTGTTCCTAGACTTTCCAGTCCATTATTGATGGCCTCCGGGCTAAATCTTTTTTGTTTCAAATCATTGAGAAGTTTGGCGGTGTTGGATTTTTTATCCAACATTTTCTGATGCCTTTCCTCCGATGCCAACCCAATAGAATAGCCCATTTCCGTCAATCTTAAATCGGCATTATCCTGCCTCAACAACAGTCTGAATTCTGCACGAGATGTAAACATCCGGTAAGGCTCTTCTGTGCCTTTATTGATCAGATCGTCAATTAAGACACCGATATACGCATCTGATCTCTTTAAGATAAACGGATCTTTTTCCTGTGTTTTCAAACTTGCATTGATTCCTGCCATAAGGCCTTGGGATGCAGCTTCTTCATAGCCTGTGGTACCGTTGATTTGCCCGGCGAAAAACAAGTTTTCAATGATTTTGGTCTCAAGGGTTTGTTTGAGCTGGGTTGGCGGGAAGAAATCATATTCTATGGCATATCCAGGCCTGAACATTTTGGCATTTTCAAAGCCTTCAATTTTTCTCAGTGCTTTGTATTGAACATCTTCCGGGAGGGAAGTAGAAAATCCATTGACGTAAATTTCCACTGTATTCCATCCTTCCGGTTCCACGAAAATCTGATGACGTTCTCTTTCTGCAAATCGGTTGATTTTATCCTCAATACTCGGACAATATCTTGGGCCTAGTCCTTGAATTCTGCCATTGAACATTGGAGATCTGTCAAAACCGGTTTCCAGAGTTTGGTGTACATCTTTATTGGTATAGGTAATCCAGCAGGATCTTTGTTCTTTAAGAGGTTGTGTTTCGTCTAAATAGGAGAACTTCTCAGGGTTTTCGTCGCCAAATTGCTCTTCCATTTTAGCATAATCCAGACTTCTTCCATCCACTCTTGGAGGTGTGCCTGTTTTCATTCTTCCAGCTTCGAACCCCAATTGTACCAGCTGTTCTGTAATACCTTTTGCTGCTGATTCGCCTGTCCTTCCTCCTCCAAATTGTTTTTCTCCGATATGAATGATTCCGTTAAGAAATGTTCCATTGGTGAGTACTACGGATTCTGCTTCTATTTCCAGTCCAATGGAGGTTTTTACACCTCTTACTCTTCCGTCTTTTACCAAAAGACCAGAAATCATTTCCTGCCAAAAATCAACATTCGGGGTATATTCTAGCGCTAACCTCCATTCTTCAGCAAATCTCATTCGGTCGTTTTGGGTTCTTGGAGACCACATGGCCGGGCCCTTTGACCTATTGAGCATCCGAAACTGAATCATGGATTTGTCTGAAATTATACCGGACATTCCTCCTAATGCATCAATTTCTCTGACGATTTGCCCTTTCGCTACACCACCCATTGCTGGATTACAGGACATTTGGGCGATGGTATTCATGTTCATGGTACATAGGAGGACTTTGGATCCCATCCTTGCCGCTGCATGCGCAGCTTCACAGCCTGCATGCCCAGCACCTACTACTATGACGTTGTATTTTGGAAACATTCTTTTCTTTTTTTAATGTTTCACGTGAAACAATTCTTTGGAATTTTCAATTTGTCTTGAATACGTTTCACGTGGAACGTTTACATTTCCTGGTATTTTTGAATGGCGTACTCTTCTTTGTTTCGCATCAAAGAAGCCTGCTCTTTAGTTTTGTCTTTGTAGCCCATTAGGTGGAAAAGCCCGTGGGATAATACCCTGCTCAATTCCTGTTCTTCTGGCTGATTGTGTTTATTGGCATTGTCCTTTACCCGGTCTACACTGATAAAGATATCCCCCTCGAGATGTTTCGCTTTTTCAGAATTATCAAAGGTGATAATATCGGTGTACGTATCGTGGGATAAGTAGTCCAAATTTATCTGGTAGAGGTATTCATCGGAACAGAAAATATAATTAAGCTCTCCCACTTTGAACGCTTCGGACTGTGCAATTTCCTTTAGCCATTTCTTGCGCTTCAATTTGTCGCTTAGGGTAAAAGGAATGTCTTCTGTGAAGAAATTAATTGCCATGGCTTAATCCATATAAAAAGAGAGAACTGTCTTTTTCCCTCCGTCTTCATATTTGACTTCATCGCTTAAATGGCGGATCAGGAATATTCCTCTACCTCCAGGTTTCTCAATGTTTTCCGGGGCAGTGGGATCCGGAAGTTCTGCCAAGTCAAATCCCTCACCTTCATCTTCGATAGTAAACTTAAGCTGATCATTTTCCATGGAAAGTTCCAGATGAACCAATTTTGTTTTATCATTTCTGTTTCCATGAATGATCGCATTGCTGATGCACTCTGTTACAGATATCATGATATTTCCATAGATATCGTCATTTATCTCAAAGTTCTCCTTGGCATTATCAATGAAACTTTCAATGATTTTAATGTTCTCAATCAGAGATGGAATTGAAATTTTTATAGACTTCATTATGGAAATGTTCTTGGAGTATGATATCGTTTACTTTTTCTTATTCAATTTCTAATCCAATAGGACAATGATCCGAATGGATAACATCTGGCAAAATTACTGCACTTTTCAGTTTGTTCTGCATTTCACGGCTTGCCATATGATAATCAATGCGCCAGCCCAGATTTTTGGCCCTTGAATTTGCCCGAAAACTCCACCAGGTATACTGATGGGGACTGGGGTTAAAATGCCGAAATGTATCGATGAATCCTGATTCGGTGAATTTATCCATCCAGGCTCTTTCTTCCGGAAGAAAGCCGGAGGAATTTTTATTGGAAACAGGATTATGAATATCTATAGGTTTGTGACAAATATTGTAATCTCCGCTTAATATCAATTTTGGCCTCTCTCTTCTCAAATCCTGCATGTATCCATAGATATCATCCAGAAATTCATACTTGAAATCCTGTCGAATATCACCGGTGGTTCCTGAAGGGAAATAGGAGGACAAAAAGGAAAAATCCTCAAAGTCCAATTGGATCAAGCGACCTTCATCATCGTATTTGGAAAGGCCCATTCCGTATTTCACGGATTGTGGCTTTACTTTGGTGAAAATGGCTACCCCAGAGTATCCTTTTTTCACTGCCGGAAACCAGTACAAGTGATAGCCTAAATCTACAAATATGGCTGGGTCAATGTCTTTTTCCTGGGCTTTAATTTCCTGTAAACCAATAACATCCGGATTTTCGGCCTTAAGCCAATCCACAAAACCTTTGTTGATGGCTGAACGGATCCCATTCACATTATAGGAAATAAGCTTCATTTAAATTTCGATTTGGTATTCTTTTTCAAAGTACTCCAAGACCTGCAGCTTTAATAACTTTTCCTGATCTAAAAGATCAAAATGAGGAAGTTCCTTGATTAATTTCCAATGAGGCCACCCGTCTTGATCCACATAGTCCAATTCGTAAAATCCGGCATAACTTAACACTTTGCAAACTGCAATGTGCATTAAATCCTGTTTTTGCTCCTTGGAGAAGGTCTTGGTTCCTTTTCCAAGCTCTTGGACACCGATCAGAAAAAGAACCCCGTTCAGATCGTTTGGTTTTTTTCCAATGGTATCTTTTAGCCCTTCCAACAATTTAGCCCATCGTTTTTCGAGCTCCAGATCCCGTTTAAACATTTTTCACCAGATTTTCCAGTTCTTCCCAATATTCTACGGCTCTTCTCAGGTGAGGGATGACAATGGAGCCACCGATAATCATGGAAATAGAAAATACCTCAAAAACTTCTTTTCTCCCCACTCCTGCTTCGAAGGATTTTCCCAAATGATATTTAATACAATCATCGCATCTCAATACCATAGAGCAAGCCAAGCCGATCATTTCCTTGGTTTTCACATCCAATTCTCCATCCGCATAGGTATTGGTGTCCAGGTTGAAAAAACGCTTGATGACTTTGTTGTCTTCTGCTAAAATCCTCTCGTTCATTTTAGCTCTGTACTCATTGAATTCGTCTATAAGATTCATTACCTTCAGGATAATTAGGGTCAAGGGCGTAAATATACGTCATATTGTGCCCCAAGCTGTTACAACACGACTTTTTAGCGATGCGTTTACTTTTTTGGAAAGATTTTTTGGATCTCATTTTCCCTAGAACTTGCCCACAGTGTGGAATAAGTTTGCTGGACTTTGAGCCGTGTTTTTGCACTAGCTGCCAAGGTTTACTGCCGAGAGCGAGTTTCCATTTGAGACCTTTTGACAATGAATTGACTTCCAAGCTTCAAGGATTTACCCAAGTAAACCGAGTCATGGCTTTTTTGAGATTTTCGAAAAAAGGAAAAAGCCAACGACTCCTTCACCTGCTCAAATACCGAAATAAACCTGAAATCGGTGAAGAATTGGGAAGACTGTTTGGATTGGAATTGATTCAGGCAGGATTTTCAGAAGCTTGGGACGAAATTGTGCCGGTGCCCCTGCACCCCTTGAAGGAAAAAAGAAGAGGGTATAACCAAAGTGAGGTTTTTGCAAAAGGATTGTCCAAGTCTTTGAAAATCAACGTGAAAAATCGACTTCAGCGAATAAAATTCACAGATACTCAGACTAATAAATCCAGGATAGAGCGTTTGGACAATATGCTGGAAGTATTTGCCCTGGTGGAAAATGCCAATGTGGGAGGACGAAATATCCTTTTGGTGGATGATGTCATCACGACCGGCGCTACACTCTGCGCCTGTGCGAATGTCCTTTGGGCCAATGGAGCAAAAAATGTAGATTTGGCTACCATCGCCGCAGGTGGCCAATAATTCTACCGTATGAGCATTGACATTGAATTCCTTAAATATCCAATAGGGAAATTTCAACTACCCGAAGAAATCACTTCTGAGAAAATCCGGGAAGCCATTGAAACCATCAAGAATTTCCCTAAAAACCTATTTAGTGCAGTTAGCCCCCTAGCTGTAGCCCAATTGGATACACCTTATAGACCGGGAGGCTGGACGGTGCGGCAGTTAGTCCATCATTGTGCGGACAGCCACATGAATGCTTTCGTTCGTTTCAAATTGGCGCTGACAGAGGACAATCCTACGATCAAACCCTATGAAGAAGCGGAGTGGGCCAAATTGGCGGATTATTCCCTACCTGTAGAGCCTGCTTTGACTTTGATAAAGGCCATTCACCATAAATTGGGAACCTTAATGGACTCCATGAGTGCTGATGATTTTGAAAGGACCTACTTTCATCCGGAGAGCAAGCGGACTCAAACTCTGGGCGAAGTTGCTTTAATGTATTCATGGCATTCTCAGCATCATTTGGCGCATATTCAGCACTTGGTCTTGAGAAATTTTGATCAATAAAGGAGGTCTTTCATGAATATTTCTCTTAAAAATCAAAGAATTCTGGTTACCGGAGCCTCCAGAGGAATTGGCAGAGCCATTGCCCGGCAACTTTCCGAATCAGGAGCCGAGGTGATCATTCATTACAATTCCAATAAAGCAGAGGCCGAAACTCTTTTCAATCAGTTGAAGAATCCTGCACATTTGGAGGCCTGTGATCTTTCTCAGACCGCAGAGGTGGTAGGCTTTATACCCAGATTGGTGGAAAAGTATGGACCCTTGACCGCTTTGGTAAACAATGCAGGCGTTTCCATTCCTGCCTCAGATCAGCTTCCTACCGGGGAATGGCTAGAAATCTGGGAGAAAACCATGACCATCAACGCCACCGCAGTCGGTATCCTGAGTAAAGAGTTTGTCGATCAGGCCAAACCTTTGCAAAACGGCAGAATAGTCATGATTTCCTCCAGAGCAGCTTTTCGGGGAGATACCCCGGATTATTTGGCTTATGCAGCCTCCAAAGGTGCATTGGTTAGTTTGACACGATCCATCGCCAGGCACTATGGCAAAGAAGGGATCAAAGCTTTTTTGATTGCTCCGGGATTTACCCGCACAGACATGGCCGATGAGATTTTGTCTGCCTATGGAGAGGATTTTGCGCTGAAGGATATTGCTTTAAAGGAATTGACGCTTCCAGAGGATATCGCCCCGATGGTTACCTTGCTATGTTCGGGTTTGGCTGACCACGCTACCGGTACTTCCATCGACATCAATGCAGGTTCTTATGTGAGATAATTTTCAACAAAATCTCATCAAAGAGGTATAGAAAGTATGGCCTCCCAAGACAAAGTTTTGACCCCAGAGCTGGTAAGAATTATCAAGATCTTTCTCTTTTCTTCCTTTGGGTTGGTATTGATTTTTTCTTTTTTCAATACCTATCGTGCAGACAATACCCAAAAAGACAAAACCTTCCAGGTTTCCGACTCAGCCAGGCTTTTTTTTCTAAATCTTCGGGCCATTCATTACGACCGGGAAATTCGAAGGGATGCGGGAATGACTTTATTCAGACCTGGTGATAGAAATCAATCTGAAACCGAACCCACTCTGATTCCGGCTATTTTGCTAAATCCTAACAAGGAAGAGGCATATATTTTCTGGGAACTGAAAAATGTGGAGTTTCCAGTGGAAATATTGGCTTTTAAGCACCAGGATAGTGTTATGCTTTCTCTGGACCAGGGAAATAATTTGGTTCATTTTAAATTTTTCAATCAGATCAAGCCCTTGATTCAAGAGGATTACTCCTTTGAAATTCTTTCAGGTGGGAAAAAATATCCAATATGGACTAGCGAGCAAGAAAATGAAGCTTTAAAAACTTTAGTAGAAGATTATCTTCGTCTCTTGAATCAACCCGACTAATTCGAATGGAAAAAGAACCCAGCCCTCAGCTTCAATTCTTCAAATCTCAAATCGGAAAAACCCTGGACAATACACCTTCCATGGCAGGAAATCATCTTGCAGGAGTCCTTTTGGAGGTGGAGTCCAATTTTATAAAAGTCCAATACACCGTCCGGAAGGAAATGTGCAATCCAGGAAGAATTCTCCATGGAGGCATGGCATCTTTGATGTTGGATGATGTGATCGGAATGGGAAATTTTGTAGCAGGATCAGAATACCTGATGACCAGTATCAATTTAAATGTTGACTTTTTGTCCTCTGCACAAGTGGGAGAAAAATTGGAAGTCTCTGCCAGACTTGTTCGTTTTGGATCCAATGTCAATCACTGGGAAGCAGTAATCCGAAATGAAAAAGGAAAAATTGTCGCGAAGGCCAGTTCAAACTTGATCAAGACCCATGTTAAACTTTCAGATCTAGGCTATTGATCGGTTACAATTAAATTGAATTCCAACAAAAAACCTGTTTGAAAGAATTTAAAGCAAGTTTTTACTTTTCCATCAAGTGGAAAACCCAATTTCAACAAGAATAAACGGATTCGTTAAAACTGCTTGAGTTTTGTCATCAGGTCCCAAACGGCAATGCCCAGAGATACAGAAATATTCAGGGAATGCTTCGTCCCTAATTGAGGAATTTCCAAAACTGCATCACAGGCTTTCAGGACAACCTCCTCCACGCCAAAAACTTCATTTCCGAAGATCAGTGCATATTTCTGATCGGGTTCGGGTAAGAATTTATTCAGCTTGACAGAATTTTCCACCTGTTCCAAGGCACAGATTTTATACCCCGCAGCTTTAAGTTTATCCACAGCTTGGAGGGTATTCAGGCAATATTCCCATTCCACAGATTCGGTAGCTCCCAAGGCCGTTTTCTGAATGTCCCGATGGGGAGGAGTTCCGGTAATTCCACAGAGGAATATTTTCTCGATTCTAAAGGCATCTCCGGTCCTGAATGCGGAACCCACGTTGTTCAGGCTTCGCACATTGTCCAAGACCAAAACAATCGGCGATTTTTGGGTTTCCTTAAACTCCTCGACCGAGAGCCGGTCAAGTTCCTCCATGCTTAATTTCTTCATCTTTTTTGATCTCCTGCCCTAATCGGCTATTTTCAGGCCTAATTCCCGATTCAAAAGTACTAATATCCTTTTTATCCCCATGAGTAGATCTAAAGATGGACAGGAAACACCCCTGATGAAGCAATACAATGCGATTAAGGCAAAGCATCCGGGTGCCTTATTGTTGTTTCGAGTCGGTGATTTCTATGAAACTTTCGGGGAAGATGCTGTGGTCGCCAGCAAAGTTTTGGACATCGTCTTGACCAAAAGAGCCAATGGTGCCGCCTCACATATCGAGTTGGCCGGATTTCCGCATCATTCTCTGGATAATTACCTTCCCAAATTGGTTCGGGCCGGCAATCGTGTAGCGATTTGTGATCAGCTCGAAGATCCCAAATCGGTCAAAGGAATTGTCAAAAGAGGGGTCACTGAATTGGTCACACCGGGCTTATCTTACAACGATCAGGTGTTGGATACGCGCAAAAACAATTACCTAGCCTCTATACATTTTGGAAAGGAAAAGCACGGAATCGCGTTTTTGGATGTCTCCACGGGAGAATTTATGTGTGCTGAGGGCAATTCTTCCTATGTGGAAAAACTGCTGCAAAGCTTTGCTCCTTCCGAGGTAATTTTTTCCAAGGCTTCCAAGAAAATTGCTGCGGACCTGATCAAATCGGAATTTATCACCTTCCATTGTGAAGATTGGGTATTTCAGTTTGATTTTACCTATGAAAAGCTAAAGTCTCATTTTGGGACCAATAACCTCAAGGGTTTTGGCATTGAGGAACTGGAAAATGGGATTGTGGCTGCTGGAGCTATTTTATACTATTTGGAGGAGACCGAGCATCGAGAGGTTCAGCATATTTCTGCCATTTCCAGAATAGCAGAAGAAAAGTATGTTTGGCTGGACAAGTTTACCATCCGAAACCTGGAATTGGTATTCCCCCAACATGAGGGAGGAGTTCCTTTGATTCAGATTCTGGATCAAACCGTCACTCCGATGGGTTCCCGTATGATGAAAAAGTGGATGGTATTGCCCTTAAAAGAAAAGCAGCCCATCGAAGAGCGCTTGAATGTGGTGGACTTTTTCTATCAAAACTCCGCCCTCATCGAGGAAATCCTTTCCCAACTGAAGCATATCGGGGATTTGGAAAGATTAATATCCAAAGTAGTGGTAGGCAGAGCCAACCCAAGAGAGATCAATCAAATCAAACGGGCGCTGAAATCCACGCTTCCGATCAAAGAAATCCTAAAAAATCAGCAAAACCCTACGCTTAAGAGACTTTCTGATCAATTGTACCCCTGCGAGTTTCTGCTGGAAAAGATCGAAAAAGAACTCCAGGAAGATGCTCCAATGCTCGTTCATCAGGGTGGCGTGATCAAGGATGGAGTAGATGCCGAGTTGGACGAATACCGTGGCTTGGCCAATAAAGGGAAGGACTTCCTAGTCCAAATTCAGCAGCGGGAAATCCAGAACACAGGAATTTCTTCCCTGAAAATCTCCTACAACAAAGTGTTTGGCTATTACTTGGAAGTGACCCATGCGCACAAAGACAAAGTTCCCCATGAATGGATCCGGAAGCAGACTTTGGTCAATGCCGAGCGATACATTACTCCTGAACTGAAAGAATACGAAGAAAAAATCCTGAATGCTGAAGAGCGAATGATTGCCTTGGAGCAAAAATATTTCCAGGATTTGGTCCAGGAAGCGGCTCAGTTTGTCACCCAAATCCAGCAAAATGCCAGGGTATTAGGCACATTGGATGCCTTGCTCTCTTTTGCCAAAGTTGCCCTCACCAATGGATATTGCCGTCCGAAAATTTCAGATACCGAGACGCTGGAGATTAAGGATGGACGACATCCGGTGATTGAGAAGCAGCTGCCTGTTGGGGAAAATTATGTGCCCAATGATATCTACCTGGATCATGACAGCCAGCAGATTATCATCATCACCGGGCCGAATATGGCGGGTAAATCAGCTCTCCTACGGCAGACTGCCTTGATCGTGCTCATGGCACAGATGGGAAGTTTTGTTCCGGCCTCTTTTGCCAGAATTGGCATCATTGACAAAGTATTTACCCGAGTTGGAGCCTCAGACAACCTCTCCAAAGGAGAATCTACCTTCATGGTGGAAATGACTGAGACAGCGAGCATTTTGAACAATTTGTCTGATCGGAGCTTGGTCTTGATGGATGAAATCGGCCGAGGCACTTCTACTTATGACGGGATTTCTATTGCCTGGTCAATTGTGGAGTTTTTGCATAATCACCCTAATTTTAAGGCCAAGACCCTTTTTGCCACTCATTATCATGAATTGAATCAGCTGACCGAGGACTTTCCCAGGATTAAAAACTTCAACGTATCGGTCAAGGAAGTTGGCAATAAAGTCATCTTCATGAGAAAGCTTAAGGAAGGAGGCAGTGAGCACAGTTTTGGAATCCATGTGGCTCAAATGGCAGGAATGCCGAATCCTGTGGTCCTCCGGGCGGCTGAGATTATGGGGCATTTGGAAAAGGACAAAGCACTCAAAGAGAAGAAGGAAACTTTTAAATCGGTGCCGAAAAACAATTTTCAACTGAGTCTTTTTGAAATGGACCCTAAAATGACGGCAGCTAAAACGCTTATAGATGAAATTGACATCAATACAATTACACCCATAGAGGCGCTATTAAAGTTGCATGAGATAAAGAAGAAAATGGAATGAAAAGTTTTTAATTCTATTTATCTTCACTAACAACTTAACACACACATACTGCAGATTTTTATGGACAAAGTATTGTTGAAGGATCTAAAAAAGCAGGAGAAGTTCACCAAGTTTTTTAAAGATTGGAAGGAGCAGAAGTTTTCCGGAGACTTTGATGAGCACAAATTGAAAGAGGAGCTTTTGATCTTGAGTAAGACCATAGGCATTCAGGAAGGTCTGGTAATTGCCTGTTTTGATTATCGAAATTTAAACCTTGCTTTTTTTACGGGAAATGTAGAGAAGATTTCAGGATATCCTGAATCCATGTTTAGAGACAAAGGAATGGAGACATCCTTTACGATGATCCATCCTGAAGATCGACCGGAATTGTTCCGATTTCAGAAAATTGTTTTAGACACCTTTCATTCCTTGAGTATTCCGGAGCGCCATACCTTCGAGTTTTCTTATACCACTCGATGGGTACACAGGACATCCGGGGAAATTGTCTGGATGACTTCCAAAGTAAGGCCTTATGTCATTGATAAGGATGGGAATTTTATCATGGATCTGCATATCATTTTCCAGCTACCCAATCCCCCAAAATATAAGAGCTATGACTGGAATTATTCTTATACCAAAGATGACGGTACGCGGGTTTTGGTCAGCAAAAATTCTCCCAAGGATAAGGTTGTAAAGCTTACCTCAAAGGAAAAGGAGATTGTAAATTTGATCTTGGACGGAAAGGAATCCAAAGAGATTGCAGAGATCCTTAATATTTCCTTTAATACGGTGGCGACTCACCGGAAAAATATTCTGCGCAAGTTAGGGGCTAAAAATGTCGGGGAAATGGTCAAGTTTGTCGTCTCGCATGAATTTTAAAATTGGCTGAAAATCAGAATTATCAAGAGGGTTCAAAAAAAATTATCCAAGACTCTCTTGCATAAATATTTTCTGGACTTACCTTTGCATCCACAATTAGGACAGACAACGGTCTGTTGAAACAAGCGAGAGTAGCTCAGTTGGTAGAGCACGACCTTGCCAAGGTCGGGGTCGCGAGTTCGAATCTCGTCTCTCGCTCCAAAGCCCTTGAAAAAGGGCTTTGTCATTTCAGGACGTTTGAATTGCAATAAGCCTGAGGCTCTAGCTAAATCTAGAGTAAGCCGGGATGGTGGAATAGGTAGACACGCAAGACTTAAAATCTTGTGGCCATTAGGCCGTGCGGGTTCGATTCCCGCTCCTGGTACTCAAAGCCCCGCATCTATGTGGGGCTTTCTGTTTTCCTCAGGACCTGATCAGAGAGGTAATTCCCTAAATTCCGATGACTTTTTTCTATCTTAATCGATGACGGTTAAAGGTAATTTAGCGCTCATCCCCCATGGACAGATTTTTAATCTTGCTCTTCTTCTTTTTTTCCTCTTCACTTTTGGCACAGGAAGTCTCTCCTAAAGCTTCCTGGGAAAAAATGATTGAAAATGGAGAATCCAAAAAAGCGCTCAGCCAAATTCAAGACTTCAGCCAAAACTTGATCGATGACGAAGCCTATGACAGCCTACCGGACTATCTGGTCTTATATGGCCGAATTCTCCAAGCAAATAATCCCTCACCTCAGGCTAATCAAAAGCTCGAAAAAGTTTATCTGGATTGGGAAAGGCTTTCCTCAACCCCTGCTTTTCGCAGAAGAATAGCCAAAAGCTTGGCCAACTGGTACGAATACCTTGGCAATACCACATTGGCTTATGAACAGACTTTGCTCGCATTGGATTGGGCAAAAAAAGACCTTAACCTAAGCTCGGAAGTGCTTGCCGGGCTATATGTGAATCTCGGTGGATTGGCAGTAAAAAACATGGACCTTCCCGCAGCCAAAAAACATCTCGCTCAAGTCCTCCAAATCAAACCTGCCGAAAATGATGCTGAGCATATCTATTTTGCCAATAGTTATCTCGGAAATATCGCCTACTTCACGTCCAATCTCGATTCTGCAGCCTATTTCTACCAGAAAACATTGGAGGCCATAGACCTCCTTGAATCCAATCCTAGAAATCAATTCTACCGCAAAAGCATCATTCTCAATAACCTGGCTGGAGTTCAGATGGCCCAAAGTGACTTCGATGCCGCTGAAAAGTCCATGAATCAGACCATCCTTTTCCGCGAAAAATACATGGCTACTGATCTTGATGCCTTGGAATACCAAAAGGTCCTACAAGACTACCTGAGTTCTCTGGATAATCTGGCTGGTTTATATAAACAGATGGGGAAATACAGTCAGGCAAAGCAGCTATTGGAGTATTCCTATCAGAGAAAATCGGAAGAACTTGGAGAAGAAAATCTTAATACCACCAAATCCCAAATCCTCTTGGGACAAATCTATTTTGACACCCAAGATCTGGAAGTGGCTAGGAAATACCTGGAAGAAGGGCTGAGCAGGTTACAGAATAGTGGACAGGAGAGTGCCTATTGGCAGGGGGATGGGATTCACACTTTGGCCAGAATGGAGGACTTTCTTCAGAATGAGGATACAGCAGACTCCCTGTATCGAAGGGCCAAAGTAATTTTCGAAGAAGAGTTGCAGGGAGAGTTTGACGTGATTTACCTAGATTTTCTGAAGAATTTTTCTCTCTTTCTGGCAGAAAATCAAAAAAGCGAAGAGGCTATTTCGCTTTCCCAGACTGCCAGAGCTTATCTGGCTGAGATCAATTCAGACAATTTGTATCTGGATTTGAATCAGGCGGTCAATCAAGCAACCATCTATCAGCTGGGCTATCAATATCAGAAATCCCAGCAAACCATCTCTGAGGCATTTGCACTTTGGAATACTCTGGTAAGCCGGCGCACTACTGTCCGGGACTCTCTTCAGGCTGTTTTTCAGAAGCCTCAGCTCATTCTGATTCGAAATAAAAATCGCTACAACCTAAGCAATCGGGAGCCTGACCTTTTGAAATCCATTGAAAAGGAACTTTTGGAAGGGCTTGAAATTTTGGATTCCCAGTCTGATTTTCTTTTTGAACCCTCGGATATCAGCATCCAACTTGACCTCAACCGGCAGTACTTTGAGTTTTTAGAGCAGGTCGAGCTCGATCTGTATCAGAGAAGTGGTGCAGAAGTCCACCTCGATCGGCTTTTGGCTTACCACGAGCATGCCCGATATCGTCAGATTCGCTCAAGGCTTCAAAGGAATCAGCAGGTAAGGTACGGGGGCATTCCGGAGAAAATTCTCCAACGGGAACAAATCCTAAAGGAACGCTTGACAGCTTCTCTTCAAAAAGAAGCAAATAATTTAGAAGAATTTACCCAAGCCAATCGGGAATGGACAGCCTTTTTGGATACGCTGAGGAGAACCTATCCGACCTATTTTCAACTCCACTTCGAAAGCAGTGAAAGTATCCTAAAGAGGGTTTTTGCCCAGCTCAAACCGGACAGGACTTACCTCCGCTACTTACAGGTCGGTCAGGAGTGGCATGTATTGGTCATCAGTGGAAAAAATAAAAAACTGATCCCTTTAGACACTCAGCCTCTTTCCTCCCTATTGCAAAAACTGGCAGTTCAGTCCTCAGATAACAAATTTCAGCCTGCTCTTTTTCATGAATTGTATCAGCTGCTCTGGAAACCTGCACTAGCTCAACTTCAAACTCAGCGCGTTGTCATCATTCCAGAAGGATTGCTGTTCAACTTGAGTTTTGAAGCACTGAGCCAAGAGCCTGTCTTTAAATGGGCGGATCTTATCGCTCACTCTCTACTGCAAAAGCACAGTTTTTCGTATCAATATGGGCTGCTGTTACTAGACCAACAAAGCCCCAATGCCTACGAAGAACAACTGGTCGCCTTTGCTCCGGGCTTTTTTGACCAGATGAAGCAGTCCTATCAGGCATCTTTCAGGGATAGACAATATGTGGACAAAAGCTATCTGGAGCTGATTCCCCAGCCTTTCACCAGAAGATTGGTGGAGGAGATTTCGGCCAGATTTGAATCCAAAGTATTTCTGGAAAGTGGATCCACCGTTGCCAATTTTAAAAAGGAAGCCGGAAAATCCCGAATTCTCCACTTGGGGACCCATGCATTTTCCAGCAATGTCAATCCGAGTGATTCCCGTTTGATTTTTGCCAAATCTTCAGAAAACCCCTTGGAGCCCCACGAGCTTTTCGCCAGTGAAATCTACGGGTTGGATTTGAGTTCGGAGCTTGCCGTACTCCTGGCCTGCGAATCCGGAAAGCCAGCTTATGAACCTGGAGAAGGAATGATTTCTCTGGCACATGCCTTCAATTATTCCGGTACCCAGGCGATGCTCATCGGCCTGGGCAAAATTGATGAAAAAACAAGCGTAAGGATTGCCGAGGATTTCTACAGTTTTTTAGAGGAAGGAATGCCCAAAGATGAAGCGCTGAGGAAGGCCAAACTGACCTACTTGTCCCAATCTCAAGGGCGGGAATTAGCCCCCTCTTTTTGGGCAAGTCTCATCATTTTAGGAAACCCTGAGCCAGTTTCTCTTAAGCCAAGGTCCAATATCTTGTGGATTGCAGGCGGATTGGTAGCACTAAGCCTGTGTTTGGCTTGGGTTTTTCGAAAAAAAAATTTTTCAAGTTGATGACTTTGGGATGTGTCTTTCGATGAGCAGGTAAATATCAAACCTTCCCTACTTTATGAAAAAGCTCATCTTAACCCATTTTCGATTTTTAAGTATGGTACTTTTGATCGGCCTGATTGGTTGTTCAGAAAGCACAGATCCTACTCCTACCCCACAGCCTAATGCCACTCAGGAGGATTTGGCAGTCATTGACAGTCAGATCGAGGGTTTTATTTCCCAAAACAATATTCCCGGAGCAAGTCTGGCCATCTCCAAAAACGGCAAGCTGGTCTACCAAAAAGCATATGGAGTGGCAGATCAGGCCCAAAATAAGCCGATGCAAACCCAAACTCAAATGAGGGTTGCCAGTGTATCCAAAACCTTCACAGGATTGGCAATCATGCTCTTGGTTCAGGATGGAAAAATCAGCCTGGATGACAAAGTATTCGGAGACGGAGGCATTCTCGGCACCACTTATGGAACGAAGGCCTATTCCAATCGTGTCCTGCAAGTGACTGTCCGACATCTGCTTCAAATGACCTCAGGAGGCTGGGTAGTGGCTGGAAATCGGGACGCAATTGATTATGAACAGCAAAGAACCAATGCTGGCTTTTTCGATTGGATGATGGACAACGGTACCTTGAATTTTGACCCCGGTTCCCAATATTGGTATATCAATACCAACTATTTTGTAGCAGCACGGATAGTGGAAAAGGTCTCCGGAAAGAGTTTTGCCCAGTTTATCAAAGAGCGGATTACCGATCCTCTGGAGATGAAATCGACCGTACTTGGCAAGAATGGAGTTCAGGGCAGACAGCCCAATGAAGCGGTGTACTACGGACAGGGCGGCACGAAAGGATTCGAATATAATTTCAATCTGGAAAGAAGAGATGGGGATGCGGGAATTGTCACTTCGGCTCCCGATTTGCTGAGATTTGTCACAGCCATTGACGGAAATCCTTCCCGTCCTGACCTACTTCAATCGGCCATTTATAATCAGTTTATCCAAGGCTCCACAGCCAATGGAAATTTTGCCAATGGAATTGCCATATCCAATCAGTTTAAGTTCTTCTATGGAGCCTTGCCTGGGACTAGATCCGGCTACATGTTCCATTCCAACGGCATGGCTGTGGCTCTGATCTTCAACGGGAATGGAGATTATACCCAGTCTAACTACAACAGTACTTTCGCCAGAGCTCATGATGCCTTGATGGTCAATTTGCTGACGACCAATACGAATATTTACCAAGACATCGACCAATTCTAATCACTCTTCCTGCCCTGCTATCCTTGGGATAAAATAGATTTACTTGTATCTTTTTGGCAATTAGCAAGCTATGCCAAAAGATTCTCTCAATCACCTATCGCAGCAAGAACTCATCAGCGGAATCAGAGATAATGATCGAAGAATCATGACCCTGCTTTATCAAGACATATTTCCTAAAGTCAGAAGCTATCTTTTGCAAAACAATGGAGATGAGGACCAGGCGAAGGATATTTTTCAGGAAGCTTTCTTGGTGGTTTGGCAGCAGGTAAAATCCGGAGAATTCCAACCCCAAAACAGCACTGCGCTTCAGGGATTTCTTTATCAGATTTCAAAAAATAAATGGTTGGACTTTCTCCGATCCAGTCGTTTCAAAAAAGAGCAATCTCTGAGTGTATTTCCCATCGAAAGATCAGATAAACAAGAAACCGGGGATCAGGAAGAACGATTAACTCTGCTGGAAAAGGCCTTTTCTCAGCTTGGGGAAAACTGTCAGGACTTACTGAGGAAGTTTTATTTTGAAAAAATATCCCTTCCCGAACTTGCCCAAAACTTTGGCTGGACTGCACAGACCGCCAAAAACAACAAATACCGATGCATGGAGACTCTCCGCAAAATCATGAAACCCTAATGGAAAATAACCTAAACATCAGCCCGGCCGAATATGAACTCATCGAAGGATGGCTGGAGGGTACTTTATCTGACAGGCAGCGGGAAGAGGTGAAGGTATTGGAAAAAGAGGACCCGAATTGGTCGACCAAAGTGGAGCAGGTAAAAGTGCTTCGGGAAGACTTGGAGTCTATCTTGGTCAAAGCAGAGCTTGAAAAAATCCATGAGGAAGTAATAGGGCAAAGTCCATCCAAAACCTATCCTTTTCCGAGATGGATCTTGGCCGTTGCGGCAACCATTGCCCTTGTTCTAGTAGGTTGGTGGGGATTTCAGAGCGTTTTCCAAAGTTCCAATGAAAAACTTTTTGCGGCCTACTACCAGACCGACCCGGGATTGATTACTGCCATGTCGGGCTCAGATTCTTATGAATTTGACAGGGGGATGGTAGATTACAAGGAAGGAAAATATCGGGAAGCCTTGGTCCGATGGGAGCTCCTGCTAAAAGAGGACCCTGCCGATGACACGCTACTGTATTTTGTGGCTATGGCTCATCTGGAAATGGAAAATTACCCTTTGTCTCAAGAACTTTTGAAGCAGGTAGCCGATGAAGATTCCTCTGAATTCAAGGAAGATGCCAGCTGGTATCTTGCCTTGATTTATCTGAAGAAGGGAGAAATGGAAGAGGCAAAACTCATCTTGTCTAATTTGGAAAAACCAGAGGCTCAGGAGCTATTGCGAAAAATTCAAAAATAATCTTTGCACTTTTGATGACTTATTGAAAACCATCCGATGAGTAAGCAAACCACTACTTACTTGTCTAATGAAAAAGCTATTCTTTCTACTCTTTGGGCTTTATTTGTCCTATCCTGTTTTTTCCCAAACCACCTACTATTATCCTCCCGGTTATTTTGGGTTGTACAACAATCAATCCACCAGTGCCCGAGCCCAGGGGATGGGTTTCACCACGCTGACCAGAGCCGGAATCGAAAATTCCTTTTACAACCCTGCAGCAATCGGGAATTCCAAGGCTCCCATTCAGGCCTACGCCAACTATGCAAATGGTCATTCTTATCGACCAAATTCCAGATATTATTTTGTAGGAGGGGCGGTAAGGCTGAAAGAAAAAATCTCCGTCGGTCTTTCCTATTTCAGCTATCAGAATCCCGATCCCGTCTGGACGACTATTATCGGTGGTGGCACTTTTGACACCGATTTCTTTTCTCAGCGGGCCATTTCCATTTTGGCAGCATATGAGCTTATGGAGGGTCTTCAAGTCGGCCTCAGCGCCAATATGATGCAGGAAAATGCAGTGAATGGAGAAAAGACCAATTCCGACTTTATCCCAAGTCTTGGGGCTCAATACCAAAAAGGGGTAAAATTTTTCAAGTCTGAAAAGATCCGAAATCAACAGTTTTTTGGGGCTTTATCACTTTCAAATTTCCTCTTCAATGGTGAGACCAATCAGGAATATCAGGACTGGATTTCCATCAGTTATTTGCCCATTATCCTCAGGCTGGGTACCGGGTACTCTTTCCAGCTTCCTATTAGTTCTGGTCTTACTTCTGGCAAGGCATACTTTAGAGATGGGGCTCAGGCTGTAGACCTTCGACTCGATCTCCAATTTCAGGATTACCTTCCGGGAGGCCCTGAAAATAATACTGATCATGAGCTTAGTACCGCTTTTGGCGTCGGAGCCGAGGCTTGGTTTTTTGAAAGACTGGCCTTTAGGATTGGATATTTCACTGAGAAGGGTCCCTCGGGTATTCAATCCGATGGGGATATTTGGGTCACCGGTAATCGAGCTGGCTTTTCTTGGGGTTATGGTACCCTGATTCCAACCTACCAGCTCACGGATGGAAAAATGCCCTTCGACATAGAAGTCAATCTGGTCACCGGCAAGCAGATTACTTCCCTGAATGAAGAAATATACACCCATCCAGCCATTTTCGCCGATGATACCTTCCAGTTTGCTTTTGGGCTCAATCTGCTTTGGAGATAAGACCCTAATTCCTCTTTAACCTTCTTAAATCATGAAAAAAAGAATTTTCTCCTACATTTTTCTAGCCACACTCCTTTGTCTTTCCTGCAATACAGAAGAAGACATCCTTCCCCAAGATCCTGTAAACCCAGATCCTTTGGCAGGATTGGAGACCTACAGCGTGACTGTAGAATTTCCGGAGGGAAAAAGCCCTGATTTGACCGGCGCTTCCCTTTGGTCTTGGGACAAATCCAGTCCGCTGAATGAACAGAACTCCGGGAAGGTGATGAAATTTCCCTCCGAATCTGCTTTTGCCTATCTTCTGGACCGGCAGGATCGACTCCTTTTAGCCGGAGTGATTGATGCTAATCAGCTAAAACTTGACTTGACCTCGACGGCCAAAACCTTGCTGTATTGGGGCCTTGGAGGGCCATTTTTCGAGCCTGAACTTGCGCCTCGGTTTTTTGCGGAAGTAGAGTCTTTTCCCATTTGGCCAGAGTGGAAGTCCCAAGTGGATCAGGCTTTTGAAAAGGATCCTTACTTTCTGTCCGATCCCGATCTTGGGTTACTCTTAGGGGAAATGATCAAGGGATTGGATCCTAATTTTCCTGATGCCCGCATCAGCGAGGGTACAAAGGCCTCTGACTTGTTGGTGGATGGGGATATCAAAAGTGGTATCCAAGTATACCAGACTGGATTGAGCCAGTTTGAGATCGCAAACACCTTCAGAAGGCGGGCGACGGGATTTCTCTATAAGACCAAAAGAATCGACGAGTCAGGCAAAGAAGAAGCGATCAATGAATTTCCAGGAACAAGCAATCAGAAGAGTGCGGACAAAATCGTGGAAATCCCCGTGGTCACGGGCATAACCGGCTTTTCGGGAACGGTCTATGAATATCTCTTGGGCAATACCGAGAAGTCCTTTCGGGTCAATACGGATCCCATAGAAATACCTTTAAATCTGAATGAAAAGGGAGCCACTTGGCAGTTGAGGGCCGTCGGTATGGGAAAAGTCCTAACAAATCTCAACCAGGCTGAAATTGCCGAGCAAACCAAACTCATGCTTTTGACCTTTACCCTTGATTTTGTCGTGCCTTTGGTTGCAGACGGACTTACTGCCAAAGCCACAGCGACCAAGAATACGGGTGCTCCCAAAACCGAGCAGGATTTCTGGGAGGCCATGATTATTGCTACTGCGGGCTATCTTGACCAGATGCCCAGCGTGGGCCAAAAAGTACAAAACGGAGAGCTATCCGAGGCGGTAAAGGACTTTTTTGTCATCGGCTGGAACCAGTTCGGCTCGATTTTTTTGGAGGATTTGGCCCGGGTGGCTGCGGAATCAATTTGGAAAAATGCCCCTAACAACCTTCCCAAACCAAGCTTGGAGGATTTCAAGCAAAGCGCCATCAGAAAGGCCAAGATTTTGACCACCATCGATCTTATGCTGAAGGGTGCAGATTATGCCCGCAAAGTCCACGATATCAAGAATTCCCGTGGCTTGGAAGTCTTTGAGATCAAGGCGCGTGAAATAGAGATCAACCTCGAACCGAGGGAAAACAAAGTATCCCCTCAAAACAGCCGGGAGCTTACGGCTTTTATCAAATCCTCTGTTGCAGACGGGCAGGTGATCGAATACGAATGGTCCACCACCGGGAAATTTGGGTACCTATTCGACGATATCCATGAAGGAAAAAGCTTCTCGAGTTCCAAAAACAAAGTGAAGTATTTCGCTTCGGTCAAGGTAGGAAGTGTACCAGCCAATGCAGTCGATACGGTTCGCGTCAATACCTATATCAAGCAGGGCAACAACCGGACCCAAATCGGAAAGGATGTAGCGGTCATTCGGATCGAGGACAAGATACAGTTTATCACCGGATGGGAGATTTGGGTTCCGGTCAGTGAAAGACAAACTCCGCTGTCTCCAACTGGCGTGGAGTACACGATTTCCAATGGAGGCTTTGAGGCCAAATTCAGTACGGAGGTGGAAGCCGAAGCCTTTCAGTTTCAGGTCATCCGTCAAGATGGGACCCGAGGAAGCATCGTTAGCAAAAAAGCATCCGAACTAACCCGGGAAGGCAATTCCTACATTTACAGGGTGGGAGTGGGGAGTATAAGGGTAGTGCAGACCTATAGCAAGGAAGTCAAAGACGATTGGGTGAAGAAATTCACCGAAGAGTTGGAAACGAGAAGAAATGTGTACCACTCCCTTGAGGTGACCGTCATACCCAAATAATTTCTCAAAGAAGGACCAAATGAAGACTTGGTCCTTCTTTTTTTAGGTATCAAAAAACAAAACGTTTGAAGATTAATTTTGCCATCCTGAAGAAGAAGACCATTTTTCTCCAGTCAAGAAAGTGAAATTTACCTCTCCAAAATCCCCTTCAAATCTGCCGGAGAATAATTCACTGACTTCAGTGTCTTGTGATCGCCTTCTCTAAATACGAGATATAAATCCCCCTCTTTTTCGTAGAAGCATGGAGTGCCTTTTGCTTCATAGTGTGCCACTGTGGCTTTGGCTTCCTCTTCGGTTTTGCAGGCTTTACTCATATTGGAGCGCTGTACTTCATCGAAAAGGGACTTGAACTTTTCTCCCAAGCCAAATTCCAGAATGGCTCCGGAGAGTACGTACTGTAAATCACAAAGCGCATCGGCGATTTCCACCAAGTCTTTGTTTTCAATCGCCTCTTCCAGCTCTTTTAGCTCTTCGGACAAAAGGGAAACCCGGAGATTGCATCGAGTCTCAGAGGGAATCGTAGGCTCAGGTAGCACCGGGTGCTTGAATGTCTGATGAAAAAGGGCAACTGAAGTAAGGGACTTAGGGTCTTGCATGATTGGATTTTGATTTGAAGAGTTGAAATAAATGAAAAAGACCGGAAAACCGGCCTTTTTCTGGATGCTTTTTCCGGATTAGATTGCTGCCATATATCGATCAGAGACTGCATTCCAATTGATTACGTTCCAAAAGGCCGTTACGTAATCCGGTCTTCTGTTTTGGTAGTTGAGATAGTAGGCATGCTCCCACACGTCAATACCCATAAGCGGGGTTCCTTTGAAGTCTGAGATATCCATCAGGGGATTGTCCTGATTGGCAGTGGAGCCTACTGCCAGCTTTTTGTCCTCTCCGACTACCAGCCAAGCCCAACCGGAACCGAACCGGGTTTTTGCAGCAGTCTCAAATTGCTCGACGAAGGCTTCATAGCTTCCAAAAGCGCTGTTGATTGCCTCAGAAAGCTGTCCCTCCGGTTTTCCACCGGCATTGGGAGCCATGACTTTCCAGAATAGTTCATGGTTGTAGTGCCCTCCACCGTTGTTTCTCATTTTGGTCGAATACTGGGAAATATTGGCCAAAAGGTCCTCTAAAGGTTTGTTGGTATCGACATTCTCCTCACCGATGGCATCTCCCAGGTTTTTTGCATATCCGGCAGCGTGCTTGGTGTAGTGAATCTCCATAGTCATCGCATCAATATGCGGAGCCAAAGCGGAGAAATCGTAAGCTAAGGGAGTCTGAGAAAAACTGGTTGCCAAAATGGCTTTGCTGTCTCCCTTTACCTCTCCCGAACAAGCACTGAGAATCCCCGTACCCACTAAGCTTACTGCGAGTCCTGCCTTGGAAGTATTGGATAAAAATTCTCTTCTGCTCAATCCGTTTTCTAGATTTTTCATGGTATAAATAATAAGGTTAATACAGATTCAATCCCTGAAATTAGGCAAACTGATTAGGATTAAAAATTGATAATCAGACATTCCGTCCGATTTCCTGACATCTTGGTTATGTTTGTAGGCAAATTAGTCCTTGGACAAGTTTTTGTCTGGACAAATAAAAAATTTCTTGATGGAAATCAACTTCTATAAATATCAGGGCACAGGCAATGATTTTGTCATGGTTGATGACAGAGATCAGCGATTTGATGAAAAGAACCTAACCTTGGTGCAAAAGCTTTGTGACCGAAAGTTTGGAATCGGTGCGGATGGGCTGATTCTGATCAGAAATCATACGGATTTTGATTTTGAGATGATCTATTTCAATGCCGACGGCAGCCAAAGTATGTGTGGAAACGGAGCGAGATGCGCCGTGGCTTTTTCCTCTTTTCTTGGAATAATTTCTGGCAAAACCCGTTTCTTGGCCATTGATGGGCCTCATGAAGCCTTGATTTCTGGAGGTCAGGTGGAGCTATTGATGGGTAATGTAGAAAAGGTGGAAAACAGAGCCGAAGACTTCTTTGTCAATACTGGCTCTCCTCACCATATCCGTCTGGTTGATGATATTCATACCTATCCTGTATTTGAAATCGGAAAAGATATCCGGTACGATTCAGTCTATTCCCCTGGAGGTACCAACGTCAATTTCGTTCAGCCGCTCGCTGAGGATGAAATATTTGTCCGAACCTATGAGCGTGGAGTGGAAAATGAGACACTTTCCTGCGGGACAGGAGTGACGGCTGCAGCTTTGGCCTATGGTAAAGGCAAGAGCCAAAACTTGATCAAAATCAACACCCTAGGAGGAAAGCTTTCCGTTAAATTTCAAGCAGACGAAAAAGGGGGATTTGAAAATATCTGGCTTATTGGTCCTGCCGAACAGGTCTTTTCCGGCAAAATAAGCCTTTAACCAACCTTGTAGAACCGGGTGGTTCTGCGGTCGACAATTATCAATTCTAATAAAAAGGAATTAATTTTAAAGCCCTATTTGGGGATTCAATACAGAAACATGCTAGAATTTATTGCAAAAGGATTGGCCAAAGTATTCGGGACCAAATCCGACAGAGATATCAAGGAACTGCTTCCAAGAGTAAAAGAAATCAATGAGATTTTTTCAGGATTAAGCCGCTTGTCTGATGATGAGCTAAGAGCAAAAACTGCCGAAATCCGCTCCGTGATCAACGAAAGGCTGAAATCAATCGACGATCAAATCACCGAAATTCGGGCTCAGATCGAGAGTCTTCCGGTAGATGCTATCCAGCAAAAGGATCAGCTTTTCAACCAAATCGACAAGCTGGAAAAAGACCGGGATACCGAACTGGAAAAAGTCCTAGACGAAGTCATGACTCAGTCTTTTGCAGTGGTGAAAGAGACTGCGCGAAGATTCAAAGAAAACGGAAAGCTGGAAGTGTCAGCTACAATGAGAGACCGCGAACTTGCTGCCACGAAGCCCAATGTGATCATCGAAGGCGAAAAAGCCATTTGGCAAAACAAGTGGATGGCAGCTGGTAATGAGGTGGTTTGGGATATGGTGCACTACGATGTGCAGCTGATCGGCGGGATGGTTTTGCATAAGGGTAAAATCGCAGAAATGGCGACCGGGGAAGGAAAAACCCTCGTATCCACCCTTCCTGCATTCCTCAATGCGCTTTCTGGTCGAGGCGTTCACCTAGTGACGGTCAACGACTACTTGGCCAAGCGGGATTCCGAATGGAATGCTCCACTTTTTGAATTCCACGGACTATCTGTGGATTGCATTGACAAGTACCAGCCTAATTCACCGGGGAGGAAGAAAGCCTACGCATCCGACATTGTCTATGGCACAAATAATGAATTTGGCTTTGATTATCTCCGTGACAATATGGCTCGTGAGGCCGGAGATTTGGTTCAGGGCAAGCATCACTTTGCCATGGTGGATGAAGTGGACTCCGTTTTGATCGATGATGCTAGGACTCCATTGATTATTTCAGGTCCGGTTCCCCGGGGAGATGTGCATGAGTTTGATGCGATGAAGCCAAGAGTCTCTGCTTTGGTGGATGAGCAGAGAAAACTGGTTCAGGGCTTCTTGGCCCAAGCCAAAAAACAAATCGCAGATGGAAATGAAAAAGAAGGAGGTTTGGCCTTGTTTAGAGCTTACCGCGGTATTCCTAAATACAAGCCTCTGATCAAATACCTTTCCGAGCCTGGCATCCGAGTGATTTTACAGAAAACGGAGAATTACTATCTGCAGGACAACAAAAGGAACATGCCGGAAGCGGATGAGCCTCTCTTCTTTACCATTGATGAAAAGAGCAATGTCGTAGACTTGACCGATCGGGGGATTGAAGCCATGACTTCCAAAAACGAAGATCCTACCTTCTTTATCCTTCCTGATATCGGAGTTGTTATTGCCGAATTGGAAAAAGACGAAAGTCTGGATGACAAAGAAAAACTCATCCGAAAAGAAGAGGTCATCAAGGATTATGGCGTCAAGGCACAAAGAATTCATACCGTCAATCAGTTACTCAAGGCTTATTGCATGTTTGAGCGGGATACAGAATATATCTTGGTTGATGGCAAAGTAAAAATCGTGGATGAGCAAACAGGC
>JAJLJS010000069.1:0-11930 GCA_033844545.1 Cyclobacteriaceae bacterium | reverse complement strand
CTCAGCTCAATCCCCTGTCAATCCATCACGGATAAAGCCTTCACTAACCGCCAACACCATCCCTCTATCATTCCGCCCCACGACCCCGTTTGCGTCGATTGGGAGTGCAAATATCGGGAGATTAATCTTCAACGCAAGAGCTATTTTCAAAAAATCTCATCATAGCCTTTAAGTGATTGAAAATGAAATGGAAAATTTTCAAAAACTTTAGAAGAAAGAAAACCAATAATTTTCTCTCTTCATACCCCTAAAACGATCTAAATCGAAATAAAATTCTGATTTTCAACATTTAAAACTAATACCGGAAGGTGGGTAACGGTGAAAAGTACCTTTTTCTAGGGTCTTGATTGGAAAAGACATATCGTAGGGATATTTCATGAGCTCCCCCCGACCCTTGATAGCCAAGTTTGGAAATTGGAAAATCAAAACTATAACCTAGCTCCAATCCAGATTCAAGACTTATACCTATTAATGCCACCAAAGATTCATTATTGGGCAACTCATATTTTGTGGGAAGACCACGGTACCAAACCCCCAGCACCAAAGGTTCAAAGAAAAACTCACCCCCTAAATCCAACTGAGAATATTGTCCCTGTGTTTTGTAATTAAATCCAAGCGCAAAAGATCTTTCTTGATCTGTATTGTTGAAAAAATCATTGATGTCTCCTGGAGCCAAATTAAATCGATATCCTCCATGAAGTCCGTACCGGATAGGAAGGGTTTCATTCAATCCTGTCAAATAACTGATTTCCGGCTGAAGTAAATGAAAAGCAGATACGCCAAGCCAAGCTTTTTTTCCATAATACATCATCCCAACATGGACATCCGGGGCACTTATCACGCTTTCTCCTTCAAACCCATCACCTGGAGACCCAATGATTTGTCCTCTGTCAATATCCAACTGAGTCCCCAAAATAACCTGGTCAAACATTGCATCTCTGCGTACAAAACTTCCCTGGACTCCAGCCTGGATAAAATCATTTTCAGATAATTTCAATCTATAGCTATATACCAGCCCAATTTCATTGACCCTAGTCTGGGTAAACGACTCGCTTGCCCCTTGGAAAATCACCCCGAAACCTGAGTTTATCCTTTCTTTAAAAAAATCATAAAAAGCGGTATACCCGAGGAAGGTCTGATCCAAGGATGGCCATTGATTACGGAAATTAACTCCAACCCTATTTATTCCCGTACTACCCGCCAAGGATGGATTCAAGTATAAGGGGTTTGCATAGTATTGACTATACTGCATATCCTGGGCAAGACTGAAAAAGGAATTGCATAGAAGGATCGAAAGAAAGCCTAGAAGTTTTTTCATCTGATCAAGCTAAACTTACCACTCTCTCGAACAAGTTCTCCATCTGTAGCCACTCCGTTGAAGCGAAAAACATAAACTCCAGGGTTTTGCATTATTCCTTCCAAAGTTCCATCCCAACCTTCCGTACCCAAATCACTCGCTCTAAAGATCAATTCTCCCCAAAGATTAAAAATCAAAAGTTCAATCTCGGTGAGCCCTTTCCATTTCGGCAAAAACGTATTGTTTTCCCCTTGAAGCGGTGTAAATCCTGTCGGAAACATTACCCGATAACTCTTGGTAATGGAAACCATTTTCGTTTTGGAAGCGATGCATCCATACTCATCGGTTACCGACAGCTTCACATCAAATTGCCCCTTCTTTCCAAAGACATGTGAAGGATTTTGTTCTGAAGAGCTTTTCCCATCTCCAAAATCCCAATCCCATTCGACAGCTCTGGAATCAGAAAGATCCGTAAAGGAAATCGGGTCATCCGGAAAAATCCCACCACTGGCATCATCCCGGATCTCTGTACCCTCCACCACAAAATCAAAGTCAGCCTCCAAGGCGCTTTCTTGAATAAAAATTTCAAGGTCTACTGGCTCATTGTAACACTCAAGATTTTTTCTTTTTACCTGAAGAGTATAAAAACCAGAATTGCGGATACTTTTTAGTTCCTCATTTAAAAATTGACCCGAAGGTCCTTTCAGCAGGTAATCAAAGCTTGAAGGGTCAAATCCGGGTAAATACTCCGCTAGATTTACAGGTGAATTAGATTCACAACTCACAAGCGGCTCTTCGAATGCATATTCAGGAACCTCCGGATAATAAACTTCAATCCCTTCGGATTTGACAGGGCAGCCTTTCAAATTATAGCCCCAAACTTCATACAGACCTTCGCCCTGAGTAGAAAGTGTGGCTTGATTGGCTTCGGGAATCAACTCCCCGTCCTTAAACCATTCAAATCTGCTGTATTGCTCCTGCCCTTGACCTTTCAAGACAATATTTTCACCAAAGCAAACTTCGACTTTATCCCTTGGCTCACTTTCTGAAGCCAAGAATATCTTGATCGGCTTGGGTGATTCAAAAATGTCCAGGGTAATCGAATTTCCATCGGAGGTTTTTCCATAATTATCCGTGATCGTATAGTAGACGGTGACTTTTTTCCCGATATATTCCTCGTTTGGAATAAAAGTAAATCCACCGGCATTATCGCTGGCTCTAAATACCCCTTCGGGTAAAACTAAAAAGCGGTTTGATTCCAAACATCGCGCCTGCTGGCAAATATCTCCTTCATTTTTTTCTATATCACTTTTAGATTTAAAGAATTGGAGACAACGAATAGTACTGCTTTCATTAGGAAGACTTACATCCTCGTCCTTGATGAAAAATTGATTTTCCTGACCTGCGCAGGAAGTATAATCATACAGGTCTATTCCCTCGGGATTTTTTAAGGCCTCTTCATTGGAAACTTCTACGATCAGATTTCTGATTTCATGAAAATTTGAAAATCCTCCAGTAGAAGCAGAAAATCCAATTTTAAGATTTTTGGGAGCTGGGAAGTCATAAGGCCGGTCGAAAATTGTAACCATCCTGGGCTGATTTTCCGAGGTGGTCACCATCATACGAAGAGTTATAAAATATCCCACTCCGTCTTGATCTGGCTGAAGTTCCAAAAATACTTTTCTATACCCAACCTTATTGGGATCAGTGACCCTGGAAGTCCCTGCCCCTCCGGAACTGATCGGGAATTGAGCTCCTGGATTGAATCCATCCTTATCTGTGCCTACATCATTGACTTTTCTTCCCACTACAAAGGGATAACCCGTACTTCCGTTCCCAGGCCCTCTGAGTACTATTGCATCCGGTGCTCTTCGATTGGCATCCAGATCCGCGAACCCTCCATTTCTTCCTTCGGAATTGGTTCCGAAATTCCCAAATTCATCAAACCCTATACCCAAGTAGGCATTGGACAGTCCCGGTTCAGTATTCCTTTGGGCATACCCCAAAGAACCTCCAAATCCTCCTGGACTGAAAACCGGGGTATCGGCATCAAACAAAAATACAGTTAATCCATCCGCCAAAAATTGTCCTACTCCTCCATAACTGAAATATTCAAATTCAGCCTTCAACCCATACGTCGAAGGAAAAGGGACATTGATATAAATAAATCCCCGCTGATTGTTTTGGTTTGAGGTAAGCCTCAGCACCCCATTGGTTAAAAGAGCATCCCCTCCAAAAATCGTTTCATTCAAGGTATTGGGAGTGGTAAAGGTCTCACAATAGGGAAAGCCAATCTGACAAAAGCCAGATGAAATTTTCATCACACCCATTATCCAAACCCAGACCCAAAAAACCTTTTTCACCTCGAGTATTTTTTAGAAAAATAACTCCAACTTCCCCAGAAAACAAAAACTCCTGAGATTTACCCAGGAGTTCTTATTTATTTTTAAGTGATTCCTATCGCATAATAGTTTGTACCCTATCAGGGCCTACTGACACCAGATTGATCGGAACATTGAGTTCTTTTTCCAAGAAGGAAACATAAACCTTGAGTTCCTCTGGAAAATCTCCATAGGATCTGACTTTGGCTAAAGAGCAATTCCAACCCTTCATGGTTTTGTAAACAGGCTTCACGTCCATGTCGGTGATTTCAAAACTCAATCGGTCAATTTTCTCTCCAGAGGGGAGTTCGTAGTGGGTACAGATTTTTATTTCTTCGAAAATGTTCAAGACATCGGCTTTCATCATGTAGAGTTGAGTCACCCCATTGATCATGATGGAATATTTCAAAGCCGGCAAATCCAGCCAACCACATCTTCTTGGGCGACCCGTGGTACTGCCAAATTCATTCCCTTCTTTTCGCATCGCCTCCCCAGTCTCATCGAAAAGCTCAGTCGGGAATGGTCCACTGCCCACTCGGGTACAATAAGCTTTGAAAATCCCAAATACTTCCCCGATTCGAGAAGGAGCTACGCCAAGTCCTGTACAAGCACCTGCTGTCATGGTATTGGAGCTGGTGACAAATGGATAGCTTCCAAAATCAACATCCAGCAAAGACCCTTGTGCCCCTTCTGCAAGAATTCTCTTGTCAGAAGCCAAGGCATCATTCACCACATATTCGCTGTCAATCAGATTTAGCGTTTTAATAAATTCCACTGCATCAAAAAACTGAGCCTCCATTTCTGACAGTTTATCCGTTGGATAATTGTAGAATGAAAGGGTGGTTTTGTGCTTATCCAAAAGGGTATCGTACTTGTCCTTAAAGTCCGGACTCAAAATATCTCCGATCCTAAGCGCAGATCTGCCAATTTTGTCCTGATAGGTTGGACCTATACCTTTTAAGGTTGAGCCAATCTTTTTATCTCCTTTTGCTTGCTCATAAGCAGCATCCAGTAACTTATGGGTGGGAACGATGATCGTTGCCTTTTTGGAGATCACCAGATTTTTTCTGTAATCAATGGAAAACTTCCCAAGACCTTCAATTTCCTTTTTCAGGATGATCGGATCCAAGACCACACCATTGCCGATGATATTCAGAATTTGGGATCTGAAAATTCCGGATGGAATCTGATGAAGTACGTGTTTAATGCCGTCAAATTCCAAGGTATGTCCTGCATTGGGACCTCCCTGAAACCTGGCAACTACCTCATATTGAGGAGCCAATACGTCTACGATTTTACCTTTTCCTTCATCTCCCCATTGGAGACCCAGCAATACATCCATCTTCATTTGATGCGCGATCTTAGCTAAAACTTGAGTTTTTAAAGGGCGAAATTTGCGATAAGGGGATAGAAAACCAAGGGAAAACGCCTATTTATTCTAGAAAACAAAAAAAGCTGCTCATCAGCAGCTTTTCCTCCAGTTTAATCATTTTTAGTTTTTGGCCTTGAAATCTTCCACCGTATCATAGACTGTAAAAATATTATTCAGCTTGGTGATGATCAAAAGTTTTTTGACATGCTCGGAAGGTGAAGTCAGGTAAACTTCCCCTCCCACATTTCGCATTTTGGTCAGCATGGTGATCAAAAGTCCAATGCCGCTGGAGCTGATATATCTCACTTCACTTAGATCAATTACAAAAGTCCTAGCACCCTCTTGAATGGCGTCGGAAATCAATTCGACAAGTTTGGGACCGATTTCATCTCCAATCAGGTCTCCCTGAATAAAAAGATAATTTGCCTTTTCGTCCTTTTGATGGGTATAGGTCAGTTTCATGAATCGGTTTTTTTGTTGGGACAATTTTCTTTGTGGCAGTTGCCGTATAAAATCAGGGAATGGTGCAATACCTGAAAGTTCAGAATCTCTCCTACGGTATTTTGAATATTTTGGATACGTGGATCGCAAAATTCCAAAACCTGATTGCAATCCACACAGATCAAATGATCGTGCTGCTTGTACCCGTATGACTTTTCAAACTGCGCCAGGTTTTTCCCAAATTGATGTTTAGTCACCAGATCACATTCTACCAGCAAATCCAGAGTATTGTAAACCGTGGCCCTACTGACTCGGTAATTTTTGTTTTTCATACTGATATAGAGACCTTCTACATCGAAGTGCCCTGATCGGCTGTAGATCTCCTCCAGAATAGCATATCGTTCTGGAGTTTTTCGGAGCTTTTGGGTTTCTAAATATGCAGTGAATATCTTCTTGACTTCCTCAAAATGGGCTGTATTCAAAGTCATGTTTCCGTTTTTTTTCAAATATAACTTTTGTTGCCTAGAAATGATTCCAGGCTTCAATCAAAGCGAGTGACCTTGATAATCCCATCCACCTCTTGGAGATTCTTAATCAATTGATCCAAATGCTCTGTACTATGGACATAGAGTTTGATGGTCCCCTCAAAAATCCCCGCATCTGAATCTACTGTGATGGAGCGCATATTCACTTTCAACTCATTGGAAATCACCTTTGTCACGTCGTTGATCAATCCGACACGGTCAGTACCGACTATTCTCAGCCCTGCCAAAAATGCGATTTGCTTTTGACTGGTCCATCGTGCTTTGATTACACGGTTGCCATGGTTGGAAAGTAATTCCAATGCGTTCGGACAAGAAGTACGGTGAATTTTTATCCCTTCATTGACCGTCACAAACCCAAATACATCATCCCCCGGGATCGGATTACAGCACTTGGCTAAAATATAATCCACCACATCCATATCTTCTCCAATCAACAACTGGTCATGATCTGGACCCTTGAGGCTTTTGATCTCTTTGGTAAATGAGCTTTCGTCCTTGACCTTCTCGCTGGATTTGGATTTTAATTTTTGGTTTTCTTTAAATTCTTTGAAGGACTTAATCGAGGTAGGGTCAATGGTTCCCTTTCCCACCCGGTAATAAAACTCATTGGCAGTCTTCAATTCGAAATAAGCTCTCAATTGCTCGACGACTTCGGAGGAAAATTCCAATTTCATGGCCTTCAACTTCCGTTGGACGATTTCTTTTCCATCCAAAATCGCAGACTTTTTCTCTTCTCTCAGTGCATCTTTGATTTTGGCTTTTGCCCTGGAGGTGACGACATGGTTGAGCCAATCCTCGGTCGGTTTCTGCTTATTGGAAGTTAGAATTTCTACCTGATCACCATTTTTAAGTTTGTGGGTGATCGGCACCAAGCGCTGATTGACTTTGGCGCCGATGCATTTAGCACCGACTTCAGTATGGATTTCAAAAGCAAAATCAAGGGCACTGGCCCCATGGGGGAGGACTTTTAGGTCGCCTTTCGGGGTGAAAACGAAAACCTCATCATGAAAGAGATTGCCACGAAAATCATCCATGAATTCGATGGCATTTCCGTCATTGGATTCAAGCATACTTCTCACCTGGTTGATCCAGTCATCCAATCCAGATCCTGATTTTCCCGGAACTTCCTTCTCTTTATATTTCCAGTGGGCAGCATACCCCTTTTCGGCGATCTCATCCATCCGGGTGGTCCGGATCTGAACTTCCACCCATTGTCCGGTCTGACTCATGACCGTGGTATGAAGGGATTCATATCCATTCGACCTTGGGGTACTGATCCAATCTCTCAGACGATCCGGATTCGGACGATAAAAATCTGTCACGACTGAATATACCTGCCAGCAATCCGCCTTTTCATTTTCCAATTCACTGTCCAAAATGATCCTGATCGCAAACAGGTCGTAAACCTCCTCGAAAGGAATGCCCTGTTTTTTCATTTTGTTGTAAATAGAATAGACCGACTTTGGCCTACCTTTTATCGTGAAATTGAATCCCTGTTTAGATAATTCCTCCTCGATGGGTTGGATAAAATTGCGAATAAACTTATTTCGATAACTTTTGGATTCATTGATCTTTTTGACAATTTCCTTATAGGTATCTGCATCGGTGTATTTCAGGTAAAGATCTTCCAATTCCGATTTGATCGCATACAATCCCAACCTATGCGCCAATGGCGCATAGAGGTACATGGTTTCGGAAGCTATTTTCAGTTGTTTATGCCGCGGCATGCTGGACAGCGTCCGCATGTTGTTGAGACGATCGGCAATTTTGATCAAGATTACCCGTACATCGTCGGAAAGTGTGAGCAGCATTTTCCGGAAATTCTCTGCTTGCTGGGAACTTCCGTACTCAAAAACTCCGGATATCTTAGTCAATCCATCAATGATCGTCATGACTTTATGCCCAAACTCTCGTTCGATATCCTCCAGCTCCATATCGGTATCTTCCACCACATCATGTAGAAGCGCTGAAATAATGGAGGTAGTACCAAGGCCAATCTCTTCCACGCAGACCAAAGCTACTTCCAAAGGATGGTAGATATAGGGTTCCCCGGATTTTCTACGCATATCTTTATGCGCTTCCAAAGAAATGTTGAATGCTTTTTTAATCAGCTTGGTATCCCCTTCTTTAAGGATGGGTTTTGCTTGCCGAAGGATTTTCCGATAACGCTTTAGGATCTGTTTTCTTTCTTCTTCTACATCCACATGGATCATACTCAGGGCGATTTTATTCAAAGGTTGGTATCCTGCTCGATTGATTCAATTTTTTTCAAAATAATTTTTTCAAGGCTTGCGAAAAATTCAATTATCCCGTTACCTTTGCATCCACAATTAGAAAACGAGGTCATTTGATCGAAATTATCTCGGGTCTGATTGAATCCATTGCGGATGTGGCGAAATTGGTAGACGCACTAGACTTAGGATCTAGCGCCGCGAGGCATGGGGGTTCGAGTCCCTCCATCCGCACAGCACAAGCCCTCAATCACTCCACTGTTTTGATCAGACAGGAAAGAGATTGGGGGTTTTTAATTCAACATCTGTTTAATTCTATACACCTTGGAAATTACATTAGACAAGCATTCAGCAAATCAAGCTTCTATTAAAATTAAGCTAAACGAAGCAGATTATCAACCAAAGGTTGATGCCAAACTAAAGGATTACGCCAAAAAAGCTGCCATCAAAGGATTCCGTCCAGGCAAGGCGCCGATTTCCATGGTCAAGAACATGTATGGTGTTTCCCTCTTGGTTGATGAAATCAACAATATCCTCGGAGAATCTCTAAACAACTACTTAAAAGAGCAAACTTTCCGAATTCTTGGTGAGCCTCTTCCAGTAGAAAAAGAAGACAATTCAATTGACTGGAAAACCCAGAAAGAGTTCGATTTCGAATATCAAATCGGTTTCGTGGAGTCTGTGGAAGTTCCTCTGGATAAAAAGACAAAGGCTACCAAGTACTCAATCAAGGTTGACGACAAACTGGTAAACGAAACCATCGATAACCTAAAGTCTCAATATGGAGAAAGCACCAATCCTGAAGTTTCAGAAGCGGGTGACCATATTTATGGCGACTTGAAAGTGACTGAAGGTGAATTCACCAAGACTCTTTCTCTTCCTACTTCTAAAATTTCCAAAAAATTGGCCGGAAAATTCACAGGTATCTCCAAAGATGCAGTAGTAGAGTTTGAGGCCAAAGAAGTGAAAAAAGACGAATGGTCTGAAGCTTTCGGGTTGACTACCGAGGAAATTGCTGAAGTAAAAGGTGCTTTGACTTTTACCGTAAAAAACATCAACAGAACTACCGAAGCTGAATTGAACCAGGAGTTTTTCGACAAAATCTTCGGTCCAGACCAAGTTAAATCTGTAGAAGAATTCACTGAGAAAGTCCGTGAAACCCTTCAAGGAAGCTATGACCGTGAATCCAAAGTTTTCACAGAGGAAGAGCTTAAAAAAGAACTGGTAGAAAAAGCCAATATATCTCTTCCTGACACTTTCTTAAAAGAGTGGTTACTCAAGGCAAACGAAGGAAAAGTAACAGCAGAAGATGTAGAAAAGGAATATCCAATCTACGCAAAGCAGTTGACTTGGTCCTTGATCTCCAACCAGATTGCCAAAGACAACGGCATTCAGGCCGAGCATGCGGATGTCATCGAAAAAACAAAGGAAATGATCCGTGAGCAATTTGCCTCTTCGGGTCTAGGCGCACAATTGGAAGCAAGCATGGATGTTTTTGTGGACAACTACCTGAAAGGAAATGAAGGACAGAACTACATGAACATGATGACCTCAGTCCAGAATGACAAGGTTCTTGCTTTGGTTCAGGAGAAAATTGATCTAAAAGAAAAGACCATCTCCGTCGACGAATTCAAGGAACTTTTGGAGAAGTAATTCGATTTAGAGTTTATATATTGAAAAGTCCTTTTTTAAAGGACTTTTTTATTTTTGTTTACCACAACAAGCTCAATAATGATCAACAAAGAAGAATTCAGAAAGTACGCCATTCACAATCAAGGCGTTAGTGGGACTGCGTTTGACCAGTATGCCACGCATATCGAAAACATGACCCGGGCGGTAATTGAAGAGCGCCCATCAAACTTCCGTGAAATCGATGTTTTTTCAAGATTGATCATGGACAGAATCATCTTTTTGGGAACCCCTGTGGATGATCACATCGCCAACATCATCATTGCTCAGCTCCTATTTTTGGAATCGGTGGATTCCAAAAAGGATGTCTTGTTGTACATCAACAGCCCTGGGGGGTCAGTGACCGCTGGTCTTGGAATCTACGACACGATGCAATATATCGGCCCTGATGTGGCTACCATCTGTACCGGGATTGCCGCTTCCATGGGGGCAGTTCTTTTGGCAGGGGGAGCCAAAGACAAAAGGTCTGCCCTTCAGCATTCCAGAGTGATGATTCATCAACCTTCTGGAGGCATGCAAGGACAATCCAAAGACATGGAAATCTCCTTGAAATTAATTCTTTCCATGCGCCAGGAATTGTATCAGATTTTGGCCAATCACACGGGAAAGACTTATGATGAAATCGAAAGAGATTCCGATCGGGATTACTGGCTTAAAGCACCAGAGGCCAAAGAATACGGCCTGATAGACGAAGTATTAGTAAAAAAATCTAAGTAATGGCTCAAGTTACCTGCTCCTTTTGCGGTAGAAACAAAAAAGATGTAGACCTGATGGTATCGGGCATCTCTGCCCATATCTGTAATTTCTGCATTGACCAGGCGCATTTGATCCTGGGCGAGGAAGAAAAGACAAAAAAGTCTACCTCTAAACCCAAGTTCAATCTCAAAAAGCCTAAGGAATTAACAACCTATCTGGATCAATATGTCATCGGTCAAGAGGATGCTAAAAAAGTGCTGACAGTGGCTGTCTACAACCACTACAAGCGCCTTCAGCAAAAGGAAGATCATGATGAAATCAAGATTGAAAAGTCCAACATCATCATGGTTGGGGATACCGGTACAGGAAAAACCTATCTGGCAAAAACTCTAGCCAAAATCCTGGAAGTCCCGTTTTGTATCGCAGATGCTACTGTTTTAACCGAAGCAGGATATGTTGGAGAAGATGTGGAAAGCATTTTGACCCGCTTGCTTCAGGCAGCAGATTACAATGTGGAAGCGGCCGAACGAGGCATTGTCTATATCGATGAGATTGATAAAATCGCCAGAAAATCCGACAATCCTTCCATCACACGGGATGTCAGCGGAGAAGGTGTTCAACAGGCCATGCTCAAGCTATTGGAAGGCACGGTAGTGAATGTTCCGCCGCAAGGGGGAAGGAAGCATCCTGATCAAAAGATGATCGCCGTAAACACGGAAAACATCCTGTTTATCTGTGGCGGAGCATTTGATGGAATTGCCAGACATATCGGAAAAAGACTGAATACCCAGCCAATGGGATTCAGCAAAACCAAAGGTTCTATGGCAGCAGATCGGGAAAACTTACTTCAATACGTGACTGCGCAGGACTTGAAAGCCTTTGGATTAATACCTGAATTGATCGGGAGGCTTCCGGTTTTGACCCACCTGGATCCTTTGCACAAAGATGCTTTGAAAAGAATCCTGACCGAACCCAAAAATGCTTTGGTGAAACAGTACACCAAATTGATGGCGATGGAAGGAGTTTCCTTGAAGTTTGAGGAAAGCGCCTTAGACTTTATCGTGGATAAAGCCGTGGAATACAACCTGGGTGCCAGGGGTCTTCGATCCATTTGTGAAGCGATCATCACCGATGCGATGTATGAATTGCCTTCGGATGATTCAGTTAAAGAATTGGTGATTGACCAAGAATATGCTCAATCCAAATTTGACAAGTCCAAATTCAAACGGCTCCAAGTAGCCTAAAATTCAAAACCCCGGCTAATGTCGGGGTTTTATT
>JAJLJS010000068.1:0-3542 GCA_033844545.1 Cyclobacteriaceae bacterium | reverse complement strand
ATGCAAAGATTGACTAAGGAAACCGGCTATCGAAGTTATTTCGGAAAAGCGATGGACTATGATGAAGGTGCTTATGGGGAGGGACTTTTGGCAAAGAAAGGATCAACTTATCACACCGTTCCACTTCCTACCCCAGCAGGAGGAGAGCCCAGAGCTATTGCCTGGGTCAAAGCAGAGCTGAAGACTTTAGAAGAGTTTTATTTTGGAGGCACACACCTTTGCCATGAATTTCAGGAAAACAGACTTGCTCAGGTGGATTCGATAATTTCCTATGCAGAGACGCTGGAAAAGCCTGTGGTCTGGGTCGGTGACCTGAATTTCACTCCCGATTCCGAGGAATATTCCCGAATACCTTCGCATTGGAAAGAGGCAGGTGCAGTAGCCGGAGACCTTCAAAACACTTATGGAACACCGGAAGAAGGAAGCAGAATTGACTACGTCTGGTACGATTCCAGGAAATTTGAACTCGTCGAATACAAGGTTTTAACAAACATCACCTATTCGGACCATTATCCAGTGTGGGTGATCCTGAGAATCAAGAAAGAAGAATGAAAAAACTTATTTTTCTACTCTTAGTCGCCCTGGCCTTTGGATTTGGCCTTCATGGCCAAATCTCCGAACCCCAATGGATTCCGCTTTTCAACGGGAAAGATTTAAACGACTGGACGGTCAAAATCAGCACCCATGAAGTAGGAGTAAACTTCGCCAACACTTTTCGGGTGGAGGACGGGCTTCTGAAAGTCCGATATGACGGTTACACTAACTTTGACAGACAGTATGGGCATCTCTTTTTCAACACTCCCTATTCCTTCTATTTGCTGACGGTTGAATATCGATTTGTCGGTGAGCAATGTCCCGGAGGGGAAGGTTGGGCTCTTCGAAACAGTGGAGCCATGCTGCATAGCCAGGATCCAAAGACTATGCTGAAAGATCAGGATTTTCCGATTTCTATCGAGGCCCAATTTCTTGGAGGAATTGGGACTGACAAAAGATCCACCTGCAACCTCTGCACCCCGGGTACCAATGTGGTCATGGGAGATAGCTTATTTACACCACATTGCATCAATTCCAAATCCGAAACCTATCATGGTGAACAGTGGGTGAAAGCAAACTTCATCGTGTTGGGAGACCGGGAAGTACATCATTTAGTGGATCGGGATACTGTAATCAGTTACTACAAGCCCCAAATGGGAGGAGGAAATGTATCTCCGGTGGATCCTGCAGTGAAGATCGATGGACAGCTTATCAGCTCAGGATACATCAGCCTTCAAAGTGAAAGTCATCCGATTGACTTCCGAAAAGTCGCATTAGTCGATCTCTCTTCAGTGAAAGACGACCGCAAAAAACTGGAAGAACTTGTTCAGAAAGCATTGAAATGAAAAAAGGAGGCCGAAAGCCTCCTTTTCCGTTTTAAACACGAACCTTGGTTGTTCCACCTCCCTCAAGGGTAATCGGAACAGGTGAATTGGTTTTCCAATTCCCTCCTGTAAAATCAGGCACATCGATGGAATTGGATCGATTGGCCACGGACCATTCACTCAATGGGGTGATACAGCTCCACAAAGCAGCATCATAGACATCCTGGTCCAGAGGAAGTCCATTTCTCAGACAGTCGATCAGTCTCCAGTCCATCATAAAATCCATCCCTCCATGGCCGCCGATTTGCTTGGCCAACTCACCCACTTTCTGGACAATCTCTGGTGTAAACTTGGATTGAAGGTCCTTCATTTCTTCTTCTTTCATCCAGCTATGGCCCTTAGCCACTTTTTGGTCGGGATATTTTTGTGCGTAACCTTCTGTACCACTGACTACATGCAATCTGGAATAAGGTCTGGGAGAAGTCACGTCGTGCTGAATCATGATTGATTTTCCATGTTTGGTTTTTACCAGGGTGGTATTCATATTTCCTCGGTAAGATTTTGCTGCATAGGAATTCCAGAAAGCATCTTGTTCCGCCAATTCCTGGGCTTTTTTCTTCATTTGAAAATCATTGGAAGAAAGAGAATTCAAATAATCCATTTGATCTCCCCGATTGATATTCAGAATCTGGCAAATGGGTCCAAGACCATGAGTTGGGTAAAGATTTCCATTGCGGAAGTTCTCCTCAAGTCGCCACATCCCTTGATAGCCCTTGTCCTTGTCAAAGTTCAGCCACAACAAATCATGAATATAGGCTCCTTCAACGTGAAGCACTTCTCCGAAAAATCCTTCCCGGGCCATTTTCAAGGTCATCAACTCGAAAAAGTCGTAACAGCAGTTTTCAAGTTGCATGCAGTGCTTTTTGGTTCGCTCGGAGGTTTCCACCAGTTGCCAACATTCCTCTAATGTTCGGGCAGCAGGCACCTCCACCGCGGCATGCTTTCCCGCTTCCATTGCATACACAGCCATTGGCGTATGCCATTCCCAAGGGGTAGCGATATAAATCAAATCCAAATCCGGACGATCACACATTTTCTTCCAGGCATAAGCACTTCCGGAGTATAGTTCTGGTTGGTGAATAGTCCCTTCCAAAGACTTTTTAGCTTTCTCCGCCCGCTCAGGCAAGAGATCACAAAGTGCTTTGATTTCCACTCCTTCAATTTTACTCAGGCGATCCACAGCGCCGGGTCCCCTCATTCCTAAACCTACAATGCCAACTCTCACAGTTTCTATTTTGGGAGCAGCATAGCCGCACATATTAAAGGTGGAAATCCTGGAAGCACCATATTTGGCCTCCAAGGGTAGGGTTTGAAAGTCATTCGCCAGAGCCGAACCTGCCCCTACCAAACCAAAGCCGGCAAGACTTGCAGATTTGAGAAAGTCTCTTCTATTCGTCATTCGTGTGAAATTTTGGATTTACTCTGGCTAATTACTAAAAAAATTAAAGAAGTCCGACATGGATCAGATAAATCAAAAAAAAACCGAAGGCAGGTGCCCTCGGTCTTTCCCTCAATTTGAAAGCACTATCAATTATTGTTCACACCCTTTGTCGTCGAGCAGGTGTTGATCCCAAAAAGGACATAAAGGGGACAAAAACTTACCATACTGGTCAAGGCAAAAATTATTGCCACAGCCAATCCTAACACTCCGAGTATTCCGGAAATTGTTCCAGAAAAATATAAAGACACCAGGATGACCGCAATTAAAATCCTGATCACCCGATCGGCAATACCCATGTTCTTTTTCATGATTTTTAAGTTTTAGGTTTGGACATTTTCCTTATCAAATCTCTAGGTTAAATGTACAAGACCCAATGACTTGCTTCCATGACAAAAGTCACCGAAAGGAGTGATTTTCAGCTACCTAAAAAATAAGCCTTCATGACTTGCTCGGCCATTTTTCCCTGAGGAGTGAAATCCGGTTGGCGAGAATGCCCTTCCGGATACCATTTCCAAAAAAACACACCGGCCAACCACTCCTTTTTCCAAGCGGTCTGAAAAAATGCTTCATAACATCTTGCCTGTATTTCCTCCGAAAGTGCAACCTCCTTGCGCTCATTCGGCCAGATCCAAGGCTCCTTGGCAGCATCAATGGTATTGCAATAACCGATTTCTGTAAAAAGG
>JAJLJS010000067.1:0-2462 GCA_033844545.1 Cyclobacteriaceae bacterium | reverse complement strand
AGTAATCTTCCTGTGCCTGAGCAAAATGACCCAGAAAAAGGGTGAAAACCACCCATAAAATGTGTTTTTGCATGGGGATTAATTTTTCCTAAAAGTAGAAAAGGATCTAAGCAATTCCAGTAAAAATCCATCAATGGCTTTCCGAATCCCCGCTTTTTTCCAGTAATTTATTGCCCTTACAAAGTATTCCTAAAATAATCTATTGAACCATGAAAAAACTTTTGACCTTGGCGCTAATCGGAAGCGGGTTGTTTTTGAGCAACCTCTCCATTGCTCAGCAAAACCCAACTCCCCCGGCTTTACCTCCTCAAGCTACCGAATTTTATACTCCTGTCCCTCCAAAAATCACTCCGGGAGCACAGAACAACTTACCGCCCTCTGATGCGATCGTGCTGTTTGACGGAACTAGCCTGAACAATTTTGTTTCTGCCAAAGACGGAAGTTCGCCGGCTGAGTGGAAAATCGAAAACGGGGAATTGGTGGTCGTTCGCGGCAAAGGAGATATTCAATCCAAGCTTCCTTTTGGAGACGCACAATACCATGTTGAATGGTCTGCGCCGACCGAAATCGTCGGTGAAGGTCAGGGCCGAGGCAATTCCGGCTTTTTCCTGATGGGTATGTATGAGGTTCAGATTTTGGACTCCTATGAAAGCAAGACCTACACCAATGGTCAGGCTGGTTCGATTTACAAACAGTTTCCCCCTTTGGTGAATCCTTTGAGAGCACCGGGAGAGTGGAATTATTATGACATCATTTTCAAGGCTCCCCGGTTTGATAAAAATGGGGTGTTAACTTCTCCGGCGACAGTAACCGTTTTGATCAATGGGGTTTTGGTACAAAACCATGTGATCCTGAAAGGACCAACCGAGTACATCGGAATTCCAAACTATAAGGCTCATGCAGAGACTTTACCAATCAAACTGCAGGATCATGGCAATCCGGTGAGATTCAGAAATATCTGGGTCAGACCGCTTTGATTTCGGATTTCGGAAGGTTGATTTCGGATTTTCTGACATCCGAAATCCCAAATCCGAAATTTCCCTTTTCTCCCAATAACCATTAACTCAATAACCATCATGTCTTCAAGAAGACGATTTATACAAAACACCATGCTCCTGGGAGCTGGCCTCAGCATGCCGAGTGTGCTTACCGCGGCGGATTTCGGGACTTTTACCCGAAAAATAAAAGCCTCAGATCAGATCAATTATGGTCTGATTGGCTGCAAAGGAATGGGCTGGTCCAATATGAATGCCCATTTAAAAATCCCGAATGTGAATTGTGTGGCCTTGGCTGATATTGATCAATCCGTTTTGGATCAGCGAACCGAGGACGTGTTCAAGCTTCGGGGAACCCGACCCAAGCAATACACCGATTATCGAAAGCTTTTGGAAGATAAAGATATTGATGTGGTCATCATCGGTACCCCAGATCATTGGCACTGCCTGAATATGGTAGATGCCGTGTCGGCAGGAAAGCATGTCTATGTAGAAAAGCCCATTGCCAATACCATTGAAGAATGCCAGATCATGGTCAAAGCCCAGGAGCGCTATGGAAAAGTGGTGCAGGTAGGGCAGTGGCAGCGTTCCGGTTCTCAATACGATGAAGCGATTCAATTTGTAAAATCAGGGAAATTGGGTCAAATCCGATTGGTCAAATGCTGGGCTTATCAGGGCTGGATGAAGCCGGTTCCGGTCCTGCCGGATGGCCCTGCTCCAGCTGGTGTGGACTACGACATGTGGTTGGGTCCTGCGCCCAAGAGGCCATTCAATGCCAATCGATTCCATTTCAATTTCCGTTGGTTTTGGGATTATGCTGGAGGCCTGATGACGGATTGGGGCGTACATGAAATCGATATTGCCTTGTATGCAATGGGAGTAAGTGCACCAAAGTCAGTGATGGCTTCTGGAGGTAAATTCGCCTATCCTGACGATGCTTCAGAGACTCCTGACACACTTCAGACCGTGTATGAATACGAGGGTTTCAATATGCTTTGGGAGCATGCCACGGGAATAGACGGAGGAAATTACGGAACCACTGAAGGGATAGCCTTTATTGGAAACAATGCCACCTTGGTGGTCAACCGGGGCGGATGGAAAGTTATTCCTGAAACAGAGAATGTGGATGGACAGCGAAAGCCAAAAGTAGAGGAAGTGCCTCATACTCGTCCAACCGGCCCAAGTGCCTTGGATTTGCATGCCGTAAACTTCGTGGAGGCAGTCACTGCCAATGATCCAAAGTTGCTTAAATGTGCCATTCAGACCGGTTCGGTCGCAGCGATTAATGCTCAGATGGGAAATATCGCCTACAAAACTGGCAAGAAAGTGTACTGGGACGCGGGAAAAAACATGTTTACAGACTCTGAGGCCAACCAGCTGATCAAGGCGCATTACCATAATGGCTGGCAAGTGCCGAAGGTTTGAGGATTTATGATTTTTGATTTAAGAGCCCTCCAGAGTGATTTG
>JAJLJS010000066.1:0-19761 GCA_033844545.1 Cyclobacteriaceae bacterium | reverse complement strand
GTTCATTTACATCCCTGCCCGATTCATGATCCTTGACTGCCTTGATGATCTGGCTTTCGGTAAATCTTGACTTCTTCATACAGTTTAAAGTTAGTGACTTTGTCGTCTTTTAAACTGTCCAGTTTTTGGGGAAGCTTACACTTTTAGTCAAATCCAGACCCAATCCGACGAGGAGCAAATCCAAGCATTGGTACAATCCATGTTTGATGGCTTGTTTTCCGGATTTGATTCAGAAAAAATACCGCAATACCTGACTGATGATTTTATTCTGTTAGAGGACGGAGAGATTTGGGACAATCAAATCATCAAAAATTATCTGGATGGACAAAAAGCTAAAGACAACCTTCCTACCCGAGAAAATCGATTCGAATTTATAGAAATCAAGATTTTTGGAAATCGGGCTTGGGCCGCGTATAAAAACTGGGCAACCATCAGGCGGGACGGGGTCATCCTTCGGGAAGCACATTGGCTGGAAAGTATCACAGCGATTAAGACCGAATCCGGTTGGAAAATGGAAATGATGCATTCTACGCCGGTTCGGACTAACTAACTAAAGCATGGAAGTTGAGATCGAAACCATTCCTCTTATTTATAAACTGGATACCCTATTGATTGAATTGCTGGCCTCACTTCAAGAGGAGGAATGGGAAGCTCCAACAGTGGCCAAGCTTTGGAGGGTAAAAGATGTGGCAGCACATCTTTTGGATGGTAACCTCAGAGGATTGTCGACCTCTCGAGATCACTATTTTGGAGAAAAGGCTGAAAAAATTCAAACCTATGAGGATTTGGTTCATTTTATCAATCAAATGAACCATTCTTGGGTCACTGCGTCTCGGAGAATCAGCCCGAAAATATTAATCAACCTTCTCGAAATTACCGGGAAGCAATACACTGATCACCTTGCTTCCTTAAACCCGAGGGATGAAGCAGTCTTTTCCGTGGCATGGGCAGGACAATCCACCTCGCCTAATTGGTTTCATATCGCCCGGGAATACACGGAAAAATTTCTTCACCAACAGCAAATCCGAGAAGCAACCGGCAGACAGAAAATTATGACTCGGGAATTTTTCTTTCCTTTCCTCGAAACCCTCATGCGTGCTTTTCCCTATACATTCAGAAAAACATTGGCTAGCAAAGGAACCAAAGTTGGAATCGAAATCAGCTCAGAAATTGGTGGCATGTGGGTTGTCGAGCTTCAAGAAAAATGGAAATTAATCCCTGTGGATTCTTCTCCATTGGACGCTAAAGTGACCATACCTCCTCAGGTGGCTTGGAAGCTATTCTCCAAAAGCTTGAGGCCAGAAGAAGTAAGGAACCAAGTACGGATGGAAGGTGATCCAGGACTCGGCTACCAAGCTTTACACCTCCTAGGGTTTATGGCATAAAAAAAGGAAAGCTCTTCGCTTTCCTTTTTTTTTCTTAACTAAAGAGCTTCTCCAAAATTTTGTAGGTAATCAGGTAGGTAGGCTTCACCCCCTCCATCCCCAATGCTCCAGAGGCAAGAGTACTCCCCGTTTCCAAGGGATTATCCGAAGCATAGTATGCATAGAGTACCTTGACATTGGAGCGGATATTTCCACGAATTTTGGAAGCAGATTGGATGGCCTTTTGGTAATGGGCACCTTCCATTTCCAATCCCACAGCTTTCCAAGAGGATTCCATAAAGTAAGTCAGGATATCCCGGTTCTGAAGAGAAGTCCCCAAAACGGTAATCATGGATCCTTGATAAACTCCAAGTCCGTATCCTTCAAAATCTGATTTTTTCAATTCATTGCGGAATGGATAGTTATCCGCTGTCCCCTCGAAAACATGGGAATCCGGAACCATTAAGTCCCCTTTGCCCCCATGAAGAATCCCTGCTTTTCCCATGATGGAAGTGGAAATCACATTCAGGGGATATTTCTTTCCTTCTTTGGAATAAGGTTTCAGCAATTCATCAAAACATTCATAAGCCTGTTCTCCAAAGGCATAATCCATCACCACAAACACCGGCCTTTTCCCTTTTTCTTTTGGCAACACCACCCCTGGAATCAAAGTCTCTTTTTCCAAATGGGCGGTGTCAATGATTTGTGCGCCGATATTGGTTCCCGACTCGTCAGGCAAGTCTATGAAGCCATGTTTGGACGCAAAATCCTGGATCTTCTTTCCCTGATGGTTTTTGTCCTTTACCGAAATCGCCGTGGCCACTGCCTCAATTTCATCAAAGTTTTTACATCCCAAAGCCTGGTGCGCATAGATAGTATTCACCACACTGTGCAGGTTAGCCGAGATGATGTGAATCGGGCGTTTCAGGAGGTCATGTTTTTGAAGGGTTTCCTTGATGCGGTTGGCCCAAAGATCCCCATAGACGTGATGACCAATTCGTTCTCTTAGTGTAGCTGAGAAACTGATTTCCCGATCCATCCCTGTGGAAGCTTCCTCAATGGAAAGTTTTCCCAGATGGTAAACAATGGAAAAGAGTGAATTCACATTGGAAGACTTTTCAAATCTTCGGACAGCCGCAATGGTTTCTTCAAACGTTCTTCCAATGATATGACTCAGGTAAGCTGAGGCGCATTCCATATCCAGCTCCTCACCTGCCCTTTCTTTTCGGACAAAATCTTCCAACATCATCCAATTCGATGAAATTTTTCCTTTAGGATCGGTACTGTTTCTGTGGATTTTTCTGGATTCTATGTACAAAAATGTAAGATGAGTCAGAATATCGTAAATGTCCGATCGCCCTCGGGTCATCTCCACGTACATGATCTGCTCATCGAGTCGGTAGCAGTTTCTTTTTCTCTTAGGAGGAATCAGTGGTGTCAAATGCGAAGTCTCATATCCTTCGCGGCTGATCAGTCGCACATACCGACACTCTTCAATCCCGCGGGGAAGTCTCTCCATCACGTACAACAGCCCATCCAATTCCAATTTTTCCGGATCGGTCACTGATCCATAAATCTCAGGACTCAAAGTCATCAATGCGCTGATCAGGCCTTCTCCCGATACTCCCATGGGTTTGTAACTCCCCCGGTTAAAAAGATGGCGCATGGTGATGTAAAGTCGCTCAATCGCAGCTCTGGACTCTTGTGCTCTGGTTCTCTTCATGTGTTTGGAAAAGGTTAAATTCAGCAAATGTAGCCATTCCTAGCCAATTCGACTCGATTTCTTCTAAGATCACTGAGATTTGAGTTTCTCAGAAAAATACTTCTTTAGTTTATCTACTTTAGGCTTGATCACAAACTGGCAGTAAGGCTGCATCCCATTTAAATTGAAATATTCCTGATGGTAGTCTTCGGCAGGATAAAAATTGGAAAAAGGAGTGATTTCGGTGACAATGGGCTGCTCAAATACTCCCGATTCATTCAACTCCCTTTTGATCCTTTCGGCAGTTTCTTTTTGAGAATCCCGGGTATAAAACACCGCGGATCGATACTGGGGACCCACATCTGCCCCTTGTCGGTTTAAAGTTGTAGGATCATGGGTTGCCCAGAAAACTTCCAGAATTTCTTCCAAGCTGATCGATTTGGGATCAAAATATACCTGAACCACCTCAGCATGACCTGTGGTGCCCGTGCAGATCTGTCGGTAGCTCGGGTTGGCAATTATCCCTCCTGAATAGCCAGAAACAACCTTTTGAACTCCCTGTAGTCTTTGGAAAACTGCTTCCGTACACCAAAAACAGCCAGCTCCGAGAGTAATCAATTCCATCCCTTCAGGAATTTCGGTTGGGGTTTGGGGCAATTTGGTCGAATCACTCATGGTATTTTCTTTTTTAGCCTAACCATACTTTTTGCCTGCGGGTTTCGAGACAGGCAGAATCTCTTCTTTTCCTGTAGGAATATGATCTTCACACACCTGCTTCCCTTCCAAAATCACCCGAATCAATTCCTCCCGATGCATTTGCATCATTTCTTCGAGAATTTCGGGAATAAAACATTCCCAACTTTGGGCATACATTTGTCGAATGACATCCAAGGGGGAAAATGGCTTTCCTTTTTTCCTGCGAATCCAATCCGTAATGGCCGTCCTCAATACCTCCATTGGCCTAATTTACCCACAAATCATGACAAAGGCAGGCGGGAAATTTTTGAGCGTAAACTTCGCTTCCACGGTATCGAAGTATTTCTTGAACAGGTTTTTCAACAAATAGGAATAGCAAATCTGGACAAACTTTCCCTTGGGAGGGAGTGCATGTTTGGAATTTGCAAGGATCTGATCAGTGGCTTCTTTGGGGATAAAACTGAATGGCAAAGAAGAAAGAATATAGTCCGCTTTCCGACCGTGAAGGTATTTTTCAATATTCTCGGCGGAGTCATTGATGATCCGGACATTTGCTTGGGGAAATTGTTTCTTCATGGCCTCACAAAAGGATTTGTTGATTTCAAAAACCAACAGCTCAGCATCAGGATCCATCCGGTCAATAATTCCTTGGGTGATGCTTCCATCTCCTCCTCCCAACTCCAGAATCAGCTTGGCATGGGATAAATCTGTGTAGGAAAGCATTTTATTCACCAATGATTTTGAACTAAAAGTGAGGGCTCCAGTAGTTCCAATGTTGGAGTATAACTCCAATAGCAAGTTTGATTTACTCATAATCTAAGAATGACCCTTGAAGATACCTGATTTTGATTTATCTTTTCCGCGTCATCCTGAATTGATTCTCACAAAATATGGCCCAGAAGGCTGAAATCCGATCCACATTTATTGATAGAGTAACACGAGTCCTGAGAGATTTCTGGGGTATGTCCCTGATTTTCATCCTCCTTATGTTGTTGATCCGGGGTCTTGAAATCATCCTGGTATTTAATGCACACGTGTTGGAATTTGATCAGGGAGAACTTATCGCTCCAAGTTATTTTCAGGATTTAGGCTGGATTCTTTATTTTCTGGGACTGCTATTCATCATCCACCTGGCGCTGAGTTTTGTTTCGGCTAAATTTTCAAGGTATTTGATGCAAATCATCCTAACCTTCGCCTTGGTGATCCAAGCAGGATTGGTTTTCTATTTTGTCAAAACCTTGTTGCCCTTAGGCAAAGACCTGTTTGCCTATAACTTCAATGACCTTTACCTGACGGTTAGTTCTTCCGGGCAATTAAATGCCCTGAATCTTATCGGCGGAACAATCGGCCTAATCTTCATCGCTGGCCTTCTCTATTTTGGAATTCGGATTTTCAGGTTTGGATTGAAAACCTATCTGACATTTACAGGGGTATTCATCAGTCTTTTACTCGCAATCGCCATTTTCCCAAACCCTCTTCCGGAGGGGATAAATGAGATTAAAAGAAATATAGAACTGAACAAATCCAAGTATTTGGCCGAACAAGCCTTTGACCATTTCATGTATGGAGGTGAGTACTATTTTGACTTTTACCTTCGGGACAGTGATCTGAATTTTTTTGTCAAAAAAGATTACACCGATACAGAATATCCCTTTTTGCATACCGGAGACTATCCTGATGTCTTGGGCCCTTACTTTGATTCCCTGAACCAAGCCCCGGATATTGTTTTTATCCTGGCGGAAAGTTTTGGAAAAGCTTACTCGGGTAAGGATGCCTATCTGGGGAGCTTTACCCCATTTTTGGATTCTTTGGAACAGCACAGCTTGGTCTGGACCCATGCACTTTCCTCCACCGGTAGGACTTTTGGAATCTTACCGGGAGTTTTGGGCGGATTTCCTTTTGGGGAAAAAGGTTTTTTGGAACTCTACCCAGAGTATCCCAACCATGAATCCTTTCTCAGTATTCTTAAAGACAACGGCTACCAATCCCGCTTTTTCATTGGCTCTGACAAAAAGTTTGACCACGAAGGAGATTTTTTGGAATATCATCAGGTCGACCAAATCGAAGACCAATCCTCATTTCTCCCGCAGTTTAGTAAGACTCCCTCAAGCAATGGTTTTTCTTGGGGATATCCGGACAAGGAATTGTTCCGAAACGGATTGATCAAACTTCCCCAGGAGAAAAACAGCCCGGAAGTCAGAATTTTTCAAACCCAAACCTCCCACGATCCCTACATCGTTCCGGAACCAGAGGTGTATAATGAAAAATTCAACCGGCACCTCAGCAATACCCTCAGGCTGAGCGCTGCCAAAATCCAAGAATACAACGCCTACAAAAACATCTACATGACCATCCTCTATGCAGATGATGCCATACGCCTGTTTTTTGAGGAGTACAAAAAGCGCCCGGAGTTTTCCAATACCATTTTCATCATCACCGGGGACCACAGGCTTCCAGAAATTCCGATGACCACCCGATTGGACAGATTCCATGTGCCGCTGATCATTTATTCCCCTCTTCTGAAGGAAAGCGCATATTTTGAAGGTGTCACCAGCCATTTTGAAATAACCCCATCCCTACTTTCCTTTTTGCAAAAAAATGCGGGAATCCAATTACCGGAAGAGGTGACTTGGATGGGTCAGGTCTTAGACACGGCCAGGACTTTTCAGGCAAAAATCAATATGCCTTTGATGCGAAATAAAAATCAATTGGTGGATTACCTCAATGGGGAATTCTTTTATTCCGACGGACAGATCTATCTCATCTCTGAAGGTCTTAACATCGATCCCATCACTGATCCGGAAGTTTTGACAAGACTAACCGGGGAATTTGAGGAATATAAAAACAAAAATTCCTACACGGTCCAAACCCGAAAACTCCTCCCCGTCAAAGAATAGGCTAGGTTATTTCTTGGCTTGGTAGACGTCCTCGAAAATTTGCGAAATCAAAGGCTGGTAATAATTCCAAAAAAAGCTTTGCCGGTTCGTATGATCCGCTACCACATAAAATCCTCTCCAGAGATAAGGAAGACCTGCATAGAAAGGATATCCAAGGTTGTTTTCCATATCTGAAAAATCCCCCGAGAAGTAATATTGCTTCCCTCCATTCACCTCCCGATAGACCGCAGCCGGAAAAAACCTGGGCAATCCCATACTTCTCAGGCGTTGTAAACCTTCATTGGTCGGCTCTATATCATAGTAGGAAATCACCTGATAATCCCGCTCGATCATGACAATATCAAACCAGTCCGGATAAGGAACCACCTGAGGAAGGTTGTACCCATGTTTATTGACTTTTTGGGTACGGATGGTAGGAGTTTTACTTTCAAAATCTTTTCCAAAGTTGAAAATTTCAATTTCACCTGTGTCTTTGATAAAAACGAGACCAGGACCCTTAAATGTCCATTCTCTTCCACTTTGTTGGAATTGCTGGATCAGCCATTTTGGGATTTCCCTATCTACCAAGGTGTCCATCTCGTCAAAATGTCTTCCTATCCAGCCTGTCCACTTGATGCCCATTTGATTCTCAAATTCCGACCTCAAAAAATCTGTGGTCGGTGAAGCCATGCTGTTAAACTCGGCTATCAGTACTTTTCCCTCTTCCTTGGCAGCTTTGATCAGTTCAATATCACTTTGATTTAGCCCTCCATAGATTTTCTTTCCTCCCCGGAAATCTTTTTGGTTTTTGAAATCATTTTCATAAACCCCATAGGTGTCTGCAAAAAATACCACATCCTTATTTCGAACCTCTTCTCTAATCTCTTGGGTGGTTTTGCCTGATAAATCCTTTTTAAGCCCGAAATCCTCCTTTCCGGAAGGGAAAAAACCCAAATAATCTCTGTCCAGAACATAGCGCTCCCCAGAGGAATGGGTGTATTTGTCATGGTTCAAAATCCAGAATATCCCTGCATGTTCCCGATAATCGGTCTGTGGGACAGTTTTATCAATGACCAGAACTTCAAATCCCCGGTTGGGAAATACACTCCAAATCCCAAAACTCAACAGAGGAATTCCAATCCCAATCAGAAGGAGTGGCCATAGTTTGGAGAGGACAAGCTTTAACTCTTCTTTCATAGTGGATCCATTAAAACCTGTATTCTGTTCCCAGAGAAAGGTTGAAGTTGTTTCTAAAGTTATCCGCACTCAGTTCATCCCGACTATATCCCGTAAAGCCATAAATCATGAATTTGGGAGAAACCAATTGTTGGAAGCCCAATCTGATTCGATAGGAATTGAGCAATTGACTTTGGTCCCGGGTTTCCTCATCCGGAGAAACTCCCGTGCCTAACTGAATGCTGAAAAAGTCCTCTGCCGTTTTATAGTAATATCTAGCCTGCAGTTGTCCTGAAGTGCTTACTTGACCCTCAGATGGGATGACGTTGGCGCGAAAATTAATCCACCAATTCCCAACATATTTCCCAACCGAACTGGTAATCATGTGGGTAGCTTCGGAAAAACCGAGATACCGGTACCCCCCCTCGATCTCCCAGGCTTTGGGCAAATTGTGATAGTAGGAGGCTCCGAATCTGAGTTTGGGGAAAAATGAAGCACCGGAGCCTCCCAGGTTTAGATAGGCATAGCCGTTTTTCCCAATTGAAGGATAGGCATCCAATTCGTAAAGTGTCCCAAATCCGTCAAATCTAGTGGATTGGGTTACCCTGGCAATCAAAGCTCCCGTCAGGTCAGTCCTTGTCCGTCCATAAACTGACCAGGTATTCCAGATTCCAATATCTCCGAAAAATGTATCGTAATCGTAGGTCGCGCCGATGGCATTGGTCTTTCGGAGTCTTTGGAGATTTTGCATATAGCCGAGAATCCCTTCTACCTGAAAGCCTTTTTCAAAAAGAGGCTCAACAATTCCATAGGCCTCGTCATATTTCTCCTGGTAATACAAAATCCGGGACTCTCGATACGCAATTTCGTTGGGCAAAGGATTGAAGTTGGCTTTGGCAGTTGCCAATACTGATTCTGCCTGGGTCAATTGATCCGACCACAGGAGATTGTCCAAGTTGGCCACGTAGGCGTCTGCATAAGTCGGTGAGGCAATGATGGCCCGATCCAAATAAATACTTGCCGAATCATTTTTCCCCTCCCAGGCATAACTTCTTCCGACCAAGATCAGAATATCCGCATACGTGGGATACTGATCCAGAGCTCGGAAAGCAATTTTCCTTCCCTCTTGGTATTGTCCATCCAAGATGAGTTTTCTGGCCTGAAGCAACAATTCATCCGGATCAAACGAATCCTGGGCGTTTGCGCTCAAGGTGCCAAAAATCATCAAAAATATCAGTGCAATCTTCTTCATCAAGATATAGATTGGGTGCTTAAATTCTTTCTATCTTCTGCGGTTTTGAACCCTTTTCGGATCATGGATCCCCATCCGCCCTTACCTTTGATAAAATCCCAGTGACCTTTCAGTCCCCACCAGACCACCATAGGATGCATCCAAAGAGGCTCGGTCAAAATCATCCAAATCAACTTTCTGAGATCCTTTTTATCTTTGTAATGATTGAATGCGATCTGCTCATACAGAACACTAAAGGAAGAAACCAGCAAAGAAAGCAAATACATCATCAGCAACAGGGCGATGAAATAAATTGCACTGAAGTCCCCCACAAAAATCAAAATGGAGGTGTAGATCAAACCGAGAATTTCAATAATCGGAGCATTCTTCTCAAACAGAGACCAAAATGGATAAGAAACTGTGCCTAGAATGCCATACTTTCGGTTCAGTTTGATTTTTCGGTGAAGTTGTAGGGTTTCGATGGTACCCCGCATCCATCTGTTTCGCTGTCGGGCAAGAACATCCTTACTCTCCGGCACTTCAGTCCAGCACAAGGGATCCGGAACATATCCTACTTTGTAAGGGATATTTTCCTCACACATATACCTTCTCATCCGCACTACCAGCTCCATATCCTCCCCTACTGTTTTGGGAAAATACCCACCTACTTTTCGGACGATGTCGGTTCTGAAAAAGCCAAAAGCGCCCGAAATAAGCATCAGTCCATTTACTCTCGCCCATGCCATTCTACCCATTAGGAAGGCTCTGAAATACTCAATGACCTGAAACCTACCCAGGGTGGTCTCAGGCACACGGTAAGTGGTCACCGTTCCATCCTGAACATCGCAATTGTTGGCGATGCCGATCACTCCTCCTACGGCAATTACTTTCTTGTTCGTCTCTTCCATAAATGGCCGTACCATTCTGGAAATGGAATCGCTGGAAAGAATACAATCTACGTCTATACAGGCCAAAATCTCCAAATGTGCGGCATTGATCCCCGCATTCAAGGCATCGGCTTTCCCCCCATTTTCCTTGTCGATGACAATCAACCGACGGTACGACATGTTGGTGGATTTATAGACCCCCCGAATTGGCTTACTTTCAATTTCCGCATGGTAGGCAAAGTCACTTTTCTCGAGTTCGAAGGATTGGATGAGCTTTTCCAAAGTATCATCCTTGGATCCGTCATTGATGACAATCACCTCAAATTTCCCGTAATGAAGGGAAAGCAAACTTTTAACATTTTGGACGATAGTCTGACCTTCATTATAGGCTGGAGCCAAAATGGAAACCCCTGGGGCTATCGGAGAGGTAATGATGTCACCATAGTCAGCAAATTGATTTTTGCGGAGATAGTCCCTCATTTCCAAAGAGCTGAGGATCATCATCACCAGGTAAATGAAAATCACCATGAAGCTCAGGATCAGAAACATCCATCCCACCACTTCCAATATCAGGTAAAAGAGGAAACTATACATAGATGAGTTTTGGATCTAAAATGTGATTTCGGATTTCCACAAAAGTTGAATTGCCCCGGTTTAGGGTAAGTTCATCAAACTTGGTCTTATCCAGCTCATGGATACTTTTCAGAATTAGCAGTCTTAGAGAAAAATCTTCCAGGTTTTCCAGCAAGCCAGAAAGCAACTCCACAGATGCTTCATTTCCCAGAGATTTGGACGTCTCGATCGCTTGTTTTACTACATCCAAATCCTCAGACTTGAGACATTGGTTGATAAAGTCCACTTCCATGTGGGCTCCTATTTCTTCATAGGTTTGGAGGATTTCGATCTTCTCCTCATTGCTGGCCAGGGTAGCCATTTCAGCGAGTCTTTCCAATAAATCCACCCTTCCCAGCATTCTCACCAACTTGATTCCAAAAATCCGGATACTCATATTCTTGGATTCAAAAAGCATTTCGATTTTCAATTGCTTTTGAGCACTGACAAATTTGATTATCCTCAGATAGTTCATTTGCTGCCAATCAGACAAGGGGTAAGTTTGGTCTCTCAAGAAGGACAAATCAGACTTCTCAGATAAGTTTAGCAAAGCTGATACGGCCAGGGATCTCACGTGAAAATTGGAGGAATCCGATAGTTTTTTTACCTCCCGAAGGGTCTCTACCAAATCCATTTCGTTGATTTCCACCAAGCCTTCCGCGATGATATGCCATTTGGACTGTTTAATTTTTGCAGCAGAAACTTGATCCAGCCCGAGCTGATGATAGATGGTTTTCAACTTTTCCTTGAACTCCCCCTTCATTTTCTTATTCAAGCCGATAATCCGGTGGATCAAAACATCCTGATACAAGGGTTTGCTTAGGTAGCTTTGCGGGAAATATGGATCATATTCCGCAATTTTCATGTTCGAAAGCTCATCCAATTCCTTTTCAAACAAGAGGGTCGTCAGGGGATCCACGATCATTTGATCGTATTCTTTTCTCAAAATCTCCCTCCGGTTTTTTCTGGCTTTTAGAAACAACATCACCAAGATCATCAGGAGAGCCACCATGAAAAAGAAACCGATTATGACCGTGACAACAAAAAGTTTTAGATCTGCCGTAAACGTATACCGATTGCCAAAAACAGGGGAATAAGGAGATTTGACCGCCATTGCCACCAGATCTTCTTTCGGCTTAACCTTCTCTGTGACCGGGTCAAAGTCGCCGTTCCTCATCAGATTGGAAATATATTCCCGGACAGCCTCCTCGGTATTTTGCGAAGAAAAAATAAAATAGGTCAGTTGGAAATCAAGGCTGTCCTGCTGGAGTTGGCTGAAAATACCAAAATCTTCCCGGATGTCACTGACCCATCCGGAGTCTGTTTTGGAAAGATTAAGGTTGAGATTTTTGGCTCGGAGACTATCCAGGCTAGGTGAAAAAGTCAGCTGGTATCCCAATCCGGGAACCTGATTTTGAATGTGTAAAAAATTCATCCATTCGGTACTATCCTTGGGTAGAATGTCCTGTGCAAATAACTTCCCAACAGCAATACAAAATCCTAAAAGGATGGAAAGTAAACTTTTTTTCATGCAGTCTTAGCTTAAGGCCCGTTTGACCCGGATGGCCAATTCGTTTGGATTAAATGGCTTAGGGACAAAATCCGCCACCCCCAGATTAAATGCCTCCAAAACTACCTGCTCCTCTTCTCCCAAAGAGCTAAGCACGATGATAGGAGTTTGAGGCAGTGATTTTTTGGCATGGTGGATGATTTCGATGCCACTTCTAAATGGCATCATCACATCTGTGATAATTAGATCTGGACTAAGGGTGTCAATGGCTTTGATTCCTTCGTTCCCATCTTTGACCAAATAGGTTTCGTAGCCATCTTTTTTTAATCTAAACTGTACCAGACTGGAAATCAATAAATCGTCCTCGATAATCAGGATTTTCTTCATAATAGGGTGTAACGTAGGATAAATATACTATCCCAATGAGATTTTCAAGCTTTTTTTACCGCTTAAAAAAGGAAAATAAAAATCCGATCCTTAAAAGAGTCATTAAATCGTAATTCAAAATTTAAATACTGCCATTGATCAAAAAAAAAGTTTGAAAAAAAAATAGTCCCTCGATTGTAAAAAGCCTTTTGTTAGCTTGCTGATTGAAGAATAACCATCAATCGCATGAAAAAACAATTTCTGAAAGCTGGCTTGCTTGGATTGCTGGTTGCCGGATTTATTTCCCACGCTTCTTGGGCCCAAAGCGACCCAACAGGCAAACGGAGAGTAACTGGCACCTATGCAATTACCAATGCCACCGTGTTTTCTGCCCCTGGTCAGGCTGGTGTCAAAGGCACAGTGCTGATTAAAGACGGGGTGATCCTAGGAACAGGATCAGGTATCCAAATTCCAAAAGAGGCCAAAATCATTGCAGGGGATTCCCTGTTTATCTATCCTGGCTTTATCGATGGAGCTGGAAACATGGGCGTAACCCGTCCCAAAGATCCGGAAAGACCCAAAGACATGGTCAACTCCAACCCTCCGGATGAAATCGCAGGAATCACTCCCTGGAGATCCGCTACAGATCAATATTCCCCCAGCGCGAGTCAGGTAGAAGACTGGAGAAAAGCTGGTTTTACCATCAGTCAGATCCTCCCCGAAGGCGGGATGATCCCCGGCAAATCTGCAATTATGGTTTTGGGAGATGATCAATCTGCCAATTTGCTTCAAATCAATTCTGCATTGGCCGCCAATTTCAGGGGTTCAAGAGGAATGTATCCAGCTACTGCAGTCGGCGTGATGGCAAAGTTTCGGGATGTCTATCGAAATGCATCCTACGCTCTGGAACACGAAAAGCTATTTGCCTCTACGACCGGAGTGAGCAGGCCTCAAACCACTCCTACCGAATCCGGAATGGCTCCTGTCGTACAAAAGCAGATTCCGGTGATTTTTGATGCTTCCAATGACTTGGAGATTCGTAGAGCCATTTCCCTTCAAAAAGAACTTGGATTCAACCTGATTTTGACGGGATTGGAATACTATGAGCCGGTGATCGATTTGATCAAGTCCTCCAATGTGCCGGTATTGATCAAACTGTCACTTCCGGATGACAAAGCTCTCAAAGCTCAAAAAGAAGAAGGGGTAACAGATGCTACCAAAGAACAATATGCAAGAGTGAAGGAAGCGTATCAAAACGCTTTGAAACAGGCAGCCTTGTTGGAAAAAGCAGGAATTCCTTTTGCCTTCTCCACCATTGATGCGAAAGCAGGAGATGCCCATAAGACTTTGAAAACCATGGTGGAAAATGGGTTAAGCGAAAAAGCTGCATTAGCAGCCTTGACCACTAACCCCGCCTCCATGTTAGGAATTAACAGAATTGCTGGAACTCTCGAAAAAGGCAAAATGGCCAACATGATCATCTTGACCGATTCTCTTTTCAAAGAAGAAGCACAGGTGAAGCATGTGATCGCTGACGGGTATGTTTTTGATTACGAAATCAAGAAAAAATCTTCAAACGGAAACGGAAAAACAGAAAACGGGGCGCCCACAAAAATCGAAGGCACTTGGGAATACACTTCTGAAACCCCTGCAGGTTCCAATGGTGGAGAAATAATCCTGAGAAAAGAAGGCTCAGATTATTCCGGTTCTATCACCTATGATGATCCATCAGGTTCTGGAAAAGTTTCCGCTCCGATCAAAAATGTATCGGTCAATGGCAACAGAATCTCTTTTGATTTTAATGTTGCTGCTGATGGAATGAACCTCACGGTAAATATCTCCGGAGATATCACCGGAAACACCATGGAAGGTACCATGTCCGTAGCTCAATTCGGATCCTTCCCGGTTACTGCAAAACTAGCCTCACCAAGCCTAACTAATTAAAAAGATGAAAAAGCTAACCTTACTACTTTCGGCTTTCTTGGGCTTAGGATTGAACTTGTCTTTTGCCCAAACACCCAAAGGAAATGTCCTGATCAAAAATGCCACAGTCCTCACGGTCACCCAAGGAACTCAGGAAAACGCTGACGTTTTGGTACAGGATGGACTGATTAAGCAGATCGGGAAAAATCTCAGCGCTCCTTCTGGAGTAGAAACCATCGACGCAACCGGCAAATTCCTGATGCCAGGAATCATCGATGCCCACTCTCACGTGGCATTGGATGTAGTGAACGAGGGCTCCTCCCCTATCACTGCGGAAGTTCGCATGAAAGACATGGTCAACCCCTATGAAATTGGCATTTACAGAGCTTTGGCGGGTGGAGTCACCGTTTCCCACGCCATGCACGGATCAGCCAACGTCATCGGAGGCCAAAACGCCACCCTCAAGCATCGATGGGGATCAAGCAATCCTGCTGACATCATCATGCAGGACGCACCGCGTACCATCAAATTCGCATTGGGTGAAAATCCCACCAGAGTTCATGGTCGAGGAAATGGAATCCAGCCAAGAACAAGAATGGGCGTGGAAGCGGTCATCCGAAACGGATTCAACGAAGCCATCCAATACAAAAAGGCTTGGGAGGCTTACAATGCTGGGAAAGCCCAAAAAGGAAATACGCTAACTCCACCTGCATACAATGAACGTTTGCAGACTTTGGCGGATATCCTGGATGGAAAAATCATTGTGCATTGCCATTCCTACCGGGCAGATGAAATCTACATGATGATCAATGTATTCCGGGATTTTGGAGTCAAAAAACTAGTATTCCAGCATACCAATGAAGGTTTCAAAGTAGCCCCGGAAATTGCTGAGTATACCATGGGAGCCTCTGTCTTTGCGGATTGGTGGGCCTATAAAATGGAAGTTTACTATTCCACCGCTTTCAATGCTGCGATTTTGCAGAAAAACGGAGCTTTAACTTCCATCAACTCTGACTCAGCAGAATTGATCCGTCACTTGTACCATGAAGCTGCCAAAACACAACGGTATGGAGGCTTGACGGATGATGAGGCCTTGGCTATGATCACCATCAACCCTGCCAAGCAATTGGGATTGGAAGACAAAATCGGGTCCATCGAAGTCGGAAAACAAGCGGACCTGGTCATTTTCGACTACCATCCGCTTTCAGTGTACGCTGTACCGCAGATGACTTTCGTGGATGGAGTGAAATACTTCGATATTCAGAAGGATAAAAATGACCAAAGACAGCTTGTCTCAGCCACAGAAATGGTAGAGCCAATCTATCTCAGAAATCATGAGGAAGATGACCACCGATGCATGCAAGACATGGATGCTTATTACGAAGCTTTCCAAGGTGCATTTATGGGTCACAAACATTAATCACCCCAACGAATAGGAACATGAAAAGAATCTTAAAAACCTTTTGCGCTGCACTATTGGCTACTTTGCCTTTGGCAGCCATGGCCCAGATTGACGGGGAATTTGTAAAACCCCGAACTGGGAAATTTCTCCTTCAAAATGCAACCGTTGTGACCATCACCAAGGGCACTTTGAACAATACATCTGTCCTGATTGAAAACGGCAAAATCTCCCAAGTGGGAACCAACATCCAAGCAGGAGATGCAGAAGTCGTGGATTGTACCGGGATGTTTATCTATCCGGGAATGATCGATGGAGGCACCCGATTGGGGATGGTGGAAGTAAGTTCGGTACCCGAAACAGTAGATTATGCCGAAAACGGAAATGTCACTCCCAACATGCAAGCCTTGACCACCATCAATCCCAACTCCGAGGCCATCGGGGTTACTAGAGTGTCTGGTGTTACGACTGCTTTGGCCGTACCTACCGGAGGCCTTTTCCCGGGTACTGCTGCTTTGATCAACCTAAACGGATACACTCCTGACCAAATGTATGGTGGCTTCAAAGCCATTGTGATGAACTTCCCTAGCTCTGGCAGAAGAGGAAGGTTTGACAGAAGATCCGACGAGGATGTGAAAAAAGATGCGGAAAAAGCCATCAAAGAAGCCAATGACATTTGGGACCGTGCTAAATCCTATTTGGAATTGAAAACTTCCGGGGCTCAACTTCAATACTACCCAGAAATGGAGCAATTATCGAAGGCAGTTTCCGGCGAACTTCCCTTGCTGATCGTCGTGGATGCAGCAGCAGATATCCAAAGTGCCATCAAATGGGTGGCAGACAAGAAAGTCAAAGCTATCTTCTCCGGAGTTGCGGAAGGTTGGAGAGTGGCTGACGAAATTGCCAAAGCCGGAATTCCGGTAATCACCGGACCGGTTCAGGACCTTCCTACCCGGGAATCTGACCGCTACGATGCCGCTTATGCAAACGCTGGAAAAATGGCCAAAGCAGGGGTAAAAGTAGCCTTGAGAACCGATGAAGAGGAAAATGTCAGAAATCTGCCTTTCCATGCTGCCTTTGCAGCGGCATATGGACTTGGCAAGGAAGAAGCATGGAAAGCAGTGACCATTAATACTGCTGAAATCTTTGGAGTTCAAGACCAATACGGTTCGGTAGAAGCGGGAAAAAGAGCCAACCTGATCGTATCCACCGGAGATCCTTTTGAGACCAAAACCCAGATCATGCATGTGTTTATAGATGGATACAGAATTCCATTGTCCAACAGACACATCCGCCTGTATCAGGAGTTCCTGGAAAGATCACCAGGACTTAAAGCAAACTAATCTCACCAAAAGCCATGGGAGTTTTTCTCATGGCTTTTTTTGTTAATTGAAAAATTGGAAAATTGAAAGATAGAGCCACTCGGGATTTATACATTGACTGCAATCAATGGCTTCAAGATCTTAACCCGCACAATCTTTCAAAAAAGTCTTTCGCTATAGCTATCTCTTATCCTTTACTCAATTTTCCAATCTTCCAATTTTAAAATTTTCCAATCTATCCCTATGAAAAAACTCCTAGTAAGCCTTTCCTTGGCTACCCTCTATTTCGGGCCAGTTGCCGCTCAAGATGGTTTTTTAAATTCCCAAATTCCACAACAAAAGGCCTTTGAACAGGCTTTCCTCCAGTCTGACAAATTCGGAAGGTTTAAAACCCACCTAGCCGAACTCACCAAAAACCCCCATATCGCGGGCACTCCTGAAAACGAGCTGGTGAAAGATTACATGGTCAAGATCATGTCCGATGCGGGCATGGAGGTAAAAGTCTGGCCCTATGATGTCTATTTGCCTAATAATCCTGGCAAATCCGAACTCCAGATAATCTCTCCGGTTCAGATGACTCTTTCCCAAAAAGAAGGGGAAATTGCCGAAGATCCTTTCTCAAAAGACCCAAGACTTCATCTGGGATTCAATGCATTCTCGGGAAGTGGGGATGTGACTTCTGAGGTGGTATATGTCAATTATGGAACCCGGGAAGATTTTGAAAAACTGGCAGAAATGGGCGTAGAACTCAAAGGAAAAGTAGCCATTGCACGCTATGGTGGCAATTTCCGGGGGTACAAAGCCAAATATGCCGAACAATACGGCATGGTAGGCTTGGTGGTTTACACCGATCCGAAAGATTCCGGTTTTTCCAAAGGAGAAGTTTACCCCAATGGTCCATATTTCAACGAAACCACCATCCAGAGAGGGTCCATGCTGACCTTGGATTTTACCGGAGATCCCCTTACCCCGAATCGTCCCGCGCTTCCTTTGGATGGGGCTAAAAAAATCAAGCGAGATGATCCTTCCACCGTCGATTTCCACACGATCCCTGTGACTCCTATCGGATACGGCGCTGCCAAAGAAATTCTAAGCCGGATGAAAGGTTCGGAAGTCCCGGAAGGATGGCAAGGCGGATTTGATTTCAAATACCGAATCACGGGTGGAGAAGAACTCAAGGTTCGAGTGATGGTGGATCAGAAACCTGAGTTTATTCGGGCCAACAACGTGGTGGGAACCTTTGTCGGAAAGGACTTTCCTGATGAATGGATCATTTTAGGTTCGCATTACGATGCCTGGAGTTTTGGAGCCACGGATCCAAATTCCGGCACAGCGATGCTGTTGACCTTTGCGGAAGCTTTGGGAGAATTGTATAAAAATGGGCAAAAGCCTTCCCGATCCATTCTGATCGGACATTGGGATGCGGAAGAGCAGGGAGTAATCGGCTCTACCGAATGGGTAGAGCATTTGAAAGAGGAATTGGGTGCCAAGGCAATCTCTTACATGAACTTTGACGGAGGGGCTTCGGGAAGAAATTTCGGAGCTTCTGCAGCCCCCACCTTAAAAAAGTTAATCATCGATGCCTCCAAAGAGGTCATGTATCCGGATTCAGCAAAGACCGTTTTCCAGATTTGGGCAGGTCAAAATGAAGAACCACGAATCGGAAATCTAGGAGGTGGATCAGACCACATTGCTTTTTACATGCATGTGGGGGTTCCTTCTCTCAGTGGAGGTTCCGGAGGAGTCACTGCATACCATTCCAATTATGACAATTTCCATTATTACTCCAAATTCTCAGACCCAAGTTTCAAAATGGGCGGTGCAGTGGCTCAGGTATTTGGCTTGGTGGCGATTAGACAAGCGAATGCTGCTGTGATCCCCTATGATGTCCCCCGATATGCCAAAGACTTGAAAGGCCATTTCGAGCAAGCGGTAAGGAATGTGAAAACCATTGATCAAAATTTCGAGGGATTTGACCAAGTAGAGGCAGCCCTAACCCAGTTGGACAGGACTTCCGATGCCTATCAACTAGCCTTGCATGAGGCCTTGGGAGTAGAAAGCCTGAGTACCAAAGATCTTGCCCTACTCAACAAGGGGCTCATTGGTTTGGAAAAAAGCTGGATCGATCCCAAAGGCATGTATTATGGAGAATGGTACAAGTCCCTTTACGTCTGCAATGATCCCTTCTCCGGCTATGCCTCTTGGATCCTTCCGGGCATCCAATATGAAGTAGCCATCCGAAACACTTCCCGACTGGAAGAATGGGATACCCGATATGCCAAAGCCATTCAGGATTTGAGTAAAAAGATCGAAAAGCTGACCCAAGTCTTGTCCAAACATACCGGAGTAAAGAAGATCAAGAACTAAAACTCCCCCAACTATCCCCGGTCTGGTCCTCCAGACCGGATTTTTTTTGTCATTTCCTGCCCATTCCAAGAATTCTTCTTTTGGAATTCTTAATACCTTATATCTTTAGGGAGAAGTTTTGATTTGTTTTTAAATGGCAAACATTCAATTATTTAAATAGCAAGCACTAAGCCGACTCCAAAATTGGCCTGACTTGGAATTCAAGGGATTTTTGGGAGAATTAAGCAAAGCCAAAGTCAAGTTGAGTTTGTCCGAAGAAGCCGAATGGATGGCCAACTTTAACGAACAAAAAACCAAGTCCCTTGCCCTCCAAGCCGATATTGACCGCAT
>JAJLJS010000065.1:0-4359 GCA_033844545.1 Cyclobacteriaceae bacterium | reverse complement strand
AAGTTTCCCCGGAATCCGTGGATTTGTGCAGGAATTGAGAGGCGTAATACACGGTATTTGGATCGTGAGGATCCTGTGCGATGGCTGCATTCCAGTTGAATCGGAGGAAAACATCCTTGTCCGGATGAGTAGGACGGATGGATCTGTTATGGCCAGTCAGCTTGTCAAAGCGGGAAACATTTCCTCCCTGTGACATGGTATATCCATAGCGGGAATTGGCAGGGTGGGAAACCACATCAAATCCATCCCCGAAGGAAACTTCCTGCCAGTAGGTGTTTCGGATGCCGTCATTTCTCCAGATATAAGCCGGTCCAGTCCAGGAACCGTTATCCTGCATTCCTCCATAGACATTGTAAGGAACCTCATTGTCCACGTTGATGTGGTAAAACTGACCCACTGGAAGACCTTCTGCAAACATCCAGGTTTTGCCCATGTCTCGGGAAATGTTCAGTCCTCCGTCATTTCCGTCAATTAGCAAAGACGGATCGTCCGGATGGATATACCAGGCATGGTGGTCCGGGTGAACTCCGGCATATTGAAGCAATTGAGTAAAGGATTTACCACCGTCTTCTGTGACTCCTACTCTTGAATACAAAGTGTAAACTCGGTTTTCATTTTTCGGATCTGCATGGATTTCGAAATAGTAGAAAGGTCTATCCCCAATTTCACCTTTGTCATTGACCATGGTGAATTTCTTACCACCGTCTTCAGAGACATACAAAGCATTTTTAGAAGATTCGATCAGGGCATAAACCTTGTTGCTGTTCGCTTTGGAAATTGCTAAGCCCATTCTTCCGAGGTTTCCCTTTGGAAGGCCATTTTCTTCAGCGGTGAGTTTTTTCCAAGTCTCCCCACCGTCATGGGTTACAAAAAGTCCAGAAGATTCTCCCCCTGACTCAAAAAACCATGGGTATCTTCTGTGCTGCCACATGTTGACAAAAATCTTGTTGGGATTGTTGGGATCCATGATCATTTCACCCACACCGGTTTTGGTATCGATGTAGAGGATCTTTTTCCAGGTTTTCCCCCCGTCAGTAGTCTTGTAAACTCCACGGTCTTCCTGCTCTCCCCAAGGGGATCCTATGGCTCCCACAAAAACAGTATTTGGGTCATCTGGATGAACGATGATTCGGTGAACGGCTCTGGTTTTTTCCAGACCCATCAATTGCCAGGTTTCTCCGGCATCCAAGGATCGGTAAACGCCATAACCCATGTTCAGGGAATTTCGCGGATTACCTTCTCCCGTACCTACCCAAATGATGTTCGGATTTTTCTGATAAATGGAAATAGCTCCGATGGAATGTACCCGCTGATCGTCAAAAATCGGCTTCCAGGTAATCCCTCCTGAAGTGGATTTCCAAAGGCCTCCTGAGGCAGAACCGGCGTAGATAATATTTGGGTTTTCTCTGACTGCGTCTATGGCAGTAATCCGGCCACTCATGGCGCCGGGACCGATGTTTCTGGCTTTCATGGACTTGAATTGCTCCATGTCCACGATCTGTGCATGGGTTCCCAAGGCCAGCAGACCTGCCAGAATCAAAAGGTAGATTTTTTTCATAAAATAGAATGGATGTTCAATCCTTTAAATAAAATCAAAAGCAAGGAAACGGAGGCGGTTTTTTATATGAGTGTTTTCAGGATTTTCGAGAAGGGGGACTTTTTGATCATTGGTTTGTCCAGATTTCAACTTTTCTTTTTCTTAGGGGCAAAATTTGATTCTATGCTAAAAAGTACATGGAAGCCTATTCTTGGGCTTTTTCTTTTTGTGTTTTCAACTGCTTCCTTTGCCCAAAATGGCAGATTTCAGCAGGCAGTAAACTACAAGATGGACATCCAAATGGATGTGAAAACCAACCGATATACGGGAGTGCAGAAGCTGGTGTACACCAATAACTCACCGGATACGCTCGATCGGGTATTTTATCATTTGTATTACAATGCCTTCCAGCCCGGAAGCATGATGGATGTAAGATCCCGAACTATAGCAGATCCAGATAAGCGGGTGGCTGACCGGATTTCCAAGCTTTCTCCAGATGAAATCGGATACCTTCATGCCAAGACTTTGACGATGAACGGTAAGCCGGTGAAGTTTAAGGAGGTAGAGACTATTTTGGAAGTAAGTCTTCCAGAACCTATTCTGCCAAACACTTCCGTAACCTTCGACATGGAATTTGAAGGTCAGGTGCCTGTTCAAATCCGAAGATCTGGCAGAGACAGTGAAGAAGGTGTCCGCTATTCTATGTCCCAATGGTATCCTAAAATGGCCAATTACGACGAGCAGGGTTGGCACGCAAATCCTTATATCGGTCGTGAGTTTTACGGGATTTGGGGAGATTACGACGTGAAAATCACCCTTGACAAATCTTATGTGATTGGTGGTACTGGCTATTTACAAAACCCCAATGAGATCGGTCATGGATATGAGGATGAGGGTGTGAAAGTTCCGGCTCCTAAAGGAAATACCCTGACTTGGCATTTTGTCGCGCCCCGGGTTCATGATTTTATGTGGGGAGCAGACAACAAGTACCAGCATGATAAAGTCAAAATGGACAACGGGATTACGGTACACCACTTCTTTATCCCAGGCCCAAAGACTTCAGAGAATTGGGAAAAGCTAAAAGAATATACTCCTAAAGCGATTTCATATCTCTCTGAACACTTCGGTCAGTATCCTTACAAGCAGTTTTCAGTAGTGCAGGGAGGAGACGGAGGTATGGAATATGCCATGTCTACATTGATCACTGGTGAAAGATCCTTACAGAGCTTGGTAGGAGTGATGGTGCATGAATTGGCCCACAGCTGGTACCATGGGGTTTTGGCAAGCAATGAATCCCTTTATCCTTGGATGGATGAAGGATTTACTTCCTATGCTTCTAGCCTGACGATGTCCAATATTTTCCAGAAAAGCGAAAATCCTCATCGTGGTTCTTATGCAGGATATTACCGTTTGGCTACTTCAGGGTTGGAAGAACCTATGTCCACTCATGCCGATCATTACCATACCAATTCTGCCTACAGCTCAGCAGCCTATGCAAAAGGAGCCGTATTTATGGCACAATTGGGTTATGTGATCGGAGAGGAGGCCAGAGACCGGGGACTACTTCGGTATTTCAACACTTGGAAATTCAAGCATCCCAATGTGAATGATTTGGTAAGAATCATGGAAAAGGAAAGTGGTTTGGAGCTGGATTGGTACAAAGAATACTTTGTATATACCACCAAGACCATTGACTATGGAATCAAAGAAGTGAAAGCCAATGGGGGAAATACCGAGATTACTTTGGAAAGAATTGGCTTAATGCCTATGCCTATTGACTTGGTGATCACCTACAAAGACGGTTCGCAAGAATCCATCTACTTGCCTTTGGTAATCATGAGAGGGGAAAAGCCAGAGGAAAAAGGTCAACCCACCCGAATTCATACCGAAGCATGGCCATGGACCAATTTGTCCAAAACCTTGATTTTGGCCAAGCCATTTGAAAGCATCAAGTCGGTGGAAATTGATCCTACCAAGAGGTTGGCGGATCTTCAGCAGGAAAACAATCTTGTGAAGTTTTAAAAATATTAGAGGCTGTCTCATAATTCCAGTTTATCACACTGAGCGAAGTTGAATTGTAGTGTCAATTGCTTCCAATGGCCTTCGACTCCGCTCAGGCTGACAAAGGGAAACATTATGGGGCAGCCTCTTTTTCTTTTTTAGTCTAATTTTTTGATCCAAATATTCCGGTATAGGACATCGTGTCCTTCGGCTTGAAGTTTTAAGCCTCCGGGAGTATCCGTGATGCCTTTTCCTCCGTCATTCCCTCCGTCAATCCCTGAATTGGGTCCTCCCCAAACCTGCTGGATTTCGACATTGTCATGGATTTTGACCCCATTGAAATAGACGGTAACTCGAGCTTTTTCGGTCAGTTTGCCATTTTCAAATCTGGCTGCCCGAAATTGGATGTCGTAGGCATTCCATTTTCCGACTCCATTGTATTCTTCCGAAGTAGGCAAATGTTCATTGATCACTGCGGCCATGCCATGCAGGCCATAATCTCCGTCCAGGACTTGAATTTCGTATCGGTTTTGGAGGTACACACCGCTGTTTCCGCCTTCATTTCCCACCAAAAACTCCACATGGGCTTCAAAATCCCGGAACTCATCTTTGGTGACTATGTCCGCTGCCCCATATTTTCCTCCTGCGCCACTGGGATCATTCGAAGAGATGGCAGGTTTGCCATCCACCGGATCTTTTACTTCTTTCCATTTGATGGGCATTTCGGCAGAAAATCGAGGACCTTCCCAATATTTCCAGTTTTCATGAAGGGATTCGGCAGTGCCGTCCAGATATACTTTGGCTCCTTTTGGAGGCTTGGT
>JAJLJS010000064.1:0-10547 GCA_033844545.1 Cyclobacteriaceae bacterium | reverse complement strand
TACTTTCAAAATGGCATCTAGTCTAGAATCTATTAATTGAAGGTTGTAGATAGCGTCGAGTTTTTGTGCTACTGTACTTTCCATGTACTATCGGTAGGATGTGGGATTAGTAACTACTTTTGTCAAATAGAGTGCAATATTAGGAAAATTTTGTGACAATAGTTCAGCCAGTAAATCTTTTGTAAAAATTTCGCTCTCATAATGCCCGATATCACAAAGAATTATTTGGCCTTCTGCATCAAAAAATTCATGGTATTTGACGTCTGAAGTGATAAAAATATCTGCCCCTGCACGCTTGGCATCTCCCAACAGAAAAATTCCCGCACCTCCGCATAAGGCGACTTTTTTGATCTTTTTCCCGGTTAAAGCTGTATGCTTCAATACCTTAAGGTTCATTTTTTCCTTCAAATAGTCCAAAAAGCCCTCTTCATTTTGAGGTTCTTCCAGTTCACCGATCATTCCAGCACCGACTTCCTGGTTCTCATTTTCCAATGCGGAAATATAATAGGCCACTTCCTCATAGGGATGAGCTTTTTTTAAGGCAGAAATAATTCGGTGCTTTTGAAAGGAAGGCAAAATCACTTCCACCCGGACTTCTTTTTCCTGAGAAGGAATTCCTTTTTGGCCTGAAAAGGGATTGGCCTGCTCCGAAGGTGTAAAGGTGCCGGTGCCCTCTACCTGAAAGGAACAATCTTTGTATTCCCCGATCTGTCCTGCTCCCGCAGCAAAAACAGCCTCCAAAACCTGGTCTTTCTGCTTTTGAGGAACAAAAAACACAAGCTTATTCAAAAGGTTGTTTTTAGGCTGTAGTATCCGCGTATTTTGTAAGCCAAGCCTATCCGAAATCCTTTTGTTGACCCCATGGGCTACATGGTCCAAATTGGTATGGATGGCATAGATGGCAATGTCGTTTTTGATTGCTTTCAGGATGGTCCGTTCCACATAATTCTTTCCGGTCAGGCTTTTGAGTCCCTTAAACAAGATCGGGTGGTGGGCTACGACAAGATTCGCTCCCAGAGAAATCGCCTCATCCACCACTGCTTCCGTGCAATCTAAGGTGCAGACTACTCCCTTGAGCTCTGCATTTTTATCCCCACAGATCAGGGTGGCATTGTCGTAGCTTTCCTGATAGGCCGGTGGTGCGATTCCTTCCAGAAAGGAAATGATGTCCTGAATTCGTTGTCCCATATTTTTCTTTTCTTTGGTCAAAAATAGCAATTCTCACCAATGCCCTGGTATTCCTTTTTGCTTGCGCCATTTGCCTTGATTTTTCAGATGATTACTGGAATTCGGAATTTCTTGTATGACCAAAACATCCTGAAAAGCCAAAAAGGGAAAATTTCTTCGGTAGTAGTGGGCAACCTGGCTGTGGGCGGAACAGGAAAAACCCCAATGGTGGAATTTCTGATCCAAAACCTTTCTTCAGAGGCCAAACTGGGCGTGCTCAGCCGGGGATATGGAAGAAAAACCCGGGGCTTTCTCCAGGCTTCAGAAAATAGCAATCCTTCCGAAATCGGGGATGAGCCCTTCCAAATTTTTCAAAAATTCGGGGGAAAGATCCCTGTATTTGTTTGTGAAAATAGAGTGGAGGGGATTGAGAAAATTTCCGGAAAAAACCCTGACTTGGATATGCTGATTCTGGACGATGCCTTTCAGCATCGGAAGCTGAAGGCCGATCTTTACCTGGTATTGACAACCTATCAAAATCCTTTTTCCAGGGATTTTATCTTGCCTGTGGGAAGGCTTCGGGAAGCAAGGTCAGGAGGGAAAAGAGCGGATTTGCTCGTGGTGACCAAATGTCCTGAAACCCTAGCTCCAAGCGAGAAAAATGCGCTCCAGAACGAGATGTCGAAGTATTTGAAACCTGAAACCCCTGTGTTGTTTTCGGCGGTTTCCTATGGTGAACCAAAAGCTTTGGGACATGGGCAGCCCTTCACAAGAAATGTAATTTTGATTTCAGGACTGGCAGATGATAGGCTATTTGTGGATTATGGTCGTAGAAAATTCAAAGTTCTTGAGGTATTTTCTTTTCCGGACCATCATGCCTATTCACGGGAAAATCTTCACACCTTTCTGACAGAAGCCAGAAATCAAAAGTCTGCCTCCCCCGTATTCTTGGTTACTGAAAAAGACGGAGAAAAACTTAAATCCCTCGGCAAAGGGGGATTTTTGGGGGAATTTCCGATTTTTGTCCTGCCCATAGCGGTGAAGTTTGAACCCGAGGATAAAGAAATTCTGCTTACACACATCCGTAAAAAATTGATTTCCAAGTGATCAAAAGAGGAGTAGTTTTAGTTGTTTTTTATGGATTACTGGGCTTGCAGATGGTTTTTGCACAGCGTCCGGTGCAGAATCAAAATTCAGGACAAACGGCCCGGGAGGGAAGGCAGTTGGTGGATCCTGAGCAGGATGAGGATGGCTTAAGCCGTAAATCCCTGTTGGATGACAGTACCCGGATGGTGTATGGACCGAAAACGTCCCTGTACTTTTTTGAAAAGGACATCAAGCGCAACAGCCTGAAACTCTACGAGCAGGATACCTCCCTGACCAACTTTCACAACTACGATCCTGTAGCAAAAAGCGGATGGAAATATCAGGATTTGGCCAATATTGGGAGTGCCGCCAAGCCTGTCTTTTATCAGATCCCAGAGTTGATCGGTACCACCTCCGGATTTCATCAGTATGACCTGTACTATGTAGATCCGGCCAAAAGGAGATTCTTTGACACCAAGTCGCCTTTTACGGAGATGTCCGCCTTCTTCGGAGGTGGCAATCGGAATCTCCTGGATATTTACTTTGCCAGAAACGTCAATCCGCGATGGAATGTGGGCTTTGATTTTAGAACCCAGAGAATCCGCAAGACCCTGAATCCCAGCGATCGGGATGACCATATGGTAGAGCAGAATGCCTATGGGTTCCATACCAATTACCGATCTGAAAACGGACGCTATTGGATTTTGGGGGCTTTTTCCAGAATGAGGCATTTTGTGAACGAAATCGGAGGAATTATCCCCCCGGAAGTGGATTCTACCTCCCTGTATTTTACCTATGAGGATGCCAAAGTCTGGTTGAAAAACACCACTGCTTCCGACCTGCGTCAGGATATCCACGTCTACCAGGAATACAAGCTGGGCAATGGACTGCAGCTTTACCATGTTCTGGATAAGAAAAACCAAAAAATGCGAATTATCGCCAATCTGAATACCACAGATTCGCTTTTTTACAACAGAGAAAGATTCAATAATCCGGATACGACGGTCAATTACAGTGGATTTTCAGAGTGGAGAAATGAGTTTGGAGTGAAGGGCACCTACAAGGGATTTTACTACAATGCCTACGGAAAACTCCGAAATGCAAGAATGGAAAGCACCTTTTTCCCGGATGGTCCGGAAAATTACAATGAGGTCTACCTCGGAGGGGAATTGAGAGGAAAAATCTCCGATCAATGGTCCCTGCAGGCAGATGGGGAATATTTGTTGGCAGATGCTTTTAGAATTCATGGCTTGTTCATTTCTCCCTGGCTGGAACTGGAATACACCAAAGCCCTGTACCGTCCAACCTCTCTCCAGCAATTCTATTTTGGCAACCATTACCAATGGAGCAATGACTTCAAAAATATCGGGGTAGATCAGATTCAGGGCAGAGTCAAGCTAAACTTTGACCGCTTCAGTCTCCGTCCCAAACTTACCCTAAACCGGGTCAATAGCTATGTCTATTTCGGAGAAGACAAAAAAGTAGCCCAGTCTGAGGGAGAGGCTTTTATGTTGATGCCGGGCGTGGAAGGTAATTTTGAGTTGGGCAGAAAATTCAAGCTGGATTTTGAAGTGATCTATACCGAAGTCACCGGGGAAGCCTCGGACAATTTCAGGATTCCCAGTCTGTTTGCAAATACCAGGATCTATTTCGACAGCCCGGCCTTCAACGAGAACGTCTTTGTACAGATCGGAGTGGATCTCAGGTATAAATCTTCCTATTATGCGGAAGCTTATAATCCTTCTTATCAGCAGTTTCATCTGCAAAATTCCTTCAATGTTTATGCTTATCCGGTGGCGGATTTGTTTCTGGATTTTCGGATCAACCGAACCCGGGTTTTGCTCAAATACAATCATTTAAATGCCGGGTTGATGAATCGGGAGGGCTATTTCGTCACCCCGGATTATACCGGGTACCGTTCATTCTTGGATTTGGGGATTACTTGGTATTTGTTCGATTAAATGAGGAGGCAAAAGGCAGTTGGCAATCCCGATAGGAACCTTAGGTTTGTCAGATAGTAAACTAGAAGGATTTGGAGTATAATTGAAGCCCTGCCAGCGACCCAGCGATAGCTTTAGGTGTAAGAGACCTAACTCGATATTTGGGACTGACAGGATTCAAGAACCAAGACCTGTATAAGATATCAGTCAAACCTGTTAAGGTTATTAGGTAAAGGTTCTTTTTACTTCAATTATCTAATTCCAAAAGTATGCAATTCGAAACAGTTATCGGAATCGACATTAGCAAATTATCTCTTGATCTTGCCCTGATTAGCCCTGATGGAGAGGTGGAAAATTTCAAGGTTGAAAACAAACCACTATCCATTAAACGATTTTTTAAAAAACTTTCCAAAACCATAGACATGGACCATACTCTGATCTGCGCAGAACATACCGGCCACTATGGTTATCCACTCAGAAAAGTCTGTTTGGAGCTTAATCTTTCCCTGTGGTTGGAAGGAGGAGCTGAGATCAAACAACGCTCCGGAGTTACCCGATATAAAAACGACCGAGTGGATGCCATCCGAATAGCCGATTATGCCAAAAGGCATCAAGACAAAGCCAAAATCCAAACCGTAGAAGACGCTACTTTGGAAGCGATTCGTTCCCTATCCAGTGAAAGAGAGTTGTTTATAAAAGAAAGAGCCAAGTACAAAACCCATATTAAAGATCTGAAGGGCTTTATGGATGAAGAGCTTTATAAAGCAAGAAGTAGGAGACTCAAAAAGCAAGTCGAATCATTGAGCAAACTTATCAAGGATATAGACCATCAAATCAACACCTTGCTTGAAGCCAATGAAACCCTTTCTGAGCAAAAAGCCATATTGACTTCTATTGATGGTATCGGTGAACAAGTAGCTTTACACACCATTATCGCCACTAGCGCATTTACCAAGTTCGGTTCTGGGAGGAAGTTTGCCTGTCATGTGGGAGTTGCTCCGTTTGCCTTCGAATCCGGGACAAGCCAAAAGTCCAGGAGAAAGGTCTCCTACCGAGCCAATATTCATCTCAAGACATTGTTCCACATGGCAGCTCTATCAGCAGTTAAAATGAAAGGAGAGTTTAGAGACTATTTTGAGCGGAAAGTAGCTGAAGGGAAGAATAAAATGACTGTAATCAATGCGGTCAGAGCAAAACTCATCAACAGGATTTTTGCTCTTATCCGAGACAACAGAAAACATGAATTAAATTATAATTTACCCCTTGCCTAATCCATAAGAATACCGGGACGGACATCGGACATCGGACAACCGACATCGAACAACCCACAACCGACATCCGACATCGGTCATCTGACAACCGACAACCGACAACAGACAACAGACAACCCACAACCGAAAACCGACAACCCACACATTTCAAAAAAATCCTAAAGCATTGCAAAATTCCCAAACCTGTTTTACTTTGTATCGAGTAATTTTTTTACTCAGTTAAAGCTAGCTTCAGACTTCCGATAAAATTGTCCAAATCCATCGGACGATTCAATCGATTCCCCCTCAAGGGGGCTAGGGGGTGGGAGTGAGAGGGCGAAGCTATTTAAGTAATTAGTAATTAGGAATTAGGAATTAGGAATTAGGAATTTTAATTTAGTTGAGAATTTATTTTTAAATCCAAAACCTTAATTTTTATGAAAGACTCGAATCCAATTCTAGAAAAAACATTCCTTTTTGCTGAAAAATCAATTGATCTTTATTTGGATCTGAGAGCAAAGGGTCATTTCAGGTTAGCCGATCAATTTGTGGGAGCTTCCACATCCATTGGAGCCAATGTGGAAGAAGCCCAAGCAGCACATTCCAAAACGGATTTTATCTCAAAAATGGTTATCGCCGCAAAAGAAGCGAGAGAAACAAGATATTGGCTAAGGCTCTTAAATCGGGAAGAACTTTCTTCCAAACACCAATTCTATGAGTTCTTAAAAACTGAAATAGAGGGATTAATCAAAATCCTCAACTCAATTATAAAAACAAGCCGCAATTCATAATTCATAATTCTCCATTCCTAATTAATTTTTGCTCGACTCATTAGTCACCTCTAAAACCCGAATCAAACTTCTCCTGAAGTTTTTTTCACACCAAAATTCAGGATACCTGCGCTCTTTGGCCAAGGATTTTGAAGAATCCACCAATTCGGTCCGGGTAGAGCTGAACCGACTGACCGATGCCGGATTGCTGCTTCAGGAAGAAGAAGGGAAAACCAAAATCTACCGGGCCAATGACCAACATCCCTTTTTCGGAGAAATCACCGCCATGGTCAGCAAGTTCCTGGGTTTGGATGAATTGATGGAACGGATCGTCAAGCGGATGGGAGAGGTGGAAAAGGCCTATATCGTCGGGGACTATGCCCAGGGTATTGATTCCGGAACCGTCGAAATGATCCTCATCGGCAAAAACCTGGATACCGATTACTTAGAATTCATCCGGGAAAAGACCTTCGAAAAAGTAAAAAGAAAAGTCAACGTCAGCATCTTCGAACAGGAACCCGAAAATATCTCCGGGATTTTGGTTTTTGGAAAATAAAACAGGTAGTGAGAAAGTAAATAGTTTATCCGACAAGAATTTACGAGTTACGAATTACGATTTACGAGGTGGTTATATGTGATTGAGCGGCTTGAAAACAATGAACCAAAATCGGACAACCGACAACTGACAACCGCCAACCGACAACCGCCAACTGACATCCGACAACCCACAACTGACAACCGACACCTGACAACCGACAACCGACAACCACTTTAAACTTTAAACTTTAAACTTTAAACTTTAAACTTTAAACTTTAAACTCATAAACTCCCCCCACTACAAAGTCATTGAGCCAAGTTCCGGATGGAAAATGGTGGATTTCAAGGAAATATGGAGATACAAAGATCTCCTGTATTTCCTCACCCTCCGGGGTATCAAAGCCCGATATGCCCAGTCTATTTTAGGAGTGGCATGGGCGATCATCCAACCTCTTTTCACCACCCTGGTATTTACTTTGGTCTTCGGAGGTCTGGCAAAGGTCGATTCTGACGGGATGCCTTATGTGCTGTTTTCCTACTTGGCCCTTTGGCCCTGGAATTACTTCAGCGGGACCCTCACGGAATCTGCCAATTCCCTGATCCAAAATGCCAACATGATCACCAAGGTTTATTTCCCCCGAATGGTTCTTCCCTTATCAGCCATCCTTTCCAAACTCCTGGATTTTACCATAGCCTTTGTGGTGGTCATTTTTATGTTGATTTACTTCAGGCAAATTCCGGGAATGGGAGTCCTATTTCTTCCTTTGTTGATCATCCAATTGCTGATGTGCAGCTTGGGGATAGGAATGTTCCTCTCGGCCTTGGCAGTGAAGTATCGGGATGTAAAGCATGCCCTGACCTTTGTCGTGCAATTGCTGCTCTATGCAGCCCCGGTGGTGTATAGCACCTCAGCTGTTCCGGATCAGTACTTGAAGTTTTATATTCTCAATCCCATGGTCGGCGTCATCGAAGGATTCCGAGCTGCATTTCTTAACAGACCCATGCCCTGGGAGTGGATCTGGCCCGGAAGCATCGTCGCAGCTGTCTTCTTTGTCTTCGGGATGTTTTACTTTCGAAGAATGGAACGAATATTTGCAGACGTTGCTTAACCTCCCCCAGCCCCTCCTGAAGGAGGGGAGCCGGTCCAAAAAAGGATTGGAATAAAGATTAATTGAGCAATTTTAAAATAGAGAAATCCACCAATCTCCCCTTTAGGGGTAGGGGGTAGAACGAATCTTTGCCGATGTCGCTTAACCTCCCCCAACCCCTCCTGAAGGAGGGGAGTGGTTCCAAATAGGCATTAGGAATAAAAATTAATTGACCAATTTTAAAATATAGAAATCCTTCAATCTCCCCTTTAGGGGTGAGGGGGTAAAACCAATCTTTGCGGATGTAGCTTAACCTCCCCCAACCCCTCCTGAAGGAGGGGAGCCGGTCCAAAAAAGGATTGGAATAAAGATTAATTGAGCAATTTTAAAATAGAGAAATCCACCAATCTCCCCTTTAGGGGTAGGGGGTAGAACGAATCTTCGCCGATGTAGCTTAACCTCCCCCAGCCCCTCCTGAAGGAGGGGAGCCGGTCCAAAATGGGAATAAGAGTAGACTTCAAACCATCATTAACTTTAGACCCAAAAACTTTAAACTTTAAACTTTAAATTCAAAACTTTAAACTCATTTCCCATTCCTCCCGATAGCTATCAGGATTCTTAATTCCTCATTTAAAACTCAATTTTGCACCTCTCCATCATCTCTCCTGTCTACCGCGCCGAAAAAGTCCTCGATCAACTCGTGGAAAGAATCAAGGTAGCTGTGAGTCCCATAACGGCTGACTTTGAAATTATTTTAGTGGATGATTACAGTCCGGACTCTTCCTGGATGAAAATCGAGCAACTGGTACAAATCCATCCAGAGATCAAAGGCATCAAACTTTCCAGAAACTTCGGCCAGCACTATGCCATCACCGCCGGACTCGATGCAGCTCAAGGGGAATGGGTAGTAGTCATGGATTGCGACCTCCAGGATCGACCGGAGGAAATACCGGCTTTGTACCGAAAGGCCCAGGAAGGATACGATGTGGTTCTCGCCAAAAGAGCAGACAGAAAAGATGGATTGCTTAAACGAATGTCCTCAAGAATATTCTACCGTACCCTTGCTTGGTTGACCGGTTCCAAACAGGATGAAACCATCGCCAATTTTGGTATCTACCATCAAAAGGTTATCCGGGAAATTACCCAACTCCGGGAAAGTATCCGGTATTTTCCTACTATGGTGCGTTGGGTGGGATTCAGGCAAACTGCCATAGAAGTAGACCATGGGGCCAATCAGGAAAGAGAAAGCAGCTACAATTTCAAAAAGCTGTTCAATCTAGCCCTGGATATCATCTTGGCCTACAGCGATAAGCCCATTCGCCTGACAATCAAATTGGGGCTGTTTGTGGCATTCACCGGCTTTTTATTCGCCTTGATCACCTTGATCAATTATTTCCAGGGAGAAATCATTGTAGCAGGATATGCCAGTTTGATCATATCCCTATGGCTCCTGGCCGGAATTCTCCTGGTCACCCTCGGAGTCGTTGGACTTTACGTAGGAAAAACCTTTGAAGGAGTGAAAAACCGCCCAATCTATATCGTCGAACAAAAAATAGGCGGTCCAGGCTTAGTTGCGGAAAAAAGGATGACGCACGGGTAATTGGAAAAGCTAAGCCAATTACGATTTACGATCCCGATTTCTATCAGGACTCACAACCAACATCGGACATCGGTCATCGGTCATCGGACATCGGTCATCGGACAACCGACAACCGACAACCCACAACAGACAACAGACAACCGACAACTATTTACGAGTTACGATCTACGAATTACGAGGTGGTCTCAGGTTATTGAGCTTCTGGACATCCGAAATCCGAAATCCAACATCCGACATCGGACATCGGACATCGGTCATCAGACATCCGACATCCCCAACTTTAAACTTCTCTCTTTAAACTTTAAACTTGCTTTCCCCCCTTCCTTTCGACTCCGAACTCTTCGGCTACCCTGTTGGGAAATACCAGGTTTCTGAAAACTGGAATGAGCAGGAGTTTAGATCCAAGGCTGCAGACTGTCAGTTGGTGTACCTGTTCAGTGAAAAGGAACTGGAAATAAACTCACCCGAAATTCTTCAAACAGACATCAAGGTAGTCTTTGAAAAAATTCTAGAGCCGGAGGAAAAGAGTGCTGAATGGGTAAAAGAGTACCAAGGACACTTGACAGAAGAACTGACCTCCTTGGCCTATGCCAGCGGGGAATATTCCAGATTTAAAACAGATCCCAGACTCAAGGCCGGAGAGTTTGAAAAACTCTACCACCTCTGGATCACCAAAGCCTGCGAAAAAGGGGAGGTCTTGGTTTCAGGTGAAATGGAAGGAATGGTCAGCTATTCCCTGGAAAAAGAGCTGGCACAAATCGGACTGATAGCAGTGAAGGATTCCTCCCGGGGAAAAGGGATAGGCAAAAGCCTGGTGCAAAAAGCCCAAGCCTTAGCCACCGAAAAAGGAGCAAATAAAATGCGTATCCCTACCCAAAAAGCCAACCTTCCTGCAATGAACCTTTACCACAAAATGGGCTATGAAATCGCTTCCCAAACCTTTGTTTACCATTATTGGAACCCGGATTTTGAACAGTTTAATGCTTCGACAAACTCAGCACAGGAGTTTAAAATTTAAAGTTTAAAGTTTAAAGTGGGGAGATAATTGCCATATCAATTTACGATTAACAAGAAGGTATAATAAATTAAGCATCTGGACACCTTACTTG
>JAJLJS010000063.1:0-3903 GCA_033844545.1 Cyclobacteriaceae bacterium | reverse complement strand
CCCGGACCTTTTACCACTCTTCCCGGAAGAGCTCCGGTATGTTCCCCGTCTTTGAGGACTTGGGTTCCGTTGACAAAGACATGAACCATTCCTGTGGCGTATTGCATAGGATTTTCGAAGGTTGCGTTGTCCTGTATATTCTTGGGGTCAAAAATCGCCAAGTCCGCAAAGAAACCTTCTTTTATAGCTCCCCGCTTTTTGATTTTCAGATTGGTTGCTGGCAAAGTAGTGAGTTTGTAAATGGCCTCTTCCAAAGGAATGACTTGCTCATCCCGAACGTATTTTCCCAATAGCCTGGCGAAATTACCAAATGCCCGAGGGTGGGTGCTGGACTTCAAGAATATTCCCTCGTTGGCTAAGGAACCTCCATCCGAACCAAAACTCATATAAGGCAAGGCAATCTGCTTTTTTACATTTTCCTCCGACATCAGGAAATAAACTGTTCCTACCCGGCTCCCATCCTGCACGACCAAGTCCATGGCTGTTTCTTCCGGGGAAGTCTTTCGCATTGCCGCGATTTCTGCCAAGGTTTTCCCAGTCAAATATTTTAAACTGTCATTTTTGAATCCTACCAAAATGATTTTGTCAAATCCTTCCACAGCTTGCATCAGGCTTTCCCATTCAGTAGTAGGAGTTCTCATTTCCTGCAAAACCTTTTTTCGAATCTCAGGATCCTGAAGTCGTTCGGCCCATTTATCATATCCTCCTTCTTGCACCCAAGGAGGCATGGAAGCATCCAGGCCTGTTGCACCCGCTACGTAGTTGTACATGTCTGTCGTGATTTCTAAGCCTGCGGCTCTTGCCGAGTCTATTTTAGCGACCGCTTGATCATATTTGCCCCAGTTGTCCCTTCCGCTCATTTTAAGATGGTAGACTTCGGCTCGGATATTGGCTTCTGACGCGATTTGGATCAGTTCGTCCAAACTTTCCAACAGACGTACTCCCTCACTTCGCATGTGGGAGATGTACATCCCATCGTATTCGGCAGCTACTTTGCATAGCTCGATCAATTCTTCGGTACTCGCATAAAAAGCCGGCGCATATATTAAGGAGGAGCCTACACCCAATGCCCCTTCTTCCATCGCTTGGCGAACCAGAGCTTTCATTCTTTCCAATTCCTCTGGAGTAGGAGCCCTATCCTCATAGCCCAATTCATGAATCCGAACCGTCGTAGCCCCAATAAAGGAAGCGATATTGGTTGATACCCCTTTTTGGGTCAGAAATTCCAAATACTCATTTAAAGTGGTCCAGGAAATCGGGTATTTAATATCCCCTTGGGATTTAAGTTCGTCGGCTTTCATGGCTTCCGAAAGAGGCCCCATGGAATTTCCTTCTCCAAATACCTCCAAAGTTACCCCCTGACGGATATCACTTTGGGATTTACCGTCTTCGATCAGGGATTCCACGGCCCAGCTGAGCATATTGATGAAGCCCGGTGCCACCACCAATCCCGTGGCATCGATTTCCAGGTCTCCGACTGCATTTTCCAAATTTCCAATGGCAGCAATAGTATCTGCATTGATTCCGACATCACCGATGAAAGCGGGATTCCCAGAGCCATCCATGAGCTGTCCATTTTTGATCAGGACATCGAATCTATGTGGGGATGAACAAGAGAAGACCAGCAGCAAACAAGAAAGGAGTTGGGGAAATGATTTCATAGAAAAGTTAGAAGGCCGTTAAATTAAAAGGTAAGAAAACTAATTCATAGTTAGAGCTTTAGGGATAAATCATTTCTAAAAGCTATTCAGATTTCAGTGTGTGACCATTATAGATTTGAATCCTTAAATCATCAAATTGCCAAGTTTTAGTTTTTCTTTTTCTCCTCCAAAATCTTCCCGAAAATCGGGGCAACGCTTCCTCTCCAGCCACCTGAATAATTGGCAGCCATGTAGAGATCTAATTCGGGAATAAAAACCACCTGAGTCCCCCAAAAGCCGGAATGGCAATAGGCCTCCATTCCATTGACTTGGACTCTATACATTCCCATTTGATAGTCCATTCTCGCCTTTTCTGAATAGTTGACAGGTTCTAGCATTTGCTTCAAAGTATCTGACTGTTCAAAGATTTTTCCCTGAAAAAGTGCCTGAAAGAAATCCACCAATTCCTGAGTATTCGAGACAATTCCTCCTCCACCAAAATAATCTAGGGTAGGGCTGAAATTGTAGGTGTCCCGACCTTGAAAATACTGGTGGATCCTTAATTTATCAGTTTGAGGATCGATCCGCTCAAAGTCTGTTCGTTCCATTCCAAGTTTTTCCAATCCCAGTAATTCTTTGATTCCTTCATCCAGACTTTTCCCGGTATACTTCTCTATCAATTCTCCCAAAATCACATATCCCGTATCCGAGTAACTAAACTGCTTTCCCGGAGGACCAATGGGTTCGCCTTTTTCGACGCACAAGCGTAGCTGTTCCGTTCGGGTCCATTCGTGCTCGGGAGTTTGAAGCACGACCTCAAAGAATTCAGGAGCATTGGTATGGTCAAAAAATCCGGCTGAATGCCTCAAAATTTGCCTGATCGTAATTTGGTCAAGGTCATAATCCTGAGAAAGAATTTCAGCGTGGGTAGGGGAAAGATGCCTGGAAATCGGATCGTCTAGCTTTAAAACCCCCATTTCCATCAATCTGAGAATACTTGCCGCCACATAGGTTTTGGTGACGCTGGCAATTCGGAAAGTCTGATAGGATTCCAAAGAGTCGCCGATTGTCAGGTTATTCAAACCGGATGCTCCAGACCACATGAAGTGCTCATCTCCAGACTGAATGGCAAATAAAATTCCCGGATTTGATTCACTGATTTCTGAATTGAGGATTTTTTGGAAGTTTTGGGCCTCCGCTTGATTCAAAAAGCAAGTGCAAATGAAAAGGCAAAAGATAGTGGTAAAGGGTTTCATTGTTCTTGAATTAGCTTGGGTCAATCCTTTTTCATTAAAGCAAAAGTCGGTCACTTTATCTCCTCTTCCGGTATTGCCATAGTATGATTGGCTAAAAGTCGATAGCCGGATCTGGTTTTCACATAGGTTCTCATGAAATGGTAGAGCGTGGGACTGGGTCCACGATCCACCAGAGTGTAGCCCGTGACAATTGCCGTGTTTTCTAAAACCAGCACTTTATGATCTCGGGAAGTTCTTCCTCTGGTAGTATTGGCTTGTCCCGATTGAATTCGTTTTGCATTGGCCACTACCTCAGGCTTGCCATCGATTAAACCTGCATGATTGTGCACCCAAATAAAATCTTCGGCCAAATGATTTTCCAGAAATCCCACATCTGAATTCAGGAGTGCTTTTTCCCATCCCAAGTCAAGTTGAATCAAAATCTCCTGTTCTGAAGTCTGAGCAAAACTTAGGGTACTGGTAAAGAGGGCCAAACACAAGGATACGGCGAGGATTTTCATTGACGTAGGGTTTAGACTAGTAGAAAAGTAGCAGTTTTTCTCCTGATTTCCAGTAAGAAAATGGTGTTTCGAACAGGATAAAGCAGGTTGGGAAAAGTGAAGAATAAGGCTAAAATTAGCTTATGAGAAAATTATTCCTTGTAAGTCTTTTCATTTTGGCCTTGGCCAAAGGATTTGGGCAGAGTTCTCGGCCAAATATAATTTTCATCTTGACCGATGACCAAAGATGGGATGCTTTGGGCTTTGCCGGAAATCCCATCATCAAAACTCCGGAAATGGATAGACTGGCTGCGGAAGGCACCTATTTTGAAAATGCCTTTGTGACTACCCCCATTTGCGCAGCCAGCCGGGCAAGTATCTTAACGGGACTTTACGAACGCACGCATGGGTATACTTTTGGGCAAGGAAATATCAAGCAAGTGTATATGGATCAGTCTTACCCGGTAAAGCTCAGGGAGGGAGGTTACTACACTGGGTTTTTTGGGAAGTTTGGGGTGAATTACCCAG
>JAJLJS010000062.1:0-2718 GCA_033844545.1 Cyclobacteriaceae bacterium | reverse complement strand
TCGTTTCTGATTTTTTCCAGATTGGAGGCAAAATTCTCCACGATCACAATTACATCCACCCCAGCATCATTAAACTGATGTTTCATTTCGGAAGGGGTATATAATGGATTGGTATTGACCACTATCATCCCGGCTCTCAGTGCTCCAAACATCACCACAGGATACTGCAGGGTATTCGGCATTTGAATCGCGACTCTGGAGCCTTTTTCCAACTTGAGGCTTTGGGACAAATAATTGGCAAAATTTGCACTCATTTCGTCCAAGACCTTAAAGGTCATGGTTTTACCCATGCACTCAAAGGCTATTTCATTACTGAACTTCCGGACGCTTTCTTCAAATAAGTCGCAGACGCTGTTATAGGCCGTTACATTCACCTCTTTGTCAACAGAAGGCGGATAGTTCTTAATCCAAGGGAAAGCACTCATATAGGGTAGATTTCGGGTTTTTTATCTCCTTGAATTACTTAAAAATCCTCTATAACGCCAAGGATTTCTGACTTACTTCAAAATTTTTCTGGCAATCAATTCTTTCATGATCTCATTGGTGCCCGCATAGATTCGCTGGACCCTGGCATCTGCCCAACCCCTGGCCACTGAATATTCCCACATATAGCCATACCCTCCATGAAGTTGAACGCACTCATCGGCGACTTTACATTGAAGCTCGGTCATATTATACTTGGCAGCTGAAGCCATCGCGGAATCGAGTTTCCCTTCGTTGTGTAGGTACACCAAATAATCACAATAAATCCTCCCTTGCTCCACCAAGGCCATCATTTCGGCAAGTTTGAATCGGGTATTTTGAAACTCAGAAATCGCCTTTCCAAAGGCCTTCCTTTGCTTGACATATTCGACGGTGGATTTGAGCAAAAACTCACTTAAGGCCACTGCGGCCAAGGCTACCACCAATCGCTCCTGGGCAAGTTCAGTCATCAAATATTTGAAACCATCCCCTTCTTTTCCCAAGAGATTCTCTTTGGGGATTTTCACATCCTCAAAAAACAACTCACAGGTGTCCTGAGCATGTAAACCTACTTTTTCAAAAGGAACTCCCCGGGTGAATCCTTCCATTTCCCGGTCTATCACAAAAAGGCTGATGCCCTTAGCTCCTTTGTTTGGATCGGATTTGGCGGCCACCACCACCACATCACTTAAATAGCCATTGGTAATAAATGTCTTAGACCCATTAAGGAGATAATGGTCACCCATATCCAAGGCAGTAGACCGCATTCCCTGTAGATCCGATCCGGCACCGGGCTCGGTCATGGCTACTGCTCCGATATACTCTCCGGTGACCATTTTGGGAATGTATTTTTGAAGAACAGCCTCTTTCCCATAGTGGAGGATATAGGGCATCACAATATCGCTGTGAAGTGGATATCCGATGGTAGGCCCGGAACATCCACTCAAGCCAAGTTCTTCTATCAGAATCGCATTGTATCGAAAATCCCTGATATTCATGCCCCCCAAATTTTCCGGAGCTTGGATTCCCAAAAATCCATTTTCCCCAAATTTCAACCAGGATTCCCGGCTTACTTTTTTGTCTTTTTCCCATTGGGCATTGTTGGGAACAATTTCTCTGGCAATGAAATCTCTGACGCTTTGTCTAAAAAGTTCGTGCTCCTCGGTGTAAATCGATCTGTGTAGTCCGTACATATTTGGGTTTAGTTTGCTTCCTCAAAAATACAGATTTTAAAGTTCTGGATTTTTGCCACTCCTCAGACTTTGCGCATTTAATTCAGGTATTATTTCCTAACCCAAGCCCCAGAATCTTACATTTATGGCTCATACCTTTCCCTCATGATCGAGTTATCCGAAAACACATCCCTTCAGGAATTGCAATCCCTTTCTTTTTGGAAAAATGAAGAAATCATTCAGAGTTCCAGCCCTGCAGGGCCAAGCAACATGAATCTGGTCCTTCGAATTCAGACCTCTAGGCGAAATGTGATCCTCAAGCAGTCCAAATCCTATGTCCGCAAATTCCCTCAGATTCCCGCCCCGATAGAAAGAATCAACGTGGAATATGAGTTTTTGAAGCTTTTGGAAAATCATCCTCAAGCCTATTCGATGATTCCCAAAATTCTGGATTTCGACCCCCAAAACCACATGTTGCTAATGGAGGACCTCGGAATTGGTAAAGATTTTTCCGGAATTTATTCCCATGTCCAGCATTTATCTGAGCAAGACATTTCCACTTTGGTGGGATTTCTGAATATTCTCCATGGAATCCATCCCCAAAATTTTCCAAAAAACCTTGAAATGAGAATGCTCAACCATGAGCATATTTTTCGCTTTCCTTTCATGGAAGAAAACGGCTTTGACCTGGACACCATCCAGCCAGGGCTTCAAAAATTATCCCTTGAAATCAAACAGGATAAATCGCTAAAGGAAAGGATCGAAGCATTGGGAAAAAGATACCTTGCAGAAGGAGATACCCTTTTGCATGGGGACTTCTATCCTGGAAGTTGGCTTGGGCTGAGTTCTGGGGTAAAAGTAATCGATCCGGAATTTGCATTCCGGGGAGACAGAGAATTTGACTTGGGGGTTTTGTTGGCACATTTGGACTTGGGTCAACAAGGTGATTCCCTAGAAAACCTAGTTTTGGCAAGCTATCAGCATTCCTTCCAAACCCCATTGTTAAATGGCTACAGAGGGGTGGAGATTCTCAGGCGCTTAATCGGAATAGCCCAACTCCCGGTAGCACTGACGTTAAGTCAAA
>JAJLJS010000061.1:0-6089 GCA_033844545.1 Cyclobacteriaceae bacterium | reverse complement strand
TGTAGCATCCCCAATCGGTATACTTAAACCGGTACCCACAGGGTCCATCATCACCACATCCGCCACATCCAAAATCGAAAACTCATTATTGACCAATTGATAAGGAGCGCCCTGGTTATAGTTAGGATCATCTACCACAATTCGTTTGGGGCCCATGATGCCCATGTGCAGCCAATAAGAGGAGGAGCCTGGCCCTCCATTGTAGGCAAAGACAATGGGCCTCTCCTTTCCTGCTCCTTCCTTGAAATAGGCCGTATATCCAAATAAAGCAATAGGCTTATTATTCTCATCTTTCAACTCGAGCGTTCCTGCCTTGGCATTGAGGTTAATCACTTTTCCGTCAATCGTGACAGATTGCTTAGAATCAAAAACCTGGGCTTTGGGAATCTCTTTTTCCTCCGGTTTATTTTCCTGAGCAAGAGCGTAAGAGGATAGCAATACAAAAAACAACAGCAGTTGAAGTCTGGTATCTCGGATGTTCATCTTATGGTTGGGGTTAAGTTCAAAGGACTTTTCATGAGAAAGAAAGTTAGTTTTTTCTCCGAGGAATGAAAAATTCTTAGGCTTGAGAAATGTCCGCACTGGAGTAAAACAAAAAAGCACAAGATTATTTTCTTGTGCTTTTTAGGTTTGGTTTTCCGACAGTTAATTGATGTTTACTCAGCCAACATCCTTCCAGTCCAAATCTCCTTGATATTGTTGGGCGATTTGTCCCTGGGAATTTAATGCGAAAAGGAAAATCCATTGGTTGTCGAACAAATCCTTCAAGGTGCGATGCTTAACCAAAATCTGGTTGATCGCTTCAATGGGTGCTTCAATCACCACATTGAGTCTGGCTGGATCGTGCTGGTAGTTCTCTCCGTCATGAATCGACTGTTGGGGAAGTCCTACTCTCAAATCCCCTGAATATCCTTCCAATACACCTAATCCAGACGTAACATTATGAAGGGTTTTATTGCCAGATCCCAAGTGTAAATTGTCCACCGTGGAAGCAAAGTATTGGAGATTGATCCAACTGGTGACTACCATCGGAGCGGTCATGATGGCCTCCAGCACTTTGAACTCCTCATCCTGCTCCCAGCTGTAAGAATGTAGGAAGGACTTGCCCTCTAGATTGAGATTTTTAGTTTTACTTCTAGAAGCAATCACAAAAGCAGTACATCCAGCCAACCCCCATTCCGGACGGACTTGAGACCAATCCAGTCCTCTTTTTATCAGACTCTCACCCTTACCAGTTGGTTCTTGAAACCTTAAGCTTCTTTCCACCCGAGTTTGCTCACCGGCTTTTTCCAAAACATGTCCCAACCAACGGGAGGTCTCAGCATTTGGAATCATTTCCGGATTGAGGATTTTCACCTCGTCACTTACCGTCTGGTGAATTGCTGCCAGGAAGACTGTATCCTCAGGGATTTCAATGCCTTTGGATTTCAAAGCCATCCGTACTTTCGTATTATTCAAAACTGTCGATGCCACCAAGGAATTGATCTCTCCGGAATGTCCTCCACAAGCTCCACAGTCCAGTCCGGAAGCGTGGGGATTGTTTAAAGAGCTGGATCCATGCCCAACCAATAAAATAATGGGGGCCAATTCTTTGGGAAATGATATGGCTCTGAGGGCATTTTGAGCTAGCTCTACCTGTTTTTCCAGCGGGATGCCAGTAAGTTTATCAGCATGGCTTTTTACCTCCAAGGTGATTTTTGGAGTTTTCTTTTTCGGAATTTCTATTTCCTTTTTTCCTGAAAATACATTTCGGAAACTTGAAAACAGTAGTCTAAACAAGTAAAAGATCCCCAATGGACTGACAAAGCTAAAACAGGTAATTGCTCCGGATTTGAAGCTTTTCCAAAGCTTATTCCATGTGAATCCCAGGATTTTTTTATCCAAGGCCCTTTGAATTGCTTCCGGTGAGTCCTTAGTTTCCTGGATATTTACTCCAGTGGGTATCAACACCGGACAGAGGGATTCTCCATTTTCCTGACCTATTGGCTGATAATTGATGGAGAAGCCAAAGAATCCCGCAAAGCCAAAAGTTTCGATCTGTGGGTCTTGGGATTCCAGATTCCGTCGATAAACTTCTGATCTGACATCGATGCAGAAAACTGCCTGGGCCTTGGGCCGGTTAGATTTTTCTGATTTCTGAAATGCATTATTCTTAAACTTGGAGATCAGTTGCTGTTGAACTGATTGATCGTAAAGCTCTTGCATCTTGATCTTTTGGGCAAGTGCCTGAGAGATGGAATTCCCCTGAGTGAGGTGGTGATGCTGAAGTTTGGCTTTTTCCCATCGCAGATTGAGATTTGGAGAATTGAGAGACTGTTTCAAACAAGCTTCCCATCCAAGCAGGATGGCCAAAAACTCTTGAAGTCTTCCCTTTTGGCCACCATAAAGTCCCGCTTCCCAATCCAATTGAGCAATATATCCTGACCAACCCCCGATCTTGAGCAAAAGTCTGTGAAGGTATGTCGGTAAAATGACCTCAGGAACATCCAATATTTCCAGAGCCTTCAAAATCATTTCATTGGAATCGGTAGGCAGGTTTTTGATTTGCTTTCTGAAATTCTTCAACCCAGCTATTTCTGGACTCAAATCCAATTCCGCTTCCATTTTCCAAGCCTGAAAAAGCCCAAAATCTTGATTGGCGGATTTCCAGCTGGCTTGCCCCTGATCGAAATAAGAAGAAGCCCAAGCCGAAATTCTGGAAACCATGTAGTGCGTCCAATCCTTTCCTGTCTTGGAAGAGACCACCTCACTGAAAATAGTCAATTCTTCATCATGAATATCCTGAATTTGCCGGGAGAAAATCTCCGGATTCCCATGAATTTGTCCGGCCTTCACCTGATTCAGATAGAATTCTGAAGGCATGGTCAGCCGGATTCCCCCTACTCTGCTGAGATATTGTGCAGCTTCGTCAAACTTCATTTGGCTTAGTCCCAAAAAAGGGTTGACGGCCACAAAATTTTTCAACGGCCATAAAGGAGATATTTTTTGGAAGGTTTCCTGTAAAACTTGATCCAGTTCGGGTTGGAGTTTCATTTTTTTAGTTTGATGCTGTTTGATCATGAGGTGATATGGGAAGGTTTAGGCTAGTGACTCTTCGGTTTCTTGGATAGGGAGTGATTCAGAATTTTCGGTTTTCTGGATTTGTTTGAGTAGGTAGGCTGTTTTGGGCACTCTCAATCCTCCTACCATCCTATCAAAGACCGCATTGGCATAAAGGCCATTTCTGAAATGAATGGCCCAGGCTAAGCGAAATCCCGAGCTGCTGGGTTGATGAAGGTTGAGCACCTGAAACAGGACCACTGCCAAGGAAATAAGACCCAGGAAAATAGCCAGAATGATCCTACCCGTCTTGAATTCTACGACTTCCGGAATCTGGTTAGTTATCAGGCCATGGATGGAATTTTCCAGAAGAAAAAACAAACCTACCAAGACCAAGCTATACATACTGGCTATAGCAAGTAAGGATAGTCTATTTTTATTGGCCAATGCTGTGCTGAAAAGCTGAAACAGACCAAGAATCAAAATGGAACCGACAAACAAGAGACCCCAGTCCTGATAGAAATCAAGGTTCCATATCCATGCCATCAACCCAAAAATTCCCAAACTCAACAATAGCCCTAGTCCCAAGTCAAGCGGTTTGACTTGAAAGGATAATTTTCTCAAGTTTCCCTTTTGAATACTTTCCACCGCACTTCCCGAGGACAAGAAAGCATGGGCTTTGTAAAATGAATGGGAAATGAGATGCAACAGAGAAGCAGCGTACAATCCCAGTCCTCCCAACATAAGACTAAAGCCCATATGCCCCATGCTGGAGTATCCCAAGGCAGTTTTGACGGAGGTTTGAGTCAGGTAAGCAAGGGTGGCAAGAATTGCCGTAATCCCTCCAACTCCCATCAATATCAAAGGAGCAAGTGTGCTTGCCTCAAAGAGATTGGAAAACCGGATGATCAGAAATGGTCCTGAATTAAGCAGACCGGCATGCAAGAGTGCCGAAACAGGGGTTGGAGTCTCCATGACTTCAATCAGCCAACCATGGGTTGGAAACTGCGCCGACTTAAAAATCGCTGCCAAGGCAAGGAATACCAATCCCAAATGAACAGCATCAGATTCAGATAAGCCACTTTTGACTACCCAGTCGAAAATCTCTCCAAGATTTCCTGTACCTGTTTTTGTATAAAGAATCAAAAAGGAAGTCAACAAAAAGAAATCAGCAATTCTGGCTACCCAAAACTTCTTTCGGGCAGCGATTTTGGCCAAAGGACGGTCCGAATAAAACACCAGTAACCTATGGAGAAATACACTGGTCAAAATCCAAGTAATGGCCAGAAGAGCCAAGTTTCCTGAAATCACAAGAAGTTGTACAGTAGCCAAGGTCGCAGAAAGTCTCCCCAAAAAAACTCCCTGGCGAAGATCCCCGTCCAGATAGTTTTGACTAAACCTCAGGATAATCATCCCAAGAAAAGAAATCATCATAAAAATCAACCCACTCAAAAAATCCAGTCGAACACTGAATCCCAAATCTTTATAGCCGAGTAAAGGGCTTTCCATTGGACCATTTTGAACAAGAATTATCAAGGAAATCATTGAAATACCGATTGCCCAAATTCCACTCAAGCTGGAAATATTCAGCACCTGCTTGGGGCGGATTCCAGGATAAAACCAGGAAAAAATGGCCGTAACCATGAATCCAAGCGGGGAAAGTACTAAAATGAAGGCAAGGAAGTTTGATTCTAGTTGCATAGAAGAGAAAGGGTTAAAAGGTTGGTTGGAACTGGAGAATTGCCAGTAAATTGGCAATGATGAAGAGGGGAATGGAATTGTTGGTTCTTCAGAAGCTGGGTGGACTTGAGAATAGTTATGAACACTTGATTTACCATTACCAAATTTTGACAGGACAAATCTAGACGTAGCTATTCATAAATTTTTATTTATATTTAATATCCATTTAATAAATATTTTTTATGAATTATACTCTTCACCAACTCAAAATCTTTCTCAAAGTCGTGCAGACCCAAAGCATTACCCGTGCTTCGGAAGAATTGCATATGACTCAGCCGGCGGTTTCCATTCAGTTAAAAAATTTTCAAGACCAGTTTGACTTGCCTTTGACCGAAGTCTTGGGCAGACAACTGTTTATAACAGAGTTTGGAAAAGAAGTGGCTTTGATTGCGGAGCGAGTGATTGAGGAGCTTGAAAAAATCAATTACAAATCCCAGGCATTCAAAGGACTACTTACCGGGAAACTCAGTATTTCCTCAGCTTCCACAGGTAAATATGTCATTCCCTATTTTTTGAACGGATTTTTGGAAAAATACCCGGATGTGGATTTGATTCTGGACGTGACGAATAAAAGTCAAGTAATCGAAAGTCTCAAAAAAAATGAGATAGATTTTGCCTTAGTCTCTGTTTTACCGGAGAAAATTGATATCGAAGAAGAGATTTTATTGGAAAACAAACTCTTTCTTATGGGAAACCGACCCCATCGAGACGAAAACCGCCCTTTAATTTTTAGGGAAGAAGGTTCTGCTACCCGGATTACGATGGAGGGATATTTCAAAAACCACATTAAAACACAGAAAAAAAGAATTGAATTGACCTCCAACGAAGCGGTAAAACAAGCCGTCATAGCAGGAATTGGGGATTCCATCATGCCTTTGATTGGAGTCAGAAATGAATTATTAAGCGGAGAACTGCATATTATTCCCGTTCAGGGATTACCCGTAAAAACCGAATGGAGGTTAGTCTGGCTAAAAGGCAAAAAACTCTCCGTGGTCAGTCAGGCTTTTTTAGACTATCTGCGATTAGAAAAGGAAACCTTGAAAAGAGATCTGTTTGGATGGTATCTGGATTATTGATTTTGGGTTCCCACTCAAAAAAACACAGATGTCTGTAATTCAAGAATTTAAAGCCTCTATTTCCATTGATAGCACCTTTCGTGAAGCTGAAATCCAAGCTTTTGATAAAAAGGCTCGGCATCTTCTGCCGAAAACAAAAAAATGCGGGTTCCAGGGTTGGTTTCCCGGGTAAACTTTACCATTCGGCTTCCAATTCCCTGTTTTTGAAAATGCTTCGCAACCGCCAAATCTGCA
>JAJLJS010000060.1:0-1890 GCA_033844545.1 Cyclobacteriaceae bacterium | reverse complement strand
GGTGATCGGTGTGATGCGAATGATTGATGGAGGCGAGGCGGATGATAAAATCATTGCAGTGGCTGCCGGGGATCAATCTGTCAATTACATCAATGATATCGATGAGCTTCCTCCTCACTTGATGAAAGAAGTGCACCGATTCTTTGAAGACTACAAAAAGCTTGAAAACAAAGAAGTAAAAGTCGAAGACTTTCTTGGAAAGGAAGATGCCATGCGCATTATCAAGGAAAGCGTAGACCTTTACGACCGAAATTTCAGAACTTCCTGATCCTTCCAAAGCCTGAGCAATCAGGCTTTTTTGTTTTTGATCATCTGCTTCGGGGCTTTCTTTTTCAGATAACTGAGTAGCTCGGCATACGCCTCATGTTCGTGATTGGATACTGAGATAGATTGTTTGTCCTGAAAGGCGATTGTCACTTGTTTAAATTCCCGCTTGTTGGCAGTGACAGTTTCTTCTTCCCAAAGCAGAATTTCGGATACGGGATAGATTTTGGTCATTCTTCTCAAAGGTAAGCGGATCATGATATGGTCTTTTCCCGCACTGATAAATCTCCAGCCTGCCATCATTTTTACCAGCAGCATCAGCAACACCAGAGTCACAATGGAACACGCGACCAAATAAAACCACAAGGGGAAAGTACCTCTGTACGAAAAATCCCGGAGTAACAGGACAAGTCCTGTCAGAAGGACAAGCAGGACTATACTCAAGGAGATGTAGGTGGATATTTTGGGCTTAATGACGACCATGGATAGCTTGAAGTTCGTTGAGTTTTCCGGAGGCAAAAGTCCTCAAATCCTTGAAAAAAGAGAAAAATATCAGCTCAAATTCCTGTTCTTTTTCCAAAAGAATCTCTGGGGCCTCGTTCATTTTGGAATCAAAACTGGCCCTTCGGGTAAGTCCGTTGAGCGCCCGCTGGATACCATCCAATTCACGATAGTGAAGAAGCCAGTTCTGTTTTTTCATCCAGGAAAACATTTCCTGGAATCTTGGAGGCAAGCTGTCCAAGTGGTTTTCAATCGAGCTGTAGGTTTGCATCACAAAGCTTTCCAAGGGAGTTGAGGAATACGTCTCCCAGTTTTTTGCCAGAAAATAGTCAAAGAAAATATCCGTAATCACACTGGAATAATGCCTGAATCTCGGGCGTAAATAAGTTTGGCCCGCCCTTACCAAAGGGTGGGAATCTGTAAAAGAGTCAATTTCACGATGAAGTAAGATTCCGGTCAAAATATCTCCTTGATACTGTTGGATTTCTTTTCCTTTGATAAAATCCGCTGCAAAATTTCCAATCAGAACTTCTTCCTGACCAAAAGATAAATAGGCATGTGCTAGAAAATTCATGAATGATAATGGAAAGGAAAACCCTCGGACTTTTGTTTAGTTTGCACCCTAAAATACCACTTGATGTCGAAATACCTCGAAGAATTGAAGCAAGGTCTGAAATTGCTAAAAATGGAATGGCAGGAGGACTTGGCTCAATACCGAAAAAAGTTTTTGCATACTTCATTGGCAGAAAAGAAAAAGGAAGGAATCACCTGGCATCCGGTCCAGTTAAAAAGCTCGAGAATCGGAATGGGGGAAAGACTTTTGGTGGAAATCGAGCGCCTGGATTCCAATCAGACATCTTCCTTTTCCTCCGGGAAATCTGTGTCGTTCTTTTCTACTCAAGAAGGCTATCAGGGAAATGAGTTTCGCGTAAATGCGGTAATCAATCAAGTACGGAAAGATACCATGGTAGTGACGCTTCAGGAAGATGAAATTCCGGAATGGATGCACAGTTCCAAGCTTGGCGTGGATTTGCTTTTTGATGAAGCGAGCTATCGGGAAATGGATTTTGCCCTTCGGAAAGTCATTTCTCCGGATAATCCCCGCTTGGAGGAGCTTCGGGACAT
>JAJLJS010000059.1:0-10892 GCA_033844545.1 Cyclobacteriaceae bacterium | reverse complement strand
TTTTTGTTCTACCTCATTTTTGATATCTACACCTTTATAACTAACTTGCGCCCGATTTCGAAGTAGCCCTCAAAAATAAGAGTTGATGACGCGCAAATTTCTGTCCCTAAGTCTTTTACTTTCAGCTCTTTTGCTGAGCTTTAGTTCTGGTGTTTTTGCAGCAGATTCTCAGTCAGAAGAAGGTGGTGAAGATCCTACAGGATTCATCATGCATCACGTGAAAGATTCCCACGAATGGCATTTTTTCAATATTGGACATACGCATGTCACTCTTCCTCTACCAGTGATTACCTATGCTTCTGACAGAGGATTGGAGTTTTACATGTCTTCGGATTTTCAGAACCATGAGACCCATTTGTTTGGAGAAGAAAATGCGCACAATGGGATTTTCATCGATTCTCATGAGCATTTGGGAAGAGTGGATGGCGGAGCTATCCTCGATTTCTCCATTACCAAAAACGTCGCGATGATGTTTATCGTCATTGCATTGGTACTCTACATGGCGTTGTCTGCAGCGGGACATTACAAGAAAAACGGAGCGATTGCTCCCAAAGGAGTAGCTTCTTTGGTAGAGCCGATTGTAATCTTTGTGAGAGACGAAATCGCGGAAAAATCCATCGGGCCTAAGTACAAAAAGTTTGTGCCTTACCTGTTAACACTCTTCTTTTTTATCTGGATTGGGAACCTGCTCGGGCTTCTTCCAGGTGCGGCAAACTTGACCGGGAACATTGCGGTGACCTTTACCTTAGCCACTTTGACCTTTATATTGGTCAATATCAATGGAAATAAAGACTACTGGAAACACGTATTTGCGACTCCGGGTGTGCCACTGCCTCTTCTTCCGATCATCGTAGTCGTGGAGTTTATTGGTCTTTTCACCAAGCCGTTTGCCTTGATGGTCCGTCTCTTCGTGGCGATCACGGCAGGTCACATTGTGATTCTGGCCTTCATTGCTTTGGTATTTATCTTTGAATCCTATGCTATCGGGGTAGTAAGTACGCTGATGGTGACCTTTATCAATATGATTGAATTGTTGGTTGCAACTATTCAAGCTTATGTCTTCACCTTGTTTACAGCAATGTACATCGGTGGAGCTGTGGCTGAGCACGCGCATGACGATCACCATTAATTAGAAATTTCTTTGTTCAATTTATAAATCTAACGTTATGTTAACTTCTATCTTGTTGTCTGCTGGATTGGCTCTTATGGGTGCTGGTATCGGTGCAGGTATTGTTGCGATTGGCGCAGGACTTGGTATCGGTCGAATCGGTGGCCAGGCAATGGAATCTATCGCCCGTCAGCCTGAGGCTGCCGGTAAAGTTCAAACTGCTATGTTGATCATCGCAGCTTTGATCGAGGTGGTTTCCCTGTTTGCAGTAGTAGTTTGTCTACTTATTGCATTGAATGCAGGCGGTATCGCTTTCTAAGAACAAAAGAATGGGGATTGGCGCTAGGCCAATCCCTTCTTATTGAACAAAATCGAAATTATATCTACACACCATGGATCTTATTTTACCTAGTTCTGGACTGATTTTCTGGCAATTGATCGCCTTTTTGGCCTTGTTGTTCATCTTGATCAAATTTGCCTGGAAGCCCATGTTGGCCGCTCTTGAAGAAAGAGAAACCAGCATTGACAATGCCTTGAAAGCTGCTGAACAAGCCCGGAATGAAATGGCAATCCTGAAAGCGGATAATGAAAAGTTGCTTCAGGAGGCTCGTCTGGAAAGAGATGCTATCCTTAAGAAGGCTCATGATGCATCCGAAAAAATGATTTCGGATGCAAAAACAGAGGCTTCTAAAGTAGCTGCGGAGCAAATCGAGAACGCAAAAGCGGTCATCGAAACTGAAAAGAAAGCTGCTTTGGCTGAAGTGAAAAACCAAGTGGCTATGCTTACCCTTGAAGTAACAGAGAAATTGCTGAAAAGAACTTTGTCCGACAAGAAAGCCCAAAAGGAACTTGTGGATGAGTTTGTAAAAGATATTAAGCTTAACTAAGCCCCCATGTCAAACCAAAGAGTAGCATACGCCTATGCCAAATCTCTGATGGAACTTGCCATCGAAAGGGGTGACTTGGAAGAAGTGTATCAGGACTTTCTGCATTTGGCCAAAATGGCCAATTCCAACAGAGATCTCGAATTGGTGATGAGAAATCCCATCATTAGTTCTGAGAAAAAGCTTTCCATACTAAAGGCACTTTACAAAGAAAGAGGAGCACAAGAAGCTACTTTGTCTTTTTTTGAAATTATCTGCCGAAAAGGAAGGGAAGATGTACTGGCGGATATCGCTAGAGAATTCCAAGTTTTATATCAAATCCACAATGGAATTCAGGTCGCTGAAGTGACCACTACTTTCCCCTTGGATGAGGAGCTTAAATCACAATTTGTCAAAATTGTGAAAGAAATCTCCGGGATGAAAGAAGTGAAGCTGAGCGAAAAGATTAACCCGGATTTGATCGGTGGATTTATCCTTCGGGTAAATGACAGACAACTCGACGAATCCCTGAGTAGCAAATTGAGAGAATTGAAGTTCCAATTTTCTCAAAACCTTTACCAAAGTAAAATTTAATAAAAGCATTAATAGACGATAACATGGCAGAAGTAAGACCTGATGAAGTTTCGGCAATCCTGAGAGAACAACTCGCGGGTGTCAGAACTGCAGCCGAACTTGAAGAAGTAGGTACAGTCCTCCAAGTTGGGGATGGTGTAGCTCGAATCTATGGACTTTCCAAAGCTCAGGCTGGTGAATTGCTGGAATTCGACAATGGAATGAAAGCAATGGTTCTGAACCTTGAAGAGGACAACGTAGGCGCTGTATTGTTTGGTGATTCCAAAGAAATCAAAGAAGGCGATACCGTCAAGAGAACCAAAAGAATCGCTTCAATCCAGGTAGGCGAAGGCATGCTGGGTCGTGTGGTGGATACCTTGGGTAATCCTATTGATGGCAAAGGCCCTATTTCCGGTGACTTGTACGAAATGCCTTTGGAAAGAAAAGCCCCAGGGGTAATCTATCGTCAGCCGGTAAATGAGCCTCTTCAGACTGGTATCAAGTCTATTGATGCAATGATTCCGATCGGACGTGGTCAGCGGGAATTGGTGATCGGTGACCGCCAGACCGGTAAGACTGCTGTGGTCATTGACACCATCATCAACCAAAAAGAATTTTACGACAAGGGTGAGCCTGTATTCTGTATCTATGTAGCTATTGGACAGAAAGCCTCCACTGTAGCGGGTATCGTTGCAGCTTTGGAAAAAGGAGGTGCCCTTCCATATACCGTGATCGTTGCTGCTCCTGCTTCTGATCCAGCTCCGATGCAGTTCTTTGCTCCTTTTGCAGGCGCTGCGATCGGTGAATTTTTCCGGGATACCGGACGACCTGCCCTGGTGGTTTACGATGACCTTTCCAAGCAGGCGGTAGCTTACCGTGAGGTTTCCCTTCTCTTGAGAAGACCTCCGGGACGTGAAGCTTATCCTGGGGACGTATTCTATCTTCACTCCAGATTGTTGGAAAGAGCTGCGAAAATCAACAAGTCTGACAAGATCGCTCAGGAAATGAATGACCTTCCAGAATCTATCAAGCCTTTGGTGAAGGGTGGTGGTTCTTTGACTGCTCTTCCGATCATTGAGACTCAAGCCGGTGACGTTTCTGCCTATATCCCGACCAACGTGATCTCCATCACCGACGGCCAGATCTTTTTGGAGACCAACCTCTTCAACTCCGGTATCCGTCCTGCGATCAACGTGGGTATCTCTGTATCCCGAGTAGGTGGTAACGCGCAGATCAAATCCATGAAAAAGGTAGCAGGTACCTTGAAATTGGATCAAGCTCAGTTCCGTGAATTGGAAGCTTTTGCGAAATTCGGTTCCGACCTGGATGCTTCTACCAAGCGTACCATCGAGAGAGGTCGACGTAATCAAGAAATCCTGAAGCAACCTCAATATGCTCCAGTATCTGTAGCTCACCAAGTAGCGATCATCTATGCTTCTACCAAAGGATTGATGGACAGTGTACCGGTAGAAAAAGCCAGAGCATTTGAAAAGGAGTTCTATCAGTTGCTGGACTCTACTTACCCAGAGGCATTGCAGTTGATCCTCAAAGGTGATATCGATGGCGCAGGTAAGATTCTTGCCACTGCCGCTTCTGAATTGGCACCGAAATACGCTAAATAAATGAAAATCCCCGGTGAGGTAATCCTCGCCGGGTTTCTATAAGTACTAATCACTGATGGCTAACCTAAAGGAAGTAAAGCAAAGGATCAACTCGGTAATCTCCACGCAGCAGATTACCAAGGCCATGAAAATGGTATCCGCAGCCAAGCTGAGAAGAGCCCAGGACAAAATCATCCAGATGCGTCCTTTCTCTCAGAAGTTGACCACAATTCTAAACAATGTATCCGCAGCCTCTGAAGGAAACACGGATCTTGTTTATGCCGAAAAGCGGGAAGTGAAAAAGGTGCTTTTGGTACCGGTTACTTCCGACAAAGGGCTTTGTGGTGCTTTCAATACCAACGTAATCAAGGCTACAAATCTGGCTATCAGAGAGCAATTTGCCGGAGTTGAGGTTACAGTGATGCCCATTGGAAAGAAGGCGTTTGAATACTACCGAAAAAGTAAATATGCTTTGATCGATCAGTATTCCAATTTGTTTCATGATCTATCTATCGAAAATATTCGAATCCCAGCCAACCATGCGATGGACTCCTTTGTATCCGGAGAATTTGACCAGGTGGTGTTGGTGTTCAACGAATTCAAAAATGTAGCTACTCAAATAATCCGCACGGAGCAGTTTTTACCGATGGCTCCTGTGGAAAATGAGGAAGCGACCACAGAAACAGATTATATTCTGGAACCTTCCCGTGACTTCATCATCAAAGAATTGGTTCCAAAGGCACTTAGAGTCCAATTCTACAAGGCTATTCTGGAAAGCAATGCCTCCGAACACGGAGCAAGAATGACCGCCATGGACAAAGCCACAGAAAACGCGGGAGACCTTCTCAAAGAATTGAAATTAATGTATAACAGAACCCGTCAGGCAGCTATTACCAACGAGATCTTGGAGATCGTCGCAGGTGCGGAAGCCCTCGGAGGAAAGTAACCATACAATAGATCCCAAAGTAGGACCACAGCTCGCAAGGGTTGTGGTTTTTTTCTTGGGTAAAGCGTTTAGTACAAAAGTTGAATTGGGTGGTATTGAGGGTAATTTCCAAGGCTGGATAAGCACTCCAAAAATAAAAATCCCGCCTTTTGGGCGGGATGAACCTCGAAATCTTTTTCGGATCAGAGCCTGATCCGTCGGGCGATCGCCTCAGCCATGATCGTGAGGCCTTCGGTATTGGGATGGACACCGTCGGGCAGCAGCTCGGGCTTGTCCATCAGTGGCGTGTAGAGATCGATGACTTCTGCGCCGGACTTTTGGACGATCTCAAAAAGCATCAAACGCTGCTCATTGTTCATGATTTCCGGATTGATTCCAAAATTAACCCGGGTCACCGGAACCGGAAAAATCACATATACTTTACCATCCTTGGGCATGTGTTCGCGGAATTCCGCAATCATGTCCAAGTAATCATTTACAAAATTTTCTTTGTGAGCCCAATTTTGAGGTTTTGAATCATTGGTGCCCAACTTGATCAGCAAAACATCAGGATGAAAATCTTTGGCTTCCTGAAACTGGGGCTCATTCCAGTAGGGATAATCCCCTTTTCTCAGCAAAGTACGTCCACTGACTCCAAAATTTTTGACTTCATATGCATCCCCTAGCAAGGCTCCGACTTGCAAAGGATAAGAGTCGGGATTATCTCGTCCTGGTCCTTGGGTGATGCTGTTTCCTACAAATGCAACCTTGATTGGGGCCTGCGCATATGCACAGAAGCTCAGAAAAAGAGCTGCAAAAAGAATCGGTAATCTTTTCATAGATATAGGTTTTGGGCTTTATGTTAAGGTTTTGGTTTGAATTTATTTGCTGAAAATAGAAATAATTGGATTAAATCTTCTCGAATTGATTAACACTGGCAGAAGGCATTTTATTTTTAGCCTATGAAATTGGCTGAAAAACTCTGGCAGTACGTCTCCTTACTTTCTATAGATGTGGTCTTGGGGGCGATGGCTGGACAGATGTTTTTCTCTCGGCTCTTGCGAGTGGAGGTTGAAGCCTCGATGTTTTTACTTTTGGGATTGGCAGTGTGGAGTATTTATACCGGAGATCACCTTTGGGATGCCATTCAGGCTAAAGAATTAAGATCTCCCAGACATAGATTTCATGCCAGTCACCGAAAATCCTTGAGCCTAGGATTGATCCTTTCGATATTGGCAGGTTTGGCTTTGGCTTTTCAAACCTTGGGATTGGAAAAGGAATTTATCTGGAGTCTTATGCTGGGGATTGTCATTTTCCTGACCATGTACCTTTTGAGAAAAGCTGGGAGGGCCTCAGGATATTTGAAAGAATTGAGTACGGCTGTTTTCTATGTCCTAGGGATCTCCTGGATTCCTATCTTAAGAGCGGATTTAAAGGATTTATTAGGAAAGCCACTCTTGTTTTTACTTTTTTTTGCGGCCTTAGCCTTCATGAATTTATGGATGCTGGCAATAATGGACCAAGAGGATGACCAAGCTCAAGGTTTCCCTTCCATGGCGGGATTGTTGGATTCCCATCGATTGATACTGGGAGTCCGGAAGTTCAATTTTTTTTTGATCATAATCGGTTTAGCAGGATTTATTTTGCTGAATTCTTACTTCAGGCCTTTTGCAAGCGTATTGCTTTTGATTGCACTGGTCCACTACTTGATTTTTTTCAGAGCTAAAATTTCTCAGGAGGAAAAAAGAAAAAGAATGGAAGCCAGTTTTTTGTTGCCCTGGCTTCTCTTGGTTCTTTAGACAAAGGCACTGTGTCCCGTAATTGCCCTTCCCACGATCAGGGAATTGATTTCCTTAGTGCCTTCGTAGGAATAAACAGCTTCAGCATCGGCTACAAACCTGGCTATATCATGCTGCAACAAAATTCCATTGCCTCCAAAAAGCTCTCGGGCATGGTCAACTATCGAACGCATTCTCAGCGTACAAAAGACCTTTGCCAAGGATGCATGTTCATCCAATAGATCTCCCTCATCCTGAATCTGGGAAAGTCTAAATACCATGGTCTGCATGGCCGTCAAATCTCCCAACATAGTCACTAGCAGATCTTGTACTAATTGGAAGGAAGCAATCGGTCGTCCAAATTGGCTCCGCTCATTCGTGTAGGCCAGTGCCAATTCATACGCTCCCCGAGCGCAGCCCACTGCCTGCCAGGCAACCCCGGCCCGGGTCATTCTGAGGACTTTGGCTGTATCCCGGAAGGAGTTTGCATTTTGAAGCCGATCACTCTCGGGAACTTCGCAATTGCTCAGCGTAATCAGGGCATTCTGCACGGTTCTTAAGGCCATTTTATCCTCAAGTTTTTCTGCCTTAAAACCAGGATTGTCTTTTCGGACAATAAATCCTTTGACCTGTTGGTCATCCAAATCTCTGGCCCAAATCACCGTCATGTCTGAAAAAGTGGCATTACCAATCCATTTCTTTTGTCCATTCAAAATCCAGACATCACCTTTTCTTTGACAAGTAGTGGTCAATCCCCCGGCAGCTCCTGATCCCACTTCAGGTTCGGTCAAACCAAAAGCGCCAATTTTTTCCAGCTTTTGCATAGCAGGAAGCCATTCTTGTTTTTGTTCTTCAGATCCGCATAAGTACACGGACCCCATGGCCAATCCGCTTTGGACCCCAAAAAAAGTGGAAATCGACGTGTCTATCCGGGCCATTTCCATGGCAATGAACCCTTCCAATAGGGCAGAATGTCCCGGACATCCATATCCTTGGTAGGTGAGTCCGGCAATATCCAATTCGGCCATTTTCGGAATGATGTGCATGGGAAATTCGGCCCGGTTCCAATATTCATTGGCAATGGGCTTGATTTCACGCTCCATAAACTCCCGAACCCGAAGTTGAATCTCTCTTTCGTGGGTGGGCAGGCTCTTGCCCAGCTCATAAAAATCCCCGTTGATCGGAGGGATTTCTTTGGGCTTACCACCGCTTTTGAGCATTCCCATCATTTTACTGAGGTCAGCTTCACTCATTTGGGATACGAGCCCGACCATTTTCGGCAAATCTACTTTTTGGGATAATTTAGCTATCTGATCCAAATCTAAGGAGGAGAGCAACTGGCGGATTCCGCTGATTTTATTCAGGAGATTTTTCATAAAAAGTTATTTAGGGTTAGAGTTACAGACAATATAAACTTATGTCAGACAACTATGGTTTTTTGGCTCCTTTTTATCAGGCTCTATCTAGGGCGGTATTAGGGAGAAAAATATTGGAAGCAAATCAGGCTTTTTTGGCGGAAAACCTCACCCGAAAATTGATTTTTATAGGTGGGGGAGATGGCATGGCTTATCGCCCATTTGCGGAGTTTTTAGAGGGATCCTACTATGAAAAGTCATCGAAGATGCTTCAACTTTCCCAAAAGAATTTGGCGAATTCCCAACTCAATTTCATCCATGGGGAATTTTCCGGACAAGAAAAAGGAGATTGTTTTATCCTTCCCTTTATGTTGGATTCGCTTCAGGATGAAGAGATTCAAGGGCTGTTGGTTTCAATCCAAAGCTCTATTTCTCCGAATGGGAAGCTCATATTCAGTGATTTTTTTGCCCCCAGAACCCTGAGACAAAAAATTCTTCATTTAGGGATGATCTGGTTTTTCAGGATTTTCGCGGCTCATTCACGAGTTGATTTACCCAATTACCCAGTCTTTTTCCAAAAAGCAGGCTTCAAACTTTCGGAGGAGAAAGTTTGGGAAGGGGGGTGGATAAAGGCCCAGATTTATGAATTGGATTCTAGGGATTGAGTTTTTCGGCTAAAGGGGACGAAAATGAAAATCCAAATGGATCTGCTCCATCGGTAGAATAAAGGAAGGAAAATGACTGCTGAAATACCCATGATGCCCAAAAGAATGGCTATGGAAAAATCATCCGTAAGATTGGCATATATCAACCAAACCAGAATGAACAAGGCCGTATTGAAGGCATAGCTAATGAACATCGCTCCAAAATAGAATCCAGGTTCTGGTTCAAAGGATTGGCTGCAGACCGGACAACTTTTATGCATTTCAAAAAGTTGTTTGGGACGGCTTAGCTCATTTCCGACAAAAAGATTGCCTTTTCTGCATTTGGGACACTTGCAGGTGAATATGCTGCGGATGAGGGAAGTGGTTTGACTCATGATAATCTTAATTTCCAGCTTTGAGGATGGTTTTTCGGATCAATTGATCAAAGTAGTAACCATTCCCAGGGCCATACCAGTTCATTTCCCGGACCTCATGGAATCGCTCGTCATACAATTCGTCAGGGGTGATGTATCCTATATAACCGCCGTTGAAGGTAGTTGTGATCAATTTCAATCCATGGCTTTGGGCAAGTTTCTCCCATTCTTCATAGAAAACCCCAGAAAGTTCTCCGGAAGAGGCGATAAAAAGTATATTTCCCACCAAAGTGATGTCCAGATGGGCGTTTGTCTCTCCCACTAAATAGCGAAAAAGCCAAGGCCTAATTCTCAAATGATCAGAAATCCTCAAATGAGGCTCCCGCAAAGAAATGTCCAGCTGCGAATATTCTATCCTCGGGATTTTGTTGGAAGCGAAATTGGTCATCCTCAGCCAAATCACAGAATCCAGACTGGAGACATATTCTTGTAGTTGATCCATGGACTTTCCTTTGACCATAGGACGATGGCTCCCGACTGTCCCGGCTGCATATAGTGCAAAATCGTATTCTCTGGTCTCCATCTTTTGGGTGAGGTACTTGGGATAATCTCCCGAAAGTCCCATGAATTTGGGATCCAGACAGGTAGCATGGGCGGAATACGTAAAGAAAACGGCTTTCTTCTGGTCTTTTTTGGTAAAAATCACTTGCCTTACAAAGGGATCAGAAGGGCCATCTTGAATAAATCGATTGGCTACGTGATTAGGGGCATTGGTTTTTCGATAGGTGATGGCCACAGTATCCTGTGTGAATAGGGCTTCTTGTAAGGCAGTTACACTCTTTTCTACCATCAGCTTAACCACTTTTTCCTCATATCCCCCAAAGGCCATTTCTCCCAAAGGGCCTGGCATATAGCCGCCCATTCCGGAATGGGTGTGGGTGGCCGTGAAAATCAACTGATCGATGGGCAAGCCAGCCTCTTTTACCCCGGTTTCTACGGCTTTTGCTAACTCCGGATGAACGATTAGGAGCTCATAATTCAACCAAGCCAATTGGGTTTTTCCGTTGGTAAGCGTGAGCGCCTTTATCCAACTGCTATCCTGCACGAATTCATAGGGGCCTCGAGGAGCATAACCCACCAAATCTACCGGCTGGTCGGGAGTGGTATTTTGTCTAGCCCAGCCGGCAATCCAAGCCTCTCCCTGTGATCCCTTCCAAGGAGTTTGATCCAATCTGTCCAAAGTTTCCCGATAAAAATCCTGAGACTGAATGGGGGATCGATCCACCCTAGTGATCGTGAACAATCCCACCAGTACCAAAAAAATAAAAGCCCAAAGAAAAATCTTTAGGGCTTTGTTTAGAATTGTTGAAGGGATTTTCATGAATTGAATTCGGTGAAAAATGAAAGCAGAATTATTTCAATAAGCAATAAGCAATAAGCAATAAGCAATAAGCAATAAGCAATAAGCAATAACTTAATTTCTATGTAAGAATATCGAATATCGAATATCGAATATCGAATTGTTAATATTCGAAGCTGCCGTATGGACTGTGTATGGTTACTTTTTTGCCTTGATGAGGCTCTACCCGACCGATAATCTGTGCTTCCACTCCATAGGATTCAGCGATGTCGATGATTTCTTCAGCATAGCGCTCATCCAGATATACTTCC
>JAJLJS010000058.1:0-12725 GCA_033844545.1 Cyclobacteriaceae bacterium | reverse complement strand
GACATGGACCTCTGGGCGGAAATAGAAAGAGGTATGCGGATTGATCAGCAGCATGGCATTTCCAGATTCGGAAAGGCTCGGTGCGATCGCAATGCCATTTGAACCTTTGGGTTCATCGAGTAGCTTTTCCAGCTCATGTTGGACATCATAGGAAGCCAAAGCCTTATCCTCTTCATAAAAGGCCTTCAAGCGATCGGTTGAAATTCTTTCGATATCTCCTCCGATCGAACCTTCGAAAAAGAACATAGGCATCCATGGTTCATACTTGGTGATTACCTGGGGAGTTACTTCCGGATGGGTGTGCAGGTAATAATTGACTCCATCGGCAAAGGCCACACAGAGTTCTTTCAACCAATCCGGAGCTTTCTCATAGGCCGCTTTGGCTTCAGCTTCGGTCATGTAGAGATTTGCTCGAACATCGGAATAGATTGCCTCTTCTCCTTCCAGTTCAGCCAAACGACCAATCGCCCAGATGTAGTTTCGCTCAACTCTTCTGAAATCATCCTCGCACTGGGCATACAAAAGTCCAAAAACCGCATCTGCATCCGTTTTTCCATAGATATGCGGGACTCCAAAATCGTCCCGGATGATTTCTACCTGTTCGGCCTGAGCTTCCCAGCGAGCGACTTCTGGATTGGTTTCTTGGGTTTGACAGGAAAAAAAGGCCAACAAGGCCAAAAGCAAGAGTAAGTTTTTCATGGGTTTTCTATTCCTTTTCAAAAGACAAATAAGCTAAAATGCCGCAATCTCAAAATGAAAATCTTATCGATGGTCAAGGTATTTATTCGGGGTAAATTTCTTCTTCAACAAGAGAATGAATTCATCAGGAATGGATTTGCTTTCAGCAAAAGTCTTCAGATTTCTATCCAATTGCTGAGCATTGCTGGCTCCAATTACCATCATTCCAACCGCTTTTTCGATCAGGGAAAATTTGATCAAAACTGCTTCCGGAGAAAACCCCGAGGCATGAATCTCCTTTTTGATTTCAGCAACTTTTTCAGGGGAAAGATCCAGAAAAGCATTCACAGATTTGTCCAAAAGAATTCCTTTAGTCATCCCTCCTCTTACCAAAACCCGAGTATGGGTCTTTTCCAGAAAGGGAAAAATTTCCTCCTCAGGCCTGCGGTCCAAGGGAGAATATTGCATCATGATCGTCGCAGGAGGGTTCATCGACATCACCTTCCGAATCACATTGGGTCGGATGGAGGAAATCCCAAAAGCCCGGATTTTCCCCTGAGTTTTCAGGATTTCAAAAGCCTCTAAGGTATCTTCCCAAGGGTCTTCGATCGTCCCTCCGTGTAGTTGATACAAATCGATATAGTCTGTCTTTAATCTTTGGAGAGACTTTTCGACAGCCTCAAGGATATAGGATTTGGAAGGATTCCAAGACCAGGACGTTCCATCAGGATTCAGCTGGTTACCAACTTTGGTGGCCAAAACTACCTGGTCTCTTTTCCCTTGAAAAAATCTACCCAAATGGGATTCATTTTTTCCAGCCTGATACAAATCCGCTGTATCGAAAAAGCGAATCCCTCCTTCCAGAGCGGTTTCCAAAATTTTTTCTGCCTTTTCAAACTGCTCCGGCAAGGACATACAGCCTAAGCCTATCGGTAAATTCCCAAGAGAGAATTCAAAGTTGGATCTATTCATGGCGATTGTTTTAAGTTTAACAAAGAGATGACATTCCAATAATCCCTTCTATTCCCTTGACCTGTAAATTGATTTTTCAATTTTAACTCTTCTATGGGGGATTCCTTGTAGAATCTCTATTTTTGGGGCGCTTAAACCTACAACCATGAAAAGAATTGCTGTATTTACCTCCGGCGGAGACTCTCCAGGAATGAACGCTTGTATCCGTGCAGTGGTACGAACGGGGATTTATAGGGGCCTTGAAGTCTACGGAATCTATCGGGGGTATGAAGGGATGATCGAGGGGGAAATTAAACGGATGCATTCCTATTCTGTAAGTAATATTGTACAAAGAGGAGGCACCATCTTAAAATCAGCCAGATCCATGGAGTTTAAAACTCCTGAAGGTCGAAAACAGGCCTATGACCATCTCAAAAAACACGGAATTGAAGGCTTAGTTGCCATCGGAGGTGATGGGACTTTCACGGGCGCCAAAGTTTTCTTCGAAGAATATGGAATCCCGACGGTAGGCTGCCCCGGCACCATTGACAACGATATATTCGGTACTGATTACACCATTGGATTTGATACTGCCGTCAATACGGCCCTGGAAGCAATCGATAAAATCAGAGATACCGCGGCGGCCCACGATCGGATCTTTTTTGTAGAAGTGATGGGAAGGGATGCCGGCTTTATCGCCGTGGAATCCGGAATCGGAGGAGGCGCGGAATTTGTGATGGTGCCAGAAACCCAAACAGATCTCAAACAAGTAGTCAAATCCTTAAAAAATCTTCGAAAAACCAAAACCTCCAGCATCATCGTAGTTGCGGAAGGAGATGACCTCGGGAATGCTGAAACAGTCATGCAGCAAGTGAAAGCCCAAATCAAGGATCCCAATAAGGAATTTAAAGTAACTACATTGGGCCATATTCAACGGGGAGGAAATCCCACGGCAAGAGACCGGGTATTGGCCAGCCGATGCGGAATGGCCGCTGTAGAAGGACTTTTGGAAGGCAAAACAAATTGTATGGCTGGAGTGGTTAACAAGGAAGTGGTTTACACTTCTTTTGGAGATTGCATTGGCAAACCAAAACCATTGATCCCGGATCATTTGAAACTAATCGATATTCTGAGTATTTAAGCATGGGATACATTCCTCTTTTTCTAACAATCGGCGGAGCTTGTCTGCTGTTTTTCCTTACCGTGAGAAACACCATGTTGCGAAAGCTGAGTCTTCAAAAGGATTTGTTTTCAAAACTTGCCCTGGCTCATCCTGAATTGGGTTTGATCCTTGGGCAAATTTCTGATCCGGATCTGATCCTGCAGCAATGGAAGTCCGGGGAATCACCCCAAAAAATCCCGGCAAAAAGCCTGGAAATTATCCGGGAACTGAAGGTGAATAGATTACAATACAACCGATTGGTCAAAAAAGCACCTTACAACTGGGTCGCAAAGTTTAGTGGCCTTCAGCCAATTTAAGTTCAACCCACTCTTGAATTTCCTCCATTTGATCAGGGTGAAACCATTGAATCTCGGGGTCTCTTCGAAACCAAGTCAGCTGACGTTTTGCATAGCGTCGGCTGTTTCTTTTTAAAAGCCTAACCGCCTCATCCCGATCGTATTTTCCTTCCATATACCCGAAAATCTCCGTATACCCCACTGTCTGTAGAGAGTTGAGATGCCTATGGTCGAAAAAGGACTCCGCCTCTGCAAACAACCCCAAGTCAATCATCCGATCCATCCGTTGATCGATCCTTCGATATAATTCCTCCCGATCCCGGTTGAGCCCGATTTTTAGGATTTGGAAAGGACGTTCTGCTTTATTCTTTACCCGAAAACTGCTGAATTTCTTACCTGTTCCAAGAATAACTTCCAAGGCCCGCATCAGTCGTTGGGGGTTTTGCTGGTCTACCTGATCAAAATATTCGGGATCAGCTGTTCTTACCTGAGCCTGCAGCCAGTCCAAACCTTTTTCAGTATACTCTTGAATAATTTTTTCCCTGATCTCATTCGGAATATTCGGCATATCGTCAAAACCCTGGGTGATCGCATCTGCAAACAACCCGGATCCTCCAGTCATCAACACCACGTCTTTACGCTCAAAAAGCCTATCCAGAATCTCCAATGCATCTTTTTCAAATTTTTTGACATCATACTCCTCCTTGATCGAAAGCGAATTGATCAAATGATGGGGTACCTCTGCCAACTCCTCTGGACTTGGCTTTGCAGTGCCTAATTCCAGTTCCCGGTAAAACTGCCGACTATCGCAGGAAATAATTTCGGTATTGAATTTTTTGGCTAGTTTTATACAGATTTCGGTTTTTCCGACCGCCGTTGGCCCCAGCACCAAAATGAGATGTTTTTTGTATGGCAAGTTGATATCGATTTGACTTCCATCAAAAATCAAAACTAAAGCAATGAAAAGCAAAAAGATACTGATCGTCGAGGATAACGACTTGAATAGAAAGCTTTTTGAAAATCTTATTGGGCGTCTGTACAGTTTTGAAACTGCCAAAAATGGTTTAGAAGCGCTGCAATTAATCCATCACCATCGATTTGACCTGATATTGATGGACATTCAAATGCCACAAATGGACGGAATCACCGCCATGAAAAAGATAAAGGCTTTTTTGACGACTAAATGTTGCCCGGTCTTGGCGGTTACTGCCTATGCTGAGGAAAATGAGCGTGCTGCTTTTTTGGACCAGGGATTTGACGATCTGATCATCAAACCGATTCGTCCCCGAGAATTTCTCCAAAGCATTCAGACCTACCTTCGGCCTCAGCCTGAGAATGAAGAGGAAGCCGAAATCGAAATCCGGGATGTAGTTTTGGATAAAAAAGTGCTCAATCAACTGTTTAAATACAATTCCAAAGAGGCCATCCGAAAAGTTTTTCAGGACTTTCTCAAAGAATGTCAGGTGGTAAAAAATCAACTTCTGAAACTGCCCGGACAAAAGCTGAAAATGCTGGAAATTATTCATAGCCTCAAAGGAAATTCAGGTACTTTGGGAATTCATAGGATTTTTCTGACCACGCAAAAATTAGAAGCCTGTTTAAAATCACCTGAAATGGAAAATTGGGAAGGTTTAAAATCTAAACTTGAAATTGAAATCGAGGAATTGAAGGAATTTTTAACTCAAGAAACTATTTTCGAAATATGACCACAAAAAAAATTCTTATCGGAGAAGACAGTTCCATCATCATCAATTTGACCAAAAACGTACTTGCTTTTGAAAATTATGAAATGAAAGCGGCCAGGAACGGAAAACTGGTTTTGGAACTCCTGGAAAAAGAAGATTTTGACTTGATCTTAATGGACATCACCATGCCTGTCATGGACGGTCTGGAATGTACCAAGCAGATCCGTGGGATGAAAGATTCCAAAAAAAGCACACTTCCCATCATCGCAATCAGCGGGAACCTCAATAATTTCTCCCCGGAGGAATTCAGAAAATTTGGCTTCGATGATTTCATCCAAAAGCCATTGGACTATGACAAAGTACTAGCCACCGTAAAAAAACACCTCAGCTAATCTATGGCCGTCAAGTACACCAAGCATTTTTTGGACAAGCTGGAGAACCTGTTTGCTTCTTCAGAATACATCCTGCGCTATGAAAAAGGCAATTTCAAGTCTGGCTATTGTGTACTAAAAGAAACCAAGATCGTCATCGTCAACAAGTATTTTCCTCTGGAGGGAAAAATCAATGTGCTCATAGACATCCTCGGCGAACTTAATTTTGACCCCAAAGATTTCAAAGAAAAAGCGAATCAGGACTTTCTCACTGAAATCAGACAAACCTCCCTTAAATTTTGAAAGTCAAATTTCTCGGTACTGGTACTTCTCAAGGCGTCCCTGTGATCACCTGCGATTGCGAAGTCTGCAGATCCTTGGATTTCCGGGACAAACGATTCAGATCTTCCATTTTTGTAGAATTGGATCAGGTTTCACTGGTCATTGACACCGGACCGGATTTCAGAATGCAAATGCTTCGGGCCGGAGTGAAAAAACTGGATGCCATCCTATTTACCCATGAGCACAAGGACCATACAGCAGGATTGGATGATATCCGGCCTTTCAATTTCCGGCAGAAAAAAGACATGCCGATTTTTGGGCGCAAAAATGTGCTTGAGCAGATTCAAAAGGAATTTTCCTATGTGTTCAGTCCCAACAAGTATCCGGGTGTACCCCAAATTGATCTTATAGAAATCGACGAAAATCCCTTCAATCTCCAAGGAGTTTCCATTATTCCCATCCCCGTTTTTCATTACAAACTTCCTGTTTTGGGCTTCCGTATAGGAGATTTTTCGTATATCACGGATGCTAATTTTATTCCTGATGAGTCCTTCAAACTTCTGGAAGGTACGGATGTATTGGTTTTGAATGCGCTGCAATTAGAACCGCATATTTCCCATTTCACCTTGAAGGAAGCCATTGTCCAAGCCCAAAAAATAGGCGCTAAAAAAACCTATTTCACTCATATTTCACATAAACTTGGACTTCATGAGCAGGTCAGTCGAAACCTACCGGAGGGAATCCACCTCGCATTTGACGGACTAGAGCTTAACTTAGGGTAATGCATCTCAATTACCACTTTCTTCAATACCTCTGCCCAGAGCTGGCAGCTGAATTTCGAGGCAAAACCATCCAATCTTGTTTTTCCCAAAGCAAGGATGAATTGCTAATTGAAACTTCTGACGTGACGGAAACCCGTTGGATACGGGCGCATCTTCTTCCGCCTCAGATTTATCTGAGTTACCCCACCCAATTTAACCGGGCCAAAAGAAACAGCATCAATCTGTTTGACTCCATTGTCGGTGACAAAATTCTGGATTGCAAGGTTTTTCAATTTGAACGAGCATTTTTCTTTTCCTTGGAATCCGGGCAAACACTTGTCTTCAAACTTCACGGTAATCGCAGCAATATTTTGCTTTTCGGAGACATTGCCGAACCTCCTACCCTACTCTTTCGAAATGAAATCCTGGAGGACAAAACCCTGCTATTCAATTCCCTTCAGAATCCATTGGACCTCAGCAAATCCCGATTTGTTGAATTAGCAGGAAATGCATCCAAGTTCCTCCCCACCTTGGGATCAATCCCACGAAACTGGTTGAAGGAAAGGGGATATCCGGATGCGGATTTGGAAACCAAATGGTCCTTGATGGAACAATTGCTGGATTTACTGGAAACCCCTCTTTTTACCTTGGTCAACCAACATGAGGAGGTTTTGCTCAGTCTATTGCCGGAACCAAACCCGATAAAAACATTCTCCAGTCCTCTGGAAGCTACCAATGAATTGTTCTACTTGGCTCTGGTAAAAGGCTCCTTTGAAAAGGAAAAAAACTCACTTCTCAGAAGCCTTCAGGATCAGTTAAAACGAACCTTGAATTATCTGGAAAAATCCAGGCAAAAACTGATAGACCTAAGAAACTCACCACCTCCATCCCAATTGGCGGATGTAATCATGGCAAACCTACATGCCTTTTCCCCGGGAGTTCTGGAGCTGGAATTACTTAATTTTTATTCAGGCGAACCGATAAAAGTCTCCCTAAAGCCCAATCAAAAGCCCCAGGAATTTGCCGAAAACCTCTACAGAAAGTCCAAAAACAGGCAATTGGAAATTGATCAGCTTGAAAAAACCCTGGAAGCCAAAGAGGTTTTCAAAACGGAGCTACTGCAGAAAATTGAAGCATTGGATGCTATTCAGGATTTCAAAAGCCTTAAAGCTTATCAAAAATCCCAGCCCAAAACTGATAAATCCACCCAAAAGACCTCCGGGCTGCCTTTTAAAGTTTTTGACTACGAAGGATACACGATCTGGGTCGGAAAATCAGCCAAAGACAACGACGAAATGCTCAGGGGATTTGTCCATAAAGATGACCTTTGGCTTCATGCCCGGCAAGCGGCTGGCTCTCACGTCATTATCCGAACCAAAGGAATGCCTAAAGTCCCCAAACAAGTGATTGAAAGAGCCGGGGGATTGGCTGCGTTTTATTCCAAGCTAAAAAGTGATACCCTTGCTCCAGTTATTCTGACTGAGGCAAAATATGTACGAAAAGTAAAAGGTTCGGCACCTGGTTCTGTGATGGTGGACAGAGAAAAAGTGATCATGGTTATCCCGAAAGGACCCGATGATCAAATCGCCACTTAATTACTTACCGGTCCAACCAAGCCTTAAAATGGTTGACTTTTTCTCTTGCTACGATGAGAGAATCTTCCGTTTTGGCTTTCAGGGAAAGCACCAATCTCCCATTCTGAAAAGGCTTCATCTCAATTAGATTTTCAAGATTGACAATTATAGATCTATTGATTCTATAAAATTCTTCCGGGTTCAGAAATCGGCTTTCCAATTCATTGAGCGTATGATCGACGAGGTATTTCTGATTGGAACCCGACTCCATCAAAAAAGTAATTCCACCCTCCGCAATAAAGCAAGCGATATTTTCGACCGGGATCAAGGTCCATCGGTTCCCGATTTTAACCAAAAATCTTTTCTTATACGTCCTTATTTCGGAATGGGGAAAAGACTTATCCAGTATTACCCTAGCTTTCTCAAAAGCTCTCTGCAATTGCTGGGTGTTGTAGAGATCAGAAACCAAATCAAGAGTAAATAAATCGAAAATCTCATGAAGGGGAATTTGGCTTTCTCCCATAAAAATAACCGGGGATTTTAGGGCAGATTCCTTTAAGTAAGGCACGACTGATTTTCCATCCAGCTCGGCTTCAGTAATTACCAGATCCGCATCTTGAACATGCTTATCCCCTAAGGAATGAAAGGAATTCATCACGAAAGTATGAATATCCCTTCCAAAGAATTCTTCCAAGGAGGAGATCAAAAATTCGGATCTGGAAGCATCTTGACAATAAATCAGAAAATTCAACTTTCGCATAGCTTAAAAACCTATTGAATTCTCTTGTCCAACACCTGACCAATCCGAATTGTTTAAATTTTGTAAGAAGCAAAAAAGGAGCATGAAATCATGCTCCTTTACACAGGTAAGAAAATGGAAGATCAAAGCGTGGGCAACAATACCCCGTCAATGACATGAACCACTCCATTTTCTATCGCCACATCCGCAACTACCACAGTGTAGGTTTTCCCTGCTTTATCGGTCACGGTCACATTATTTCCCGTCCTGGTCACCGTCAACATTTCTCCCGCCAGCGTTGGGACCTGCTGAGCCCCTTGGGCGAGATTGAAGGAGAAGGCAGTAGTCGGAACCACATGGAATCCCAAGACTTTGGAAACCACATCGGCCCCCAGAGTATTGATAAGTTCTGTCAGAGAGCTAAGGCCAAGCGAACTGAGTAGATTGGAAAATGCCTGATTGGTCGGGGCAAAAACGGTCATAGACTGCTGGCTCAAGAGCGTATTCCCCAGATTGGCCGCGGTGACAGCTTGTAGGAGGACCGTCAAGTTAGCAGCCTGCGCTGCTTCCACCACATTTGGCAAGTCAATGGTAGGCAACAAAACCCCATCGATCACATGAACTACCCCATTTCGAATGGCTACATCAGCCGTAGTCACGTTGTAGGTGTTTCCAGCACGATCACGGACAGTCACTGCGCCAGCGGTATTTTTGGTCACCGTCAATTGCTCTCCAGCCAAGGTCGTGAAAGTATTCGTGGCAGCTAAATCAGCCGAAAACGCCACAGCGGGAACGACATGGAAACCCAATACTTTTTGGAGATTGGCCATACCCCCGATTTTTGCCACTAATTGGTTCAAATCTGCAGCACCAAAAGCTGTAAGAGCAGCGCTGAATGCCGCGTTGGAAGGAGCAAAAACAGTCATTGCCTGCTGGTTTAGCAAGGTATTTCCAAGACCGGCAGCAGTTACGGCATTAAGTAAGGTCGTAAGACCGGCAGATTGAGCAGCTTGAACCACGGTAGGCAGCATCAAATCTGGCAACATGACTCCATTCAACACATGAATCACTCCATTGGAAATTTCGATATCCGCAGTGACCACCTGAGCTACTCTCCCAAGTTGGTCTCTTACTGAAACTGTATTCCCGGATTTCTCCACCACAATGGTTTGTCCAGACAAGGTGGTGAAAGTATTAGTTGCATTCAGATTAGCGGAAAAAGCCACTGCAGGAACTACATGAAATCCCAGAACTTTTTCAAGATTGGCAGGACCTCCAATTTTCACCACCAGTTCATTTAAGTTATTTGCCTTGAAGGCTGCCAATGCCGCGGCGAAAGCCTCATTGGTCGGCGCAAATACGGTAATCTGATTTGCAGAAAGTAAAGCATTGGGAAGGCCATTCACCGCAGTCACTGCCGAAAGAAGCGTGGTCAAACCCAAATCAGTCGCTGCTTCTACGAGGTTAGGCTTCGGCAATTCAATACTGGGTATGAGTACTCTGTTAATGACATGGGCCACTCCATTCTCAAACCGGACATCTGCCTGAAGCACTCGGGACACATTTCCCGCTGCATCGGTGACAGTAATATTTCGTTTGGTTGGATCTGCACTTACAACCAAACGCTGACCGGACAAGGTGGTTAAAAATGTAGTTTCATCCATGTTTCTGGAGAAAACGATGGAGGGAACCACGTGGAATCCCAAAACGGTCTCTAGATTTCCCGGTCCACCCAATTTTGCAACCAGATCATTCAAATCGGCGGCTTCAAACTCTGCCAATGCATTGGCAAAAGCATCATTGGTCGGTGCGAAAACAGTGATGGCACTTTGACTTTGAAGAGTAGCTTCCAAGCCTGGGATTGCCCTGACAGCTGTTACCAAAGTGGTCAAACCTGCCTCGTTGGCAGTCTCTATTAATGTTGGGTAGGGAACAGGACCCTGGTAGTCCTCGCTACAAGCTACTGCAGTCAGTAAAAAGGAAAGCAGTAAAATGAGTTTTGAAAATTTAGTCATGGTAGTTATGGATTTTGTTTAACTCATTAACTTAATTGTTAAACAAGAATCTTTGACTTACCTGTGAATTGGCAAAAAAAAGAGCTGAATTGTAGAATTCAGCTCTTGAATTGAATTTTATGACATCATTCTACCACATGAATTTTGAGCATATTGGTTTTTCCTTTTTTCTTGAGAGGCATACTGGCAGTATTGATGATCAGATCGCCGGAATTGACATGTCCATCCTTCCTGAGGGTATTTTCAATGTCTTCAAAAGTCGCATCAGTAGATACCAAACTGGAATAATGATAAGCCCTTACTCCCCAGACCAAAGCCATCTGAGTCAATAGTTTTTCATTTCTGGTGAATATAAAAATGTTGGCAAAAGGCCTGTGGGAGGCGATTTTGAAACCCGTGAAGCCGGAGGAGGTAATTCCCACGATCGCTTTCGCATGGACGTTCCGGGAAAGCCTTGCAGCCATCAACACCAAATTGGAGCTTTGGAAATCAGGATCTGAATCTGGGATTTTATAGAGATGATGATAAATTTCAGCATTCTTTTCCAAATAGGTAATGATGCTGGTCATCGCCTTTACTGCATTTACAGGATATTTTCCGGAGGCAGTTTCGGCAGAAAGCATCACTGCATCCGCACCATCCAAAACGGCATTTGCCACGTCATTGGTTTCAGCACGGGTCGGTCTTGGATTCTGAATCATGCTCTCCATCATTTGAGTAGCGATGATGACCGGCTTACAGGCTTCCTTACATTTTTGGACCATTTTCTTCTGCCATAGCGGAACGATTTCCATCGGAACTTCCACCCCCAAATCCCCTCTGGCCACCATGATGGCATCTGTAGCTTCAATGATTGCATCAATATTTTCCAAAGCTTCCGGCTTTTCGATTTTGGCTACAATCTTACAGGATTTACCTGCTTCCTGAATTCTTCTTCTCAGGTCCAGAATATCTTCTGCCGAACGTACGAAAGACAAGGCGATCCAATCCACATCCATACTCAAACCAAATTCCAAATCCTCGATATCTTTCTCGGTCAGGGAAGGTGCGGACACTTTTGTATTTGGTAGATTAATGCCTTTTCTGGATTTTAAAATCCCTCCATGAACAACCGTGCAATTGACATTTTTCCCATCAGTACTGTTGACCAATACTTCGAGATTACCGTCATCGATCAGAATTCTGTCTCCGGGAACCACGTCTTGAGGAAGATTTTGATACACGGTGGAGACTAATGAGGAGGTACCAACGACAGGGTCATTGGTAATGGTTATTTGTTCTCCCGGCTTGATTTCCACGCCGTTATTTTCTACTTCGCCGACACGGATTTTAGGACCTTGGAGATCCTGAAGAATTCCCAAATGGCAATTCAACTCTTTATTTACCTCACGGATGATTTTTACTACTTCTTTGTGAACATCATGAGTGCCATGGGAGAAATTCAATCTGAAAACATTGGCTCCTGCGAAAGCCAAACTTTTGATCATGTCATAATTATTGGAAGCAGGGCCTATGGTAGCGAGGATCTTTGTCTTTTTAAAAGGGAGATGGCTCATCGGGTTTTTAATAAGTTAATAGGTTTTCTTTCGATTTTAATTTAGTAACATCAAGACGCACAGCGCTTTGAATCAATGGATTTCTGGAAAGCAATCTTGCGAATTCAGCAACATCGATTTCTTCAGTCTCATCCTGGACTAGAAGGAAGTAATCCATGTTTTTGAGTTCTGGGATCAAATATGCCAATTGCTGGGTAGAATTGAGTGATTTATTTTTCAATAATTGAACAAAACCATGCGGTAAAGAAAGAAAATATTGAGAAATTTCTAAGCTAGGGGTGCTTAAAAACTCGATAAAGATTTCTTCGGATCTTACCAGATTCAATCCCAAGGTTTGGTTTATGGCCCAGGCCATTTTATAGTCCTTTACCGAGGAGACAAGTCCCAGTAATTCAAAATCAAATGCGGGTTCTATGAATAATTTTGACTTCTTCATGGAGGAAGAAAGGAGATAAGAACAAAGTTAGGGATAAAAATTAAGAGGCAAGAGGGAGGCACTTGCCCAAAAATTTACTTGAATCTTTTCTTTGTCAATTAGGCATTAAATATATTTCTTTGCGGAGTGTTATTAACTAAACTGATCACAAAATGTCTGAAATTGCACAAAAAGTAAAGGCCATCATTGTTGACAAACTTGGCGTAGAAGAGTCTGAAG
>JAJLJS010000057.1:0-33893 GCA_033844545.1 Cyclobacteriaceae bacterium | reverse complement strand
ATTTTCTCTTTAAGACTATTCACTTTTTAAAACCCTGGCAGGATTGACAATAGCGGCTTTGACGCTACGAATAGAAATGGTAATTAGTGCAATACCTAGCATGATACCGGCTGAAATCAACAAGGACCAACCCGATATCTCGATATGGTAGGCAAAATTCTGCAGCCAGGTGTCCATCAAATAATATCCGAGAGGAAGGGCAATCACCAATGCTAATACAACCAACTTCAAAAAGTCTTTTGCCAGCATCCCAACTATTTGGGGAATAGTCGCACCCAGGACTTTTCGAATGCCAATTTCCTTCACCCGCTGCTCTGCCGTAAAAGTAACCAAGCCAAACAACCCGAGACAAGCAACAAAAATGGTCAAGCCCGAAAGGACTTTTAGAAAGCTTCCCATTTTCTCCTCTTGGAGATAGGTTTCATGGTAAAGCTCATCCAAAAAAGCATAGTGAAATTCCTCTCCGGAATTATATCCATCCCAAATCGACTTCATATCCTTTAGGAGACCAGGAAGATTTCTGGAATCCACCTTCAAAATCAAGCTGTAATACGGGTCATAAACCATAATCAAAGGCCGGATCGGTTCTCGAAGAGATTTTGCCACAAAATCCTTCACCACCCCGATGACGGTTACTTCACGGGTACCGCCCTGCAAGTCCGTTCGGATTTTCAGCGCTTTGCCGATAGGATCATCTTCAATTCCCAATTCCTTCGAAGCGGTCTCGTTCAAAATTATTTTATCCTTTTCATTCCCAAAGTCTAGGGAAAAATTCCTCCCATTCTTCAGCTCCATTCCCATGGTCGCAAGGTATTCTTCATCTATTCCATATTGGTCTACCCGTAAGGTTTGATCCGGGGAGTTCTCAAAGAGAATATTTTGACTGGAATTATCGGAAGGACCTGCAGGAATATAGGCTGATTTGGAAACGTTCAAAACCCGACTGTCTGCTTTCAGCCGATCCTTGAAAACATCCAACTTGTCCCCAAGCAACCCCGCCTCCCGAAGGACGAGCAGCTGGCTTCTGTCATAGCCAATATCCTTATTTTTGATAAAATCCATCTGGGAGGAAACCACAAGAGTAGCTAAAAAAAGCCCTACCGAAACGGCAAATTGGAATACAACCAAACTACTTCGCAAGGAACGGGATTTCCCCTTGATTAAATTCTTCTTCAGCGAATCAATGGCCTGAACCCTGGATAAAAAAAACGCGGGGTATCCCCCTGCCAAAATCGTAACCAAAACCAAAACTCCAAGAAGTACCAGAGTAAATTCCGGTAATGCCTCCATGGGAAAACTCAAGGACTTTCCGGTAAAGTCATTGAAAATCGGCAAGGCAATTTTTGCCCCAATCAAGGCCAAGAAAACAGAAAGGGCAACCATTACGAATGCTTCAGCCAAAAACTGAATCATCAATTGCGCCTTTTCCGAACCCATCACTTTTCTCACTCCGATTTCCTTGATTCTTTTCGAGGCTCCTGCAGTGGATAAATTCACAAAATTGACACAAGCTATCAACAGCATAAAGACCGCAATAGCTACATAGATCATCACTGTCTCGTAGTCTCCTCCCGCCTCAAAATCCCCCGAGCTTCGGTAAGTCGGATTTAAATGGATGTCTTTAAGCGGCTGAAGATTGAGAAACACAAAGTTTCCTTTTTCGAAAAATTCCTCAAAGCTCATCCCCAACCCTTCTTTCATCTGAGACTCCATGTGAGTTCCGATGATGGGTAGAATCTTAGGATTCACTTGAGCCGGATCGATTCCATCCCTCAGTAAAAGATAGGTCACGTAATTTCCAGAAAGCCACTGAGAATTGGTGGCGTCTGGAAATCCGAGCATGGAGATGAAAAGATCAAAATGGAAATGGGTATTGGAAGGAATGTTTTCAACCACTCCGGTGACGGTATATTCTCCGGCAAGGCTTCGGTATCCATCGGAATAATATCCAATTTGGTCCAACGCAATAGTTCGGTTTATCGGATCTTGGTTTTTAAATAGCATTTTGGCCTGATCCTCAGTCAGGACCACCGAATAGGGTTTCGAAAGTGCTGTCTGAGGATCTCCCTGAACAAAAGCCAAATCAAAGAGCTGGAAGAAATTAGGATCAGCGAAGACCGAATGGGCATTTCTGAAAGTTTGATCTCCTACCTGAATCTTGGTATTTGACTGGGGCTGAACCAGTCGGGTAGCGTCTTCGACTTCCGGAATTTCTGATTTGAAGGTCTGTGCTACCGGTGCCATGACCGATGCTTCCTGAAGCTCTTGTTGACCTACTTTGGCATTGAGCGTGACCCGGTACAGGCGTTCAGAGTTGGTAAAGTAGGCATCGTAGCGATACTCATCCCAAACGAACAATCCGATCAAGAAACAGATCCCAAGCCCCAGGGCCAAGCCCAGAATATTAATCAACGCAGTGAGCTTACTTTTTCGAAGACTCCTCCAGGCAATTTTCAAATAATTTCTCCACATGATTGGCTTATTCGCTTTTCAAAAGTTTGGTAGGATTGACCCAAGCAGCTTTGATGGTTTCCAGACTAACTATGGCTACGGAAAAACAAAGCCCTACTCCGATGGCCAATAGGAAGATTCCTACGCCTAGCGTGGTCTTGACAGCAAAGTCCTCGAGCCAAAGATTCATAAGGTAGTAGCTAACCGGAATTGAAGTCAACACGCCAATCAAGGTGATTTTGATAAATTGCTTATTGAATAAGAGCGAGATTTCTCCGGTAGTAGCCCCCATCACTCTTCGAATCCCAATCTCCTTCAATCGGCTGGCAATGGCCAAAGAAGCCATAGCAAACAATCCCATTCCGGCTATTATCATGGCCACAATAGCTGCTAGAGTCACCAAAGTACTGAGGCTGTTGGCTTGCACATAATCTCTTGCAATCTGATCTTCCACATAGCTGTAATCGAATGGATCAGAACCGTTGAGGTTTTTCCAAATCCCTTTGATTTTCTCCAAAAATGCAGGTTTATCGGCCGCATTGACCTTGATGTAGACTTTGGTAATCATTTGCTCTTCCATCATCAAAGTTCCCAATCCCGGAAAGAAATGCTCAGGATTCATGATCATCACCGCCGGTTCGATCGGTCTGAATAAGCTCTCGTAATGAAAATCTTTCAATACCCCAATGGACCTGTTTTCCCCAAATGAACGCTCACTTTCCAGACTTCTTCCAAAAGCATCCTCCCATCCTAAGCGGGTTTTCATTTTTTCATTCATCAAAAAAGCATTGCTCAGGTCAGAAGGATTGGCGGTGGAAAAGTTTCTGCCTTCTACCAGCTCCAATTCGAAGAAGTCCACAAAGTCCTCATCTACGACATTTAATCGGAATTTCACCTCATCCTCTAGTCCCGGTTGGCGAAACCCAACTCCAAACCAAGTACTGTTTCCATACATGGCGGTGGCCATGCTGACTCCGCTCACTTCAGGGAGTTTTCTAAGTTCCTCTTTGAAAGGCTTCCCATAATCAAAACTCTTGGCAATTTGGTCTTGCAATCCATTCGAGGCAGGTGGCGGCACCAATACTTGGATAATGTCTTCTTTGGCAGCCCCTAAATCATATTTTTCGACAGTTCTCATTTGCCTCACCATCACTAGGGTGCAGGTAATCAACAGCATGGAAATAAAAAACTGCAGTGCCAACATACTCATTCTAAGCCCTTGCTTTCCGAATTTTAGGGAAAGCGCAGACTTCAAAACCTGAGCTGGCTGAAATGAAGAAAGGAACAAGGCCGGATAGGCTCCAGCCAATCCCGCCATAAAAATTCCAAGACCAAAAAATATAGCGACCTGCTCAAGATTAAAACTGATTTTCAAATTGGTCTGCATCAGGGAATTAAACATCGGAAGAAGAAGTTCTGCCAAAAGCAATCCCAAGCCCAAAGAAAGTGCGGTCATGATAATGGACTCGGCCATAAACTGACCAAAAAGCTGCCCAGAACCTGCTCCCATGGTTTTTCTTACCCCGACCTCACGGGCCCGACCCGCCGAAGTACCGATAGCCATCGTGGTAAAATTGATGCAGGCGATCAACACAATCAAAAGGGCTATTCCGGCCAAAATCCAGAGAATTTTCGGGTTTACCACACTTGCAAAACCAGTCGGGATGTCTGGATTGAGGTGAACATCATTGATGGGTTGAAGGGAAAAACCATAGTTCTCTGCTTCTTGGGCATTTTGAAAATTTTTACGAACATAATCTTTGGTTTCTTTTTCAAAATCCCCCGGCTGCATACCGCCCTTTAGTTTGGCATATCCATCTCCAAAGGACATGTACCAATGCGTTCTCATCCTTTCCGGAAAGAGGATTTCCAGATTGGCATCGTGCATCAAAATTTCATAGCTCAAACTCGAATTTGCCGGTGGGTTCTCAATGACCCCAATTACTTCAAAGCTTAATAATTCATCTGTAAGCCGGATTTGGAGTTCCTTTCCGACCGGGTTTTCCTCCCCAAAAAATTTGGAAGCTGTGGCCTCTGAAATAACAATACCTCCTTTTTGGGCTTCCGACTTGGGAAAAACACCACTGAGCATTTGATAGTTGAACATTTCAAAAAAGTCTGAACTCACCAAAGCCACCGGTTGGTTGAAACCGTCACTTCCTTCCCGCTTGACCAAATAGTTGTTGGATACATAATTGGTGTAGTCGACTCGGTCCCCCATATTCTGCTCGATGACAGAATTTAGTACCAAGGGTAAGGAAGGAAATTTAAATTCCCCCTGATCACCGTTTTGAACTCTGAGAACCCGATAGAGAGAGTCAGAATCTTGGTGGAAAGAATCAAAGCTGAGGTGAAACTGCACATAAAAAAAGAGCAGAATGGTAACCGCAACACCTACCGTCAAACCCACCAGGTTGATCAGGGAATAGGACTTGTGCTTGAGCAAATTGCGAAATCCGACTTTTAGATAGTTGATCCACATGAGGCAATAAAGTAGTGATTTAGAAAATTCAAAGAATTGTTTCACTTGGTTACCCCAGATTTGTGCCATATCAAAAAGGCTCCAAAACACATAAAATCAGGCTTTTCCCCATTTTACACCTCCTTAGCGCGTACAATTTTGTTCGCTTACGGGCAAATGCCGAAATATTCCAGATTTCAGAATTTCCCTGGATTTACCGGTCCTCATTTCCATATCAACACCTAAAATTAGTTCCCCTCAAAAAGCCGTAAGAATTGATAGTCCACCCGCTGGACATGTTAGGACTTTCAAGCATTTGCCTTAACTTAAAAGGCCTTTAAACTCTATTCGTTATGTACGTAAATAGACACTATCATATTTTGAGTACCGTCAAATGGTCCCAAAAACCATTGAGGAACGCTTTTTTATATTCTGCTGCAATTATTTTTATTTATGAAATCACCAATATCCCATTTTCCCTTCCCTGGCAGCCTATTTCTGTCATAGGTATAGCGGTAGCCTTCTACCTAGGCTTCAAAAACAACAGCTCCTATGATCGGACTTGGGAGGCCCGAAAAATTTGGGGATCCATCGTCAACCATAGCCGAACATTTGCCACCGGCGTCTTGTCCCTTCCGGAAATCTCCGTCAGTCAAGAAACCAAAAGGAAATTGATTTTAAGGCACTTAGCCTGGCTGTTGTCCTTGAAGCATGCGATGAGGAAAGGAAAAACCTGGGAGCACAATGGCCCGGTGGAAAAAATGGTATTTACCCCCCACTTTCGTGAAGAGTATCTAAAAGGCGTACTTCCTGAAATTGAAAAATATCTTGACTCCTCGGAATTGGAAGTTTTGAAAAGCTACTCCAATTACCCTACTCAATTACTTAAAAATCAAAGCTTGGAGTTAAAGGCCCTGCAGGAGTCAGGAGGGCTTACCGAATACAAGCGGGTATGGTTTCAAGAAATCATTTCCAAGCTGTACGATGATCAGGGAATGAGCGAAAGGATAAAAAATTTCCCCTTACCCCGACAATATGCCTCCACGGGTATGTTTATCAATTACATTTTTTGCGCGCTTATCCCTTTTGGCTTACTGGACATTTTTGAGCAAAACACAGAGCTGCATTATTATTTGACGATTCCTTTTTCCGGCATAATTATTTGGATTTTCTTTCTGGTTGACCGGATTGGAGATTATTCCGAAAATCCTTTTGAGGCTGCCTACAATGATGTTCCCATTTCGTCCATTTCCAGAGTCATTGAAATTGATCTTTTGGAAATGCTGGGGGAAAAGGACATTCCTCCGCCATATCCAGTGGAAAATGGGTTTTTGATGTAGTTAGGCTGGATAGATTAAAAAATCGGGATCCCAAAATGGTCCCCAAACCGGTTTCTTTCTAACTCATGGACTTTATCCAGCTGTCTTGTCATTCATTTTTTAAACGGCTAAATTTAAGTTCAACCTCTCCACTCCGATGCTCCTTTTGCCGATACTCCTGAGTTTACTGGGATTCCTTTCAGAACCTCAACCCAAGTTTGAAGCCCAAACGATCGATGAGGCTGTTCAAATCGGGTATGGCATGGCTATAGGTGATGTGGACGGAGACGGTAAACCGGACATCCTTCTGGCAGACAAAAAGGAATTTGTCTGGTACAGAAATGGGGACTGGAAGCGGCAGGTCATGGCCGCCAACCTAACAACAACCGACAATGTTTGTCTTACCGCAAGAGATCTGGATGGAGATGGAAAAGTGGAAGTCGCCGTTGGGGCCCAATGGAATCCTGGAGAAACCTCTGACACCGAGAAATCAGGCGCCGTTTTCTACCTCATCCGGCCGGATGATCCCTCTTCCACATGGGAAGCTCGCCCTCTTCACCATGAACCTACTACCCACAGGATGCGATGGGTCAAATCAGGAGGAAAATCCCACCTGATCGTAGTTCCCCTCCATGGCAGAGGAAACAAAAACGGAGAAGGAACTGGGGTCAAAGTGATCGCTTACGAATTTCCCGAAAATCCAGCTGGGGATTGGAAAATGACGGTAATTGAGGAAAGCATGCACCTCACCCACAATCTCGAGGTAGTGAGTTTGGGTGCAGATGAAGGAATCCTCCTGGGAGGCAAAGAAGGGGCCCGCTTGCTTACCTACTCGAATGGGAAATGGAAAAATGTACCCATAGCCCTTTCAGGCCATGGAGGAATCGGTGAATTGAGACTGGGAAGGCTGAGCTCCAAAAATCAGTTTTTGGTGACAGTAGAACCCATGCATGGTTCCAAGTTGGTGGTCTATGAGGAAATAGACCCCAGATCCCCTTCCAAAGAAATCAATAGAATAGTATTGACAGAGCAACTCAAAGAAGGTCATGCGCTGGCGATCGGAGACTTTTTGAATCTGGGTTCAGACCAAATAGCTGTCGGATGGAGGACTCCCAATGAGCACCAAGAGATAGGAATCAAGCTTTTTATTCCAAAAAATGGCTCATATTCAGAATTCGAGGAAATTTGGATTGACCGAAATGGCATGGCCTGTGAGGATCTTCAGGCCGCTGATTTGGACGGAGACGGAAAACTGGATTTAATCGCATCAGGCCGATCCACAAAAAACCTAAAAATCTACTGGAATAGAAATTGACTCAATTTTTAAAGTAATTCAGATAGAAGGATTCTTTTTTGGAGGGTCTCCTGCCCCTTGGGGAATACAAATTCTTACTTCAAAAAAGACAGAATTCTCCAAAACCCGGGAGGAACTTCTTGTTGGTTTCAATAATGAAATCTCTTTTCCAACCGAATTTCAAAAACTAAAACCCTATCTCAAACGTCCTTACAAAGGATCCCTTCTTCTATATTATTTTAGGGCCAATAAACCAACTAAACTCCAAACCAATGAGCTGGAAATTCAAAGCCATTGCTTTTTTTTTGCTTTTAACCCATGTTTGGGTAGCCAATGCCCAGAGGATTTCGGGTTCTTCTACCTTCCGGATAGAGGACGACATCGAAGAGCGGATTTTTGCGATTGACCAGCTGGAGTTTTACGAAGACACGAGCAACATCCTAGAATTTCAAGACATCATTCAAGGCAAGTTTCAGGATAAATTCCGGATCCGGCCAGACTTTGACAAAAGCAAATTCAACATCAATCATACCTATTGGGTAAAACTTTCCATAGAAAATAACCCCACTAGCTCCCTCAAATGGCTGATCGAATTTTATGACCAAAGCATGGATTCCCTTACGGCATTTGTGCCCGATCGGGAAGGCAAATACCAGAAAATCCAGCTGGGTGATGCGCTACCGTTTGACCATCGAGCTTTCCGACATAAAAACTTCGAATTGGTAATTGCCAATGAAACTGCGGGGATTTCCAACTACTATTTCAAGATCCGTTCCACTCAAAAGGCCGATGTCCGCATAGCTGTCCGCTCGGTCAACCGTTTTGTTTACTATGCCCTGAGCGAATATTTTGCCTATGGGATATTCTACGGCATGATTGTCATCATCGGGCTTTACAACCTGCTCATCTATTCAGCCATCCGGGAGATCAAATATCTCTTTTACACTTTTTATCTCGTCAGTGTAGGGATCTATGCGATGTGTGTTGACGGGATTGCCTTTCAATATCTCTGGCCAAATTCCCCTCAACTCAACCAGATTGCCAATGGGATTTTCAGCTATTCGATTGTCCTCTGGGCCATCCTGTTTTCCATCAAATTTCTCAATACCAAAAACCGATCGCATACCATCCATGTGATCCTTCTGATAATCCTGGGGCTCAAAACAGTGCTTTTTATCAGTGGATTCCTGATCGATCAAAAACTTTTTGAAATCAAGTTTTATGACGTGATTCCTTTCTTTTTCATTTTTGCTGCCAGCATTCATATTTGGACCAAAGGCTATAAAGTAGCGCGATTTTTTGTGGTAGCTTACGGAGTGCTGTTTATTGGAGTAGCCATCAAAGCCCTGGTAAATGCCGCAATTATTCCTCATCAAACTCTTCTATACTACAGCCTGCATATCGCTTTTCTGTTGGAAATGCTGCTTTTGACCTTTGCTCTGGCAGACCGGGTAAAAATCTTAAAAGACAACCGGGACCGAGCCATGCAACGGACCATCCGCCAAATAGAAACGAATGCCGAGCTCAAAGAAAAAGTCAATCGGGAATTGGAGCAAAAAGTCAAAGAAAGAACTATTGAACTGGAGAAAAAAAACTTATTGCTAGAAGAATATGCCAGGCAGGTAAGCGAAAAAGACGAAGAAATCAAACGAATCAATTCACTGCTAGACCGGGATAATTACCACCTCAAAAGCAGGATTCGGGAATCTTTTCAGGCAAGATTGAGCAATAAGCTCCTTACCTATGAGGAGTTTCAGAAAATATTTCCCGACCAGTCGGCTTGTCTCCGCTATTTGGAAGAAACCAAATGGGGGCAGGGATTTGAATGCCGGCAGTGCAGCAATACCAAATACTCCAAAGGTCCCAAGCTTTTTACCAGAAGATGCAGCCGATGTGGTCATATTGATTCTGTCACTGCAGGGACCATTTTTCACGGGGTGAGATTTCCGTTGGAAAAGGCATTTTATCTGGCATACATTTCCATTTCGAAACACGAAAAACTGACTCTGGAACAGCTTTCGGCCTTGCTGGATTTAGGAAAAAATACCATTTGGGCTTTTCGAAAAAAGGTAATCAACAGTCTAAAAGAAGAGGACCTTTCCCAGCCAAACTGGGACGATTTACTGACTCTTCATGAATTTTCCACCAACTGAGAAAATCCGGATTTCAGCCTAAAATCCCTCTAAAATGCATTGCAGGACTCGGCTGGAAAGTTCTTAGTATCCATCTGGGAAATCATCTTCAAAAACCCAGCCTATTGGCAAAAAAAAGCGATTTTGATTGAAACCTAACTGGGAAAAAACACCCAAAAACCACCCCTAAAATTCAAGTTTTTATACGGGAAAAGCGAGCTGACAACCTCCGATCTATTTACACTTTTTTAGATTTCGAACCAGTTGACGGAAACTCCGAAAACTACCACAAATCTTTTAGTCAAAACCCAAAACCCCATTCGTATGAAGTTGCCTTTACCCATGAGAAAAAAGGCGTGGAAGACAGGGACGAATCCTCTGTTCCGGCTATCCATGATGACGGCCCTGCTGTTTTTTGCCGTTTCATTAACGGCATTCGCCCAATCCGTTAGAGTCAGCGGAAAAATTCTGGATTCGACCGGCTTCGGTCTACCAGGAGTAACGGTCCTTGAAAAAGGAACCACCACCGGTACTGTCACCGATATCGACGGTAATTACACCATCAACGTAAGTTCACCCCAAGCCACACTTGTCTTTTCCTTTGTCGGGTATGAGACTCAGGAGGTTTTGGTAGGAAATCAAACCACCCTCAACCTGACTCTACAGGAGGCAGTTGGTGCCTTGGACGAGGTTTTGGTCATAGGATATGGTACCCAAAAAGAAAAAGATCTTACCTCCTCCATCGTTACCTTAAAGCCAGAGGACATTGTCAAAACTCCAGCCACTAACGCGATGCAATCCTTGCAGGGACGAGTACCAGGAGTGCAGATAGTAAGCAGTGGTGCTCCAGGGGCCTCTCCTACGGTCAGAGTCCGCGGTGTAGGTTCCTTTGAGGGCAACGCAGCCCCACTCTACGTGGTAGACGGGATGTTTTTTGACAACATTGACTTCCTTAACCCCAATGACATCGAAAACATTTCGGTCCTGAAAGATGCCTCTGCATCTGCTATTTATGGGGTAAGAGCATCCAATGGAGTCATTTTGGTGACCACTAAATCGGGCTCTTACGAACAAGCTCCTGAAATAGTATACGATGGCTACATCGGTGTTCAGGCACCCCAAAATGTGCTGAAAATGGCTAACACCCAGCAGTTTGCCCAATACATCAGAGAAACAGGCTCCGCACCTGATATCGCTTTCTTGGAGAATGCCATTCAGCGCTATGGCCGAAGCCGAATTGACCCAAGTATCCCGGATGTCAATACTGATTGGTATGCGGAGATTATGAGTCCGGCACCTATCCAAAATCACAGCCTTACCTTCAATGGGGGTTCTTCCAAAACAAGATATTCCATCGGCGGAAGCTTCTTCTCCCAAGATGGATTGCAGAATGAAATCCGAAATGAATACAAGCGAATCAACCTTCGGGCGAAAGTGGATACCGAAGTCAAAGAATGGTTGACTGTCGGGGGAAATTTCAACTTTGCGGTAGCAAGACAATACGTGGGAGAAGATGCTGCCTGGTTTAGAGCCTACTTTGCCGTGCCTACCCTCCCGGTATATGACCAACTAAACACTGCTGCAACTCCCGAAATGCTCTCCAATGCGCAGCAAATCGGATACAGAGGAAGCCAAAACCCTTTCTATCCCCTACTCTACACAGACAACCGAAACAATGTAGCCAAAGTGACGGGTAACCTTTATGCTGACTTGAACATCATTCCCGACCGACTGGACTTCCGTACTTCCTACAATTACAGTCTCACGATGATCAACTCCCGAAATGTAAATTTCGCCTACAACGATGGAGTGACCGAGTCTCAATCTTCGCTGAGAAGACAAAACCAAGCAGGATTTAATCAGATCATTGACAATTATTTCACCTACAACAACATCTGGGGAGACCACATGCTTACCTTGACTGCTGGGCAGTCATTCAGAAGTGAATATTCTGAGGTGCTATTTGCCAGGGGTACCGGACTGAGTCCCAATCCAACTTGGGAAAACGAGGAGTTTTGGTACTTGTCCAATTCCCAAAATTTTGACTTAGACGGCATTGGAGATGCCAATGGAAACACGATCAACTCTAACCTCAACTACCTCTCATTCTTTGGACGGGTGGCTTACAATTTTGACGAAAGGTATCTGCTCTATGGTACGTACCGTCGAGACGGGAACAACAAGTTTCAGCAGAAATGGGGTGATTTCTTTACCATAGGCGCCGGTTGGGTAATCACTGAAGAGGAATTCTTTGGACTGGATGCGATCAATTTTCTTAAACTGAGAGCTTCTTGGGGCCAGCTTGGAAATGACGGAATCCGTCCATCCATCGGTGCGCCGACGCTTCAGGAGACAACCACTGCCCTCGGGGACGTGCGCTATATCGGCAGAAGACTCAATCCGACCTTTGACCTGATCGACCGTTGGGAAACAACTGTGGAGAAAAACTTTGGTCTAAATGCCAAATTACTCGAAAACAGACTTTCTGTGGATGCAGATTACTTCATCCGAGACACCAAAAACCTGGCCGTGAGTATCATCCCTCCGGTATTCAGATCCACCGAAAGAAGAAGTGTTGGGGAAATCCGAAATCAGGGCTTTGAAATGAACATTGCCTGGTCAGACAACCTTAGCAACGACTTTTCCTATTTCATCGGTGCTAATTTCGCAACCCTGAAAAACACCGTACAAAGTCTCGGAGGACCAACCAGCTTGGATGCGGGATCTGCTGAATTTAGGCAACGGTCCATCGTCGGGGAACCTTACCAAGCATTTTTTGGATATGAGACCCTGGGTGTTTTCCAAAATGAAACCATGATCGAAAATAGTGGGTATACCCAGGAATTTATTGAAACCAACAATCTGGTTCCTGGGGATCTGATCTTCAAAGATCAAAACGGGGACGGCGTGATCAACGACCTAGACAGAGTGGTTCTGGGATCTTTCCTTCCCAAGTTGACCTATGGGGCCAATCTTGGATTTGCCTGGAAAGATCTGGAGTTTTCAGCCTTGATTCAGGGCCAAAGCGGCCATAAGATTCTCAACAGAAAACGTGGAGAAATCATCTTCACCAATGACACCAATATCGATGCGGATTTGGCCACAAACCTCTGGAGAGGAGAAGGAACTTCCAACAAATATCCTTCTGCTGCTGGCTTGAGGAAAGGCTGGAACCAAAACTTCAGCGATTACTTCGTGGAGGACGGTTCCTATTTCAGAATCCAAAATGTACAGGTCGCATACACCGTCCGAAATATTCTTGGAGGTAAAGTTCCTGCCACCCGGTTGACCTTTACTGCAGAGCGTCCCTTGACGGTGTTCAACTACAATGGTTTCAATCCTGAAGTGGCCAACGGCATCGACCGGCAGACTTATCCGATCCCGGCAGTCTATACCTTCGGCCTGAATGTCAAGTTTTAATCCAAAACAACCGAGAACTCATGAGAATATTCAATAAACTATCGATTCTGGCTTTGTCTTCCGCGCTTGTCCTTCCCACGGCCTGCACCGACCTTTTGGACGAACCCCTTGAAAACGTTCAAAAAGTAGAAGAGACAGACTATACGCAAACAGAGAATATGATGCTGCTGGTCTATGGAGCCTATGCTCAGCTCAACGACCTTCAATGGGAAAGTTTTCCTACCATATCCCTTAGAGGGGATGATGTAAATCCTGCGGGTGATCAGCAGCCTTTGATCCAAACTGACTTGTTCGTATACGATCGCAATTTCTGGCTTTATAATTCCACTTGGCTAAATCTTTACTCTGACATTATCTACTGGCATGGAGCCATGGAAGAGCTGATGAAATACCAAGAGGCAGGGGCCAGTGCAGCGCTGACCAACCAGTACATCGCCGAAATGAAAGTGATGAGAGCATTTGAGCTTTTGCAACTGGCAAGACTTTGGAGCGACATTTTGATCCCCACTACCTCTCAGCCAAGAGACCTTTACAATGTAGAGCTCTCTACCTTTGACGAGGTCATGGAGCATATTTCTGCCCAAATGGACGAAGCTATTCCAAACTTGGCTTCCGTCCGGCCCAACCAACGAACCGATGTCCCTGGGGGAATTACCAAATACACGGCTTTGGCAGTAAAAGCAATGGCCAATTTGGAACTTGGAAATTACCAGGAAGTAGCCAACTCCACGGGAATGATCATCGCAGAAGGCAACTTTTCTCTTCAGGAAGACTACTACCAGCTATTCAAAATCCCTGGAAAATTGAGCAATGAGAGCTTGCTGGAGCTTCAATATTCTGACTATGGTACTGCTACAGGTACGGTTAACAGATATCTCTGGGACTTTTTTGGACCTGCCAGTTGGACCCCAACTGTAGCTGGTGCTGGAGGAGGCTGGGGTTTCTGGGAGCCAACCGCCACTTACGTCAAATTTATGTTGGACCGGGGAGAGCGGGAAAGATTGGAAACTACCGTGCTCTTTACCCCAGATGGCATCGCTCAGATCAAATCCGATCCCGCGTATTCCAACCTGCCAAGCTGGATCACCAATGTATCCAAAGATGGAGATGTGTTTAACAATCATCCGAGATACAAATTCCTGAGTGGGAAATTTTATCTCCCCTCCACCCAACTTACCCCAGGTAGATTCTCCTATGGAGAAAACAAAAACTTCGCTGTCATCCGGTATTCCGAGGTATTGCTGATGCATGCTGAGGCGCTTACCAGTGGTGCCACCAGCTCTGTGATGAGTGCAGATCAAGCCGTGAATATGGTAAGAAACAGGGTAGGAATGGCGCCACTTTCCGGAGTGACTCTGGATGATGTTTTAGATGAGAAGTTTGCCGAGTTCGCCACCGAATGGGGCATCCGGTTCTTTGATCTCGTTCGCCACGGAAAGACCGCCCCTCTCAATTATGAGGGAAGAACCTACACCGAATCAGATCGTTTTCTCCCCTATCCCCTTGAGCAGCAGGACATTCTTCCTCAGCTAAAGGAGGCTTCAAGACCCTAATATTCGATACAGTCAAACCCAAAAAGCAATGATACGCAACTCATATTTTCTTCTTGTAGGACTGGCCATTTTCAGCTTTTCCTGCAAAGACAGCTATATAGATGACATCACTCCGGTAGCTCCGGGGGCCGATGAAGCATCTCCGGAAGTAACGGTAATGTTTCCTTCCGAAGGGACCATGATTCGAGTGACTGAGGACGTCACCTCTATCGACATCAGGTTTGAGGTCCGGGATGATATCGAGATCGGCACCATCCAAGTCCAATTGGACGGTTCTGAAATCGGTTCTTATTCTGAATTCAAGGATTACCGAAGAGCCGTAATCCATCTGCCTTATGACCAACTGGGCAATGGTGAACATATCCTCAGGGTAATTGCCACCGATCTTTCGGGAAAAACCACCGAAGAAACTGTAAACTTTGAAAAAGCTGAGCCTTACCAGCCAAAGTACGACGGAGAGATTTTTTATGCTCCATTTGACGGAGAAAATCTGGAACTCGTCACCTTGACTGAAGCTGAGGTTGTAGGAAATCCGGGCTTTACCCAAGACCGGGTGGCAGGAACAAATGCCTATGCCGGTGCGACAGGAGCATACCTCACCTTCCCGACTACCGGACTTCTCAATGAGGAATTCAGTGCGGTTTTTTGGTATAAAATCAATCCTTCTCCTGACAGAGCCGGAATTCTGGTGATCGGACCTCCCGACACCGCAAATCCAAGTGCTCCAAACAACCGAAGATCCGGATTTAGGTTGTTCCGGGAAGGCTCAGCTACCAATCAGACCTTCAAACTCAACGTCGGAAATGGTACTGCTGATTCCTGGTTTGATGGAGGTCCTGCTGCCTCGATCAATCCATCGGTGAGAAATGGCTGGATTCACATCGCTTTCACAATTTCGGATAATGAAGCTGTAGTCTACATAGACGGAAAAGTTGTGAAACAAGGCTCCTTTTCAGGAGTAGATTGGACTGGCTGCAACATTCTTTCGGTCATGTCCGGAGCACCTCGCTTCTCCGGATGGAATCACCTTTCGGATCGTAGCTTGATGGATGAGCTTCGGATTTTCAACAAAGCCTTGACTGCCCAGGAAATTCAGGCCATCATCGCTGAAGAAATGCCTTAATTCTTTCACCAGCCGGAGTTGACAGATTTTATTTTTCTTTTGAAAAATTGATCTCGTCAACTTCGGCTTCTTTTACACCCAAATGAAACAGGTACTTTTTTGCCTTTCTTTATTCTTCTTGTTAAGCGCTTGCAAAGAAGAAGAAACACCAGAATTGATCCTTTTGGAGGCCTCAGCCGGCAATCTTGCTATTCCGCTCGATGGTACCGTTTTGGAACAGGTTCCTCTTGACCGGATCATTAGCCTCCGTTTTTCCCAAAATCTCGACCCCGCTACCATCGCGGGATCCATTAGACTAAGTGCTGGTGGAGGACAAACTCTACCCATCAATGCCAACTTAGTCTCAGGACATACCATCGCTCTACAAGCGCTTGGCGGATTACAAAGCGGCCAAGTCCATCAACTGGAGATCCTCACTACACTGCAATCCAGCAGAGGGACCGGATTTGTCGGCCAAACAATTTCATTCTCCACCCAAAGTGGAACATTGAAGGTCGAATCCGCTACTTTTTCAGGAGGAGAAATCCTTCCCAATGGAAGAATTCAAAACGTGGACTTGATTTTGGAAGCCCAATTGAATTTTAATTTTCCCTTGGACCCCAGTACGTTGCAGGATGCTCTAAAACTGACGGGGCCAGAGGTTCCTTCACTTTCATTGGAGATCGGAGAAAATCAAAAAGTACTGAAAATCCGATCATCAGTTCCTCTTCGGGACCTTTCCAGGTTTCATCTACTGATCACGGATGCACTCACCGGAGTCAATGGAGAGAAATTTTCAGGTTGGCAGCAGGAGTTTTACACCACACAGGACCCAAATCCGAAATTCCCGGTTATTTCTCAGGAAGCACTTTTGACCAAGGTCCAGGAACACACCTTCCGGTATTTTTGGGATTTTGCCCACCCCGCCAGTGGTATGGCCCGGGAGCGAAGTACCTCCGGAAATACCGTCACTGCGGGCGGAAGTGGCTTCGGACTCATGGCTCTGATCGTGGGTGTGGAGCGAGGATTCATCACTCGGAAACAAGCTATCTCCCGCTGGACTCAAATCATCGGTTTTTTGGAAACAGCGGATCGCTTTCACGGAGTTTGGCCTCACTGGATGAATGGGGAAACCGGAAAAACCATCCCATTCAGTGCCAAAGACAACGGCGGAGATCTCGTGGAAACAGCATTTTTGATTCAGGGACTACTTACCGTTCAGGCTTATTTAGACCCTTCAGACCCAGTTGAAAAATCCTTAATCGACAAAATCACCACACTTTGGCAAGGGGTGGAATGGGATTGGTATACTAAAGATGACAGCGGGGTACTCTATTGGCATTGGTCCCCCAATTTTGGTTGGGAAATGAATTTGCCCATCAGGGGCTACAACGAATCCCTGATTGTATATGTCCTAGGGGCGAGTTCCCCGACACATCCTATTTCAAAGTCCACCTACGACCAAGGCTGGGCAAGAAATGGAGCCATTCAAAACGGGAAAAGCTTTTATGGAGAAAAGCTTCCCCTAGGTGAAGACTTCGGTGGACCCCTGTTTTTTGCCCATTATTCTTTCCTGGGACTAGATCCCCGAAAGCTCCAAGACCACTATGCAAACTATTGGGAGCAGAATGTTCAGCATTCTCTGATCAATCAAGCCCATGCCATCGCAAACCCTAAAAGCTTTGTGGGATATTCGGAGGCCAATTGGGGCTTTACGGCCAGTGACAATCAGCAGGGCTACAATGCCCATTCACCGAGCAATGATCTGGGAGTAATCACTCCGACTGCCGCACTATCCTCATTTCCTTACACTCCGGAGGCATCCATGAAAGCGCTTGAATTCTTCTACTATACCTTAGGTGACCGGATCTGGGGAGATTATGGTTTCAAAGATGCTTTCAATATTACCGAAAGTTGGTATGCAGATTCTTACCTGGCGATAGATCAGGGCCCGATTATCCTGATGATCGAGAATCACCGTAGCGCCTTGCTTTGGACGCTTTTCATGAAAAATCAGGAGGTAAAAGCCGGCTTGGATAAGCTTGGCTTTTCGTATCAATAATTTCCATTTCCATGTTTTCCTCACCCCAAACCCCTCAAAATATGAACACTACCTTCAAAAAGCCACTTCTTTCCCTAAGCCTGTTGGCCTTGAACCTACTTTGGGCATGTAGTTCACCGAAAACCCAAGAATCCAGCCCTGTTATCGCCAAAGGATATGACCGACATGTCGAACTCCAATGGCCGAAGCAGGAAGGGATCAGCTCCTACGAAATCTGGGTCAGTACAGATAACAACAAATTTGCGAAACGAGCCACCGTGGAAGACACCCTATACCTGGATTTTGTCAATGACCTAGGCAAAAACCTGAATCTGCACTACAAGGTGGTCAGTATTGATCCCACCGGAGGTTCTTCCGATTTGGGAATGGCACCGGCTACTACGCGGGATTTTAGTGACGAGGAACTCATCAACATGGTCGAATTTTATACCTTCCGCTATTTCTATCAGGGCGCTGAACCCAACTCCGGCATGGCCCCTGAGCGCATCCACATCGATGGAGAATACCCACAAAATGATCAAAGGGTCGTTACTACAGGCGGAACCGGATTCGGGATCTTTGGTCTCTTGGCTGGGATAGAAAGAGGCTGGATCACCAGACAGGAAGGTGCCGACCACTTTCAAAAGATGGTCAACTTTTTGGAAAAAGCGGACCGCTTCCATGGAGTTTGGCCACATTGGTTGCATGGGGACACCGGTAGGGTGAAGCCTTTCAGCCCCAATGACAACGGAGGGGATCTGGTAGAGTCGGCCTTTTTGATGCAGGGTTTGCTCGCAGTACGGGAATACTACAAAGAAGGAAGTGATCAGGAAAAGGCGATTGCCGCTAAGATTGATCAGCTCTGGAAAGAAATGGAGTGGGATTGGTATACCCAGGGAAAAAACGTTCTCTACTGGCATTGGTCCCCGGACAAGGAGTGGAAAATGAACTTTGCGCTGGAAGGTTACAATGAATGCTTGATTACTTACATTTTGGCAGCGTCCTCTCCTACTCACACGATTTCTCCCGAAGTCTATCACCAAGGATGGGCAAGAAGCGGGGGCATCAATACGGACGTTGAAGCATTTGGCTATTCCCTGAAGCTAAAGCATAATGGAGCAGAAGCGATGGGAGGGCCACTTTTCTGGGCGCATTATTCCTACCTGGGTCTCAATCCAAAAGGCCTGAAAGACCGCTATGCTGATTATTGGGAAGAAAATCGAAACCATACCCTCATCAATCGAGCTTGGTGTGTCGAAAATCAAGGAGGCCACAAAGGATATGGGGAAGACCTTTGGGGATTGACCGCAAGCTATTCGATCAAGGGGTACTCAGCCCATCGTCCAGGTGAGGATTTGGGGGTCATTTCTCCTACAGCAGCTTTGTCTTCCATGCCTTACACCCCTGAAGAAAGCCTTAAAGTGCTCAAAAACCTATACTACAACTATGGAGAAAAAGTATTCGGGCGCTATGGATTTTATGATGCCATGAGTCCGGAAGCAAACTATTACCCTAGAAGATATTTAGCCATAGACCAAGGACCCATGGTGGCCATGATCGAAAATTACCGAAGCGAACTTGGCTGGGAGCTTTTTATGGGCGCTCCAGAAATTCAGGCAGGCTTGGATAAGTTGGGGTTTGAGCGAAAATAAAAACGTTCAAAGGAAAGCCAGATTGGTAAGTAAAAACTGAGGCTGTCTCCCTAAAACCTGTTGCATCTATCCGGATAAAGTCGAAGAATGAATTGGTTCAGCCAAGTCATTTTCGTCTTCAGCCAGATCGGCAAACAGGAATTGGAGGCAGCCTCTATTTTCAAGAAATGAAAAATCTACCTAAAGATGCTTAGGTAAATTTCCACTCCTTATTCATTCTTAATACTTTTCACCGGATTGGCCCAAGCCGCTTTGATAGTTTGGGAAATGACCGTAACTGCAGCAATCACTCCGGCAAATAGTCCTGCCCAGAGAAATACCGTCCAATGCACCCCAATGCTGTAGGCAAAATCTTCCAGCCAGCTGTTCATGCCAAACCAGGAAATCGGAATAGCGATCAAAAATCCGATTCCTACCAGCTTCAGAAAATCTTTTCCAAGAAGCAATAAAATATTGCCTGTCTCTGCTCCCATCACCTTTCGGATGCCGATTTCCCGGGTTCTCTGTTCAGTGGCGAAAGTTACCAATCCCAAAAGTCCCAAAATGGAAATCAAGACTGCCAAGGCTGAGAAAAAGGTGAAAATGGTTTTCACGCGATCCTCGGCCTCATATTGCCGATTGAAGCCCTCGTCCACAAAAGTCGGTTCGAAGGGAAAATCCGGACGAAGCTGGGCCCATTCCGCTTCCAAGTACGCCAAGACTTGTTCGCGTTGATCCGCTTGAATTTTAAAGCTGACTGGATTTTTGCGGTCAGCTGCGATCAAAAATACAATCGGAACAATGGGTTGGTGAAGGCTTTCAAAGTGAAAGTCCTGCATCACACCCGTCACAAAACCCCGACGCCCTCCATACAAAAACTGCTTCCCTACTGCTTCTTCGGGGCTGGACCAGCCGATTTCCCTGACGGCAGTTTCATTGAGGATAAATGCCTCTGTGGAGTCACTGGCCAAATCAAAGTTGAAGGTCCGTCCGGCTACCGTTGGAATTCCGTAGGTATCCAGAAAATTATGGGCAACATGGATGTCTGCGATCCGGATATTGAGCTGATTCATTTCTCCGTTGACTTCGGCAGTTGCCCCTTGGGAGTCCAACAATCTTCCTGAAGGAACGCGACTGGAAATGGTAACAGATTCGATTCCGGGATGATTTTCCCAGCGGTCTTTGAGTATCAGGTAATTATTTTGAATCTCACCATTGGAAGGCAAATAGACTACATCCTCTTTTTCAAATCCCAGGTCCTTCCCGACCATGAAATTCAACTGTCCGACCACCACCAACACGGCCACGATCAAAACCACCGAAACCGCAAATTGACCCACCACCAGCACCGACCGGAATCTCTCGTGGATTTTACCCGCTTTGAAAGCTCCTTTCAGCACTCTGGCTGGCATAAATCCAGACAAAAACAAGGCTGGATAGCTACCCGAAATCAATCCCACAAAAACCATAATGCCAATAATTCCCAAGAAATAGTGGGGATTTTGGAAGAAATTCAACCGCAATGGCCGATCTGAAAAATCCGCAAAAGTGGGCAGAAACAGGAATACTAAGATCAACGCAAAGATCATCGCCATGCCGGTCATCACGAAGGATTCTCCCAAAAACTGACGGATCAACAGCCCCCGATCCGCACCCATGACTTTCCGAAGTCCCACTTCCATGGACCGCAGAGAAGAACGGGCTGTAGAAAGATTCATGAAATTGATGCAGGCAATCAGCAGGATAAAAAAGGCTACTGCCAAATAGATGTAGACATAATCGATATTCCCGTTTGCCTCGATTTCTGAATCCAGATTGCTATACAAATGAATATCCTGGATCGGCCAAAGAAACAATTGGGTTCCCTTGGACATGGGAATTCCGGATTGGGTTTCTCCCATATGCCGATCGATCAGGCTGGGGAGTTTTGCCTCGAATTCTTTGTAGTCCAATCCTTCCCGCAGCTTGATGTAGGTGGAAAAATTATTGGATCCAAAATTGGACATAAAGGGCTCCAGACCGCCATAAAACTGCACTACAGGTACCATGGAGGCCAAAAAATCTACCTGGAAGTGAGAATTTTCCGGCATATCTTTCATCACTCCACGGACTTGGAAGGTTACCTCCTGTCCATTGAGAAGAGCCAACAGCTCTTTTCCAACAGCCGGAGCATCCCCGAAATAGCGTTTGGCGGTGGATTCGGTCAGGACCAACCCATCTGCTTGATCCAAGGCTGTTTTCCCCTCCCCGGCTAAAACCTCCCAGCCAAACACCTCGAAAGCTTCAGGGTCAGCAAAGAAAAACCGCTCTTCCTCAAAAGCATTTCCCCCAGATTTGATCAGGGGATCAAAATTGAAAAGCCGGGCCGAAACCTCCACATCTTCAGGAAAATCAGATTGGATCAGGGGACCAAAGGGAGGGGCAGTATGTCCCAAATGAAGACTGATTTGCCCATCGGGGTTAAACCAGGCTCTTGACACCCGATACAAGCGATCTCCATCAGGATGGTAGTTGTCGTAGCTCAGTTCAAACTGCACATACAACAAAATGATGATACTCACCGCCATCCCGATGGCCAGACCAACCAAGTTGATCAACACATACATGGGATGCTTTTTGGCATTTCGAAAGACGATTTTGAAATAATTCTTAAACATAGTAGCTGGGGTTTATTCAGTTTTCAAACTTTTAACAGGATTGGCTCTGGCAGCGGAGAATGCCTGATAACTCACGGTCAAGAGGGCGATGATCAAGGTAATCAAGCCTGCCAATAGGAAAATCCAAGGACTCAGGGTCGTTTGGTAAGCAAAGGATTTGAGCCATTCGTTCATCGCCCAATAAGCTATCGGGGTGCCCAACACAAAGGCCATTAGTACGAGTTTGCTGAAATTGGTCGTCAGCATCCAGACCAGTCCTGAAGTGGAAGCACCCAGTACTTTTCTAACTCCGATTTCTTTGGTTTTTTGAAAAGCGATATAGGCCGCCAATCCAAACAAGCCGATGCAGGCGATTAGGATAGCCAGTAAGGAAAAAGCTGCCAGGATCTTTCCGGATATCTGTTCATTGAGATACTGTCTCTGAAGATTCCCTTCCAAAAAGGAGAAGGAAAAAGGTTGATTTTGCCCGAATCGATCCCAGAGTGCTTCCAAATCTTCTAGAGTAGCCTGGGGATTTTCTCCGGAAATTTTCACCGCCAGAAAATTCTGGAAACCTACCGGAGATTCATTGCTGAAAATAGCCAAAGGGGTAATCGGCAGGTGCAAGGATTCAAAATGGAAATCATCTGTCACTCCGATCACGGTATAAGGCACATTCACCTGCTCTCCATCAATATTGGCAGTGGAATAGATCTTCTTGCCCAAAGCATCTCCCAACCCGAAGGCATGGACAGCGGCCTGATTCAAAATCACTGAAGTGCTGTCATTTCGCTCTTCCTCAAAGGTCCTACCCTCTTTGATCTGGATCTTCATCGCTTGGAGAAAGAAATCGTCCGCAATGAATCCTTTTCCGGTCAAGACCTCAGATTTCCCTTCAGGAGTAAACTGAACCCCAAAAAAAGAATTGCCCGGCATGGTGCTCGTCGAGCCGGCTTCCAGAACACCCGGTACCTTAAGAACTTCTTTTCGGAAGGTTTCCGGATTTTCCAATTGGCCAAAGCGGTTGATTACCACCACATTTTCACGCTGGAAACCCAGATTTTTGGTTTGGATAAACTTGATCTGACGCTGAATGACAAATGTCCCGGCAATGAGACAAATTGAAATTGTGAATTGAAAAACAACCAGACCATTGCGGAGAAATTGGCCCTTGGAGGAAGTCGTCAGCCTGCCTTTCATGATTTCCACGGCATGCATTTTGGATATTTGAAAGGCCGGATAATACCCCGCCACCAAGGCTACAAAAATCCCCATGCCCAAAAGCCAAGGAAGTAATTCCTGGAGCATTGGACCGCTAAGGGAAAGGTTCTTCTGAGCCAAATCATTGAAAAACGGAAGAATCAAACTGGCAAGCAATACCGAAAGCAGCAGACTGATTACCACCAATAGTACCGCCTCCATCAAAAATTGAGTGATCAATTGTCCCCGATCTGAACCCATGGCTTTTCTTACCCCGACTTCTCGGGCTCTCTCAGAAGACCGGGCCGTTGCCAAATTGATGAAATTGACAGAGGCAATGAGTAAGATGAAAAAGGCGATCGATATAAAAATATAGACGTACCGAATATCGCCGTTAGCTTTCATTTCCGCCTGAAGTCGGGAAGTAAGGTGGATATCTCCCAGGGGCTGTAGGAAGTATCGATATCCATTTCCGGCAGCGATGTAATCGTCATAATTCACCCCAGTACCTCGCTCGATCTGTCCAGCGGCGTACTTTTTCACCAGAGGAGGAATAGAGGATTCAATTTTTTCCGGAGAAGTTCCGGGCTGGGCTTTCAGATAGGTCATTGCCGAAAAAGAAGCATAATTAGGATCCTGGTTAAATTCCTGACCGGCGGTGGTGCCCAATATTTCAAATGAAAAGTGGGTGTTGGTGGGCAAGTCCTGCATCACCCCGGTGATTTCCATATCCTGCCCGTTGAGTTTCAAAAGCTGTCCCAGTACATCAGTTTTTCCGAAATACTTTTGGGCAAGGGTCTCATTGAGCACCACTCCGTTGGTTTTGTATAGAGCAGTTTGAAGATCTCCTACGAGTAGTTTTACCGGGAAAAGCTGGAAAAAATTAGAGTCGGCCATGGCCACCAATTTTTCCTCATAGACATCTTCCTCTACTTCCACGGTACTGACAAAATCCCCAAAGGAAAAAATCCGGGTGGCCTCTTCCACTTCCGGGATTTCATTTTTGAAAACCTCCGAAAAACCATCCGGGATGATGGCATAAAAATTTACGTGGTCCGGATAAATCCGCTCTAAAGCTACCCGGTAGATATTTTTCTGATTTTCCCAAAACTTATCATAGCTCAGCTCTTCCTTCACCTGCAAAAAAATCAAAAGGCAACAGGTGAGACCCAAGGTCAAACCCAGGATATTGATCCCAGTGTAGATCTTGTTTTTGACCAGATTCCGATAGGCAATTTTCAGGTAATTCTTCAGCATGGGAAAACAGGATATAGCCCGAGGAATAAAAAAGTGCCGAATAAGCATCACTCATCGGCACTTCGTTCTTCATAGGGCTGGGGTAAGGTTATTTTTTGATGACTCGGGAGGAGCCGGAAACACCGATGCTCTGCTTTTCTGGATTGCCTCGGTAGTAGATATTTCCGGAACCTGAGGAACCTACAGTTAGGGAATTGGATACTCCGATGGAGGTATTTCCAGAACCGGATTTTCCGATATCGACAGCATCAGCCACAAAATCCAAAGCCTCCAAATCTCCGGAACCAGACTGTCCGATATGGGCTTTTTCTGCCTGTCCACCTGCAATGAATACTTTTCCGGAACCGCTCATTCCCACGTTTAATTTTCCGGCATTGATCGACTTGGTGGTAATGCTTCCAGAACCCGAAAGGCCGATATTGAAGCTTTCAGCCCCAAAATCAGATTCCAAGTACATGTCGCCTGACCCCCCGTTGCCGACGGATTCCAATTCCCGAACGGTCACATAGACGGTAAGGTCAACATTCTTCCAGTTGCCTTTTTCAAGTTTGATTTTGAGCTTGTCTCCCTCAACTACAGTGATGACCTTGCTTAGGTCAAAGCTTTTGGACTCCAGACGGACCTCATCTTTGGAGCCTTTTTGGATATGGATATCCCAGCTACCACTGTTTTCTATTTGGGTAAAAGATCCCGGAGTTCGGGTTTCGGTCTTTTGGGCAAAGGCCAGAATACTTCCGGTCAGAAGTAGGAATGCGACGAAGAAAATTTTTCTAGGATTCATAGTTTCTCGAAATTGGTTGGTTTAGGTAATACTTATTTTTCAGGAATTATGCCAAGGTAAATTCGGCCAACTGGGGCTGTAAAGCCACTTTTTTGAGGAAATCTTGTCCGTTGTCAAAAGATTTTGCCCGTGAGCGGACGATTTATTTTGACTTATTTTTTTAGGAAAATTCATGGATGCGAACCTCACTTATTCATTTTTGAGGTAATCCACCGGATTAGAAGCTGCGGTTTTGAAACTTTGATAACTGACGGTGAGCCATGCGATGAAAATGGAAATCAGGCCTGCACCTAAGATCATCCACCAGCCGATCTCAGTGCGGTAAGCGAAATTCTGAAGCCAGTATTTTTCCAGGAAATAGTAGCTGATCGGACCTCCCAAGACGAAAGCGATCAAGACCAGAAGCGTAAAATCCTTGCTCAAAATCGTCACCAGATTAAGCATGGAGGCACCAAGAGCTTTGCGAATGCTGATCTCCTTGGATCGCTGCTCTGTAGTATAGGCGGCTAGTCCAAACAAACCCAAGCACGCAATGCTAATTGCCAAAACTGTGAAAATGAGAATGATATTGCCCATTTTTTGCTCTTTCTGAAAGAGTAGGTTGAAGTCTGCATCCAAGAAGGAATACTCGAAAGGAGCACCTCCGGAATGCTTTTTCCAGATTTGTTCCAAAGCGGCTATTTGTTCTGAATAATCTCCTGGGCTTAATCGAATTGCCATTTCATTGAAATCATTTCGAGTCCCCATCATCATGACCAGAGGTCGGACATTTTGCCGGAGGCTCTCATAATTATAATCCTCCAAAATACCGACGACTTTGCGGTAGGTGACCGATCCATCCTCGCTCCAAAATCCCCCAACTTCCTGCGTGCCATCCAGTTCTGTCCAGCCCATTTGCGCAAAGGCGGTTTTATTGACCAGAATGGAGCCTGTATCCGCAGTTATTTCTTTGGAGAAAAACCTCCCGGCAGCAAGCTTAAGCCCCAAAGTCTCCAAATGATCTTCGTCCACCACATTGATATTGCAGAGGATATCCTGCTGCTTGTCTTTGGTTCGCATCACAGAATTCCAGTTCGTATTGGGTGGCAAACTATTCGCATAGCTGGCCTCCAGAAAGCCGGATTGACTCAACAAGTCCTGCTTGAATGTCTCCTGATTGGTGCCCAAAGACCGGACGTGTAATAGGGAAATCACATTCTCCTTGTCAAAACCCAAGTTTTTTGCCTGCATGTATCCCAATTGCTTGTAGACTACCATGCTGGAAATAATCAAGATAGTGGAGATGAAAAACTGAAATACCACCAAGCCACTTCTTAATCCAGATCGTTTCACCCCGCTTCTCAACTTCCCCTTCAAAACCGTTACGGGAGAAAAGGAAGTCAGGTAAAATGCCGGATAAGAACCCGCGATCAATCCCACCAGCAAGAGGAATAAGAAGAAGACCAGCAAGAACTGTGGCTGTATCAAAAATCCGAATCCAAGTTCTTTCCCAGCCAAAGCATTGAAAGGCTTGAGCAACACCAAGATGATCCCCAAGGCCAATATTCCTGCAAATACACTGTAGAGGAGAGATTCGGCCAGAAATTGTCCCACCAATCGCCCTTTGTTTGCACCGATGGATTTCCGGACTCCCACCTCTTTGGCCCGGTTAGCGGATCGGGCTGTCGCAAGGTTCATGAAATTGATGCAGGCAATCAGCAGGATAAATATGGCAATGGCTGTGAATAGAAAAAGGTATTGCTCATTCCCTGGAGCTTTGATTTCGTCATCGGTATCCGACTTCAAATAAATATCCCGGAGGGGCATGGTGTGGATTCCGTAATTGTTTCCCTGTTCTTGGAAAGTTTTCAGGGAAATTCCCAAAAAAGCCAAAATCTCCTCCCCTACATACTTTTCCACAAACCCGTTGATCGCCTGCTGAATTTGTTGAGGATCGGCCCCTTCCACCAATCGGTAATAGGTGAAAATGTTGTTACTGGTCCAGTTTTCCTGTTCAAAGTACCAGAAGTTTTCTCCGGAAATCACCGCGTCAAAGTCCAGGTGTGAATTGACTGGGAAATCAGCGACCACGCCGGTCACCTCCAAGGGCTTATTTTCTGAGCCACTTAAAATCGATTTGCCAACAGGGTCCTCGGTTCCAAAGTATTTTTCGGCCACGGACTTGGTCAAAACTACCCGATCAGGACCCACCAGAGCGGTTTTGGGATCTCCCTGGAGCATTTCCAAGCCAAAGAATTCAATAAAGTTGGGATCTGCAGCCAGAACAATCGGTTCGGTAAAGGCCTTATCTTCCAATCGAAAAGGAAAGGTGCGCATCATCCCAAACCTCACGGCATCCTCCACTTGGGGAAGTTCATTGATCATGGTCGGTGCCAAAGGGGTTGCCGAAGTGGCTGACGTGAATTCATTCCCGTTCATTTTCCCACTAACATTGGCACGGTAGATTCGGTCTCCGTTGGGAATGAATTGGTCGTAACTCAGTTCATCGAGGACAAAAAGTGCGATCAGAATACTGGCAGCCATCCCCAATCCCAGTCCGATGATGTTGATGGCTGAATAGATTTTGTTTCGCTTGAGATTGCGAAGAGCGACAGTAAGGTAATTTTTCCACATGGCTGGGCTTGGTTTAGTGGGTTGGAAAAATGAGTTGGTTTAGTTTTCTACAATTGAGATGCAACTGCGGAAAAAAAGGTTGCAAGAGGGATTCCAATAATCCATAAAAACCAAAAAATGCCTCCAGAAGTACCCCGGAGGCATTTTTCCACTATTCAACACAAAAGAAAACTGTCTTAGTATCGGACAGTTCGGACACTATTCGTTCCGAATAGACTCGACTGGATTGGCCCAGGCGGCTTTTAAAGCCTGAAATCCAACGGTCAATAAGGCCAAGCCGATAGATCCGACTCCGGCCAGGATAAAAGTCAAGGCCGAAAAGCCAGCTTGGTAAGGAAAGTCAGCTTGCCAACTTTGCATGGCATAATACGCAAGCGGAAAAGCTACAACCATTGCTACCAGAACCAAAATCAGGAAATCTTTGCTGATCAAGGTGAGAAGGCTCGGGGTACTCGCCCCTAATACCTTCCGAATCCCTATTTCTTTGGTTCGCTGCTGCACCGAGTAGGCGGAAAGCCCAAATAGCCCCAAGCAGGAAATCAAGATCGCCAATCCTCCTGCTACGCTGAAAGCCTGGCTGAGCTGCTGCTCCTGCTGGTATTGTCGGCCGTAGACTTCATCCAAAAAGGAATAGTTGAATGGATTTCCGGGAAATACGTCCTTGAAGATTTTTTCGATTTCCTGAATTTGGGCAGACATATCAGCATTTTCTAAAATCAGGGTAAAATACCCGGAAGCCTCAGCTGCCAAGAGAATCATCGGGCTAATTTCCTCTCTGAGGGACATGTGATGGTAGTCGGCAATGACGCCCACCACTTCAAAGGGTTCACCCCACAAAATATTTTGCCCGACGGCCGCTTCTGGACTTTCGAAGCCCAACTGTTTGGCTGCCTTGGCATTCAGCATCACTTTTCTCAACTTGTTCCAGTTGGCTTCTGCCTCTCCCCGATTGAAATTTCTTCCTGCCAGCACCTCTATTCCGTAAGTTGGAAGAAATTGCTCATCGATGATGAACATGGAATAGTTGTAATCTTTGTCCTCCGGCCTGGGAGCCAAAGGGGTGATTCCTCCCGCTGAAAAATTATAGCTATATCCTGGCAGTGAATTAGATCCTGCCAAACCCTGGACGAAACTTTGGGAAAGCAGACGCTGCCGGAATGCATCCATTTTCCCGGATTTGTCACCCGCAAAATCTTCAGGACCTTCCACAATGATCCGTTGAGTCAGTTCCATTCCCAAAGGCTGGCTTTGCATAAAAGTCAGCTGATCCCGGATCACTAGGGTGCAGAGAATAATCCCAATCGAAATAACGAATTGAAATACCATAAGCGCTTTCCTTCCCCATTGATTGTCTTGGGCGGAAAACCTAAGCTTGCCATTTTTCTCAAACCGCCCAGAAAGGATCACCACATAAATCCCTGAAAAAGCTGCGGCAGCCAGGAGGATTCCAAGCAGCAAGCCGATGGCCCAAGGTTGAACCCAAAGGTTTTCGGCGATGGGCTTTCCTAAAATTTCACTTGCGAAAGGACTCAAAAGCTGAAACAATAAGAAAGCCAAAACCAGGGAAAGCCCGATCAGTAAAAGTGTTTCAACCATAAACTGCTGGGCCAATTGCCAGGAAAAGGCTCCCATGACCTTTCTCAGGCGGATTTCCTTGATCCGGGTCAAAAGATTGGCGGAGGAGAGATTCAGGTAATTGACAAAGGCAATCAATAAAATCAAGGCCGCCATGGCCAAAAACACCAAAACACTGCCCATGGAGCTGGATTTGGGCATGGGGTCAGCTATCCCCTTTCCCAAATGAATATCTTCCAAGGACTGGAGGAAAATTTGATCTTCTTGGGCATTGGGATTTTGCCGGATAAATTCAGTCATCTGCGAGGCTAAACTTTCCGGATTTTCTCCCTCATTCAGCAACAAAAACATATTTACAAATCCTGATTCCAGGCCATTGGGATCTGCCCAGCCGTTTTCTTTCCGATACTCCGGACGCTCCAGGGTATGGATCGAAAGAAAGATATCTCCCACAAAATCAGATTGCGCGGGGATCTTATCCAGAACCCCTGTGATCGTAAAATCTGCCTTTCCAAATTGATTGCTCAGGGAAATGGCTTTGCCCAAGGCATCCGATGTTCCGAAATATTTCTCTGCCAAAGCGTGGGTAATGACCGCTGTGTAAGGTTGCTCTAAATTGCCTGTACCCCGAACCAGTCCAAAGGAAAAGGTTTGGAAAAAATCCCCTTCCACAAAGCCCACTGCATTTTCTTTAAAGGCTAGATCGGTATCAGGAATTGCTACCAATCCCCCTCCGATAAATCCAGCCACCCGGTCAACCGACTCCACCTGGGAAAAATTACTTTCCAATACGCCGGCATATCCGGGAGGAAGATAGGTCTCATAGTTGCCATTTCCTTCTTGTACCACCAATCGATAGATTCGGTTCTTGTTAACATGAAAATCATTGAAGGAAAATTCACTGACCACAAAGGCCTGTAGCACCATAAAGCAAAAAAGCCCAAGGACCAAGCCCAGAATATTCACCGAGGAAAAGAGTTTCCGTTTGAAAAGATTCCGAAGGGAGATTTTAAAATAATTTTTCAGCATAAGATTAAGAAGCTAAAAGTACCTGTAGTTTTAGCCAGTTACTGTGCCATAAAAAAACTCCGCAAAATCCTGAATTACAGTTTTTTTTCGGGAGCAAGTGCCAATCAGGCGAACAAAAACGCCCGATTTCGACCAGAACCTACTCAGTCTTGATGGCCTGAACCGGATTGCTTCTCACCGCTCGGATGGATTGAAGACTTACTGTAATCAGAGCGATCCCCAAAATCAGAACTCCTGCCAGCGGGATAAACCACCATTCAAAATCAATTCGATAGGCATACCCTTCCAACCAATCTTTCATAAACCAATAAGCCAGGGTCGAGCCGATCAAAATCGAAACCATGACTACCAAAATAAATTCCCGGTTGATCACCTGCAAAATGTGAAAAGTTGAAGCTCCCAAGACTTTTCGGATACCGATTTCCTTGGTTTTTTGCTCTGCTACATGGGCTGAAAGCCCCAACAAGCCCAAGCAGGAAATCAAGATCGTCAGCAAACTGAAGTACTGAGCCAAGTCTCTCAGGCGCACATCATCCTGATACATACGAGCGTAGTTTTCATCTACAAACTGGTAGGTGAAAGGGAAAACGGGATTGAGCTCCTCCGCCACTTGTTGAATGGATGCCAAGGTTTCCTTCATTTCTCCCGCTTTGACCCGGACAAAGGCATTTGAAGCAAAGCTTGGATCCAAAAGGATAAAGGCCGGTTCCATCACTTGGTGAAAGCTCTGAAAGTGGAAATTTTCCACTACACCAGAGACTTGACGCGTCTCTCCATTGATGGTTACCATTCTGTTTTCCGGATTATTTTGGGTAATAAGCTCAAAAGCCTTTTGATTCAAAATAACCGATTGAGTAGAATCTGCTCCTTTCTCACGGGAAAAATCCTCCCCATCAATCAGCTTCATCCCCATGGTGGACATGAAGTCATAATCCACCAAAATCCGCTCAAATAACGCATTGAAATCCGGGTCTTTGCCTTCCCATTCTACTCCGCCTGTGTTGGAGTTTCTTCCCAATAAATTGTGCGTAGTCCGAGTGACTGATTCGATGTTGGGATTGTTTTCCAATTGGGTTTTGAAAATCTCATATTTCTCATAAAGCTCCCCTTCCAATGGCACCAAAACCAATTGATCTTTTTCGTACCCAATATTCTGCTTGAGCGCATAATTGATCTGCTGAAATACCACCACTGTGGAAACAATAAGGGCTGTAGCCAAAATAAACTGGAAGAGCACCAATCCCTTTCGGGCCCAAACCACCTGCTTGCTGCCTTGGATATGATTTTTGAAAACTGACACCACTTTGGTAGCAGAGAGGTAAAATGCGGGATAGCTGCCCGAAACCAATCCGGTAAAGACAATAATCCCTCCAAATTGGACCCAAAAAAGTCCATCCCCTAAAGGCAAGTTCATTTCTTTTCCGGTCAAGGTGTTAAAAACCGGAAGCGTCACCTGAACCAAAAGCAAAGCCAAAAAGCCGGAGAAAAGCGTAATCAAAATTGATTCGCTAAGGAATTGGTAAACCAATGACGCTTTATCAGCCCCGGAAACTTTTCGGACACCCACTTCCTTGGCACGTTTTTGCGATTTGGCCGTGGACAAATTCATGAAATTGATACAGGCAATCAATAGGATGAAAAACCCAATGATCGCAAAAAGCTTCACCGTCTTGATTCTGCCTTCCTGAAGTTTCCCGTCTTTCCAGGAGCCATGGAGGTAAATTTCCGATTGAGGATAGGCAAATAGCTTCACGTTACTATTTTCATTCCGCTGGGCGATGAAGTCCTCGATTGATTTGGAAAATTTTTCTCCGTCAGTTCCCTGCTGCAATTTCACAATTGTACTTGGGCCATTGTTTCCCCAGTGTTTGAGCCATTCGTTATAGGGCTTATCAAACATCACCTGGTAGGGAAGGATAAATTCAAATTTGGAACTCACCTTGTTGCCCAGGCTTTGCAAAACTCCCTGAACTACATAGAGTTCCTCCCCTTCATTGCTGACCAGTTGAATAGACTCACCGAGGGCATCAGTAGTCCCAAAAAGCTTCACTGCGGCTTCTTCAGTCAAGACGATGTGAGACTTGTCCGTGAGTGCCAATTCCTTGTTCCCGTGCAGAAAAGGATACTGCATGATGTGTAGGTAATCCGCACCTGCAAAAAAGCCGTTTAGTTTGATTCGCTTTTCCCCGTTGACAAAGAGATGTTCCTCATTCCAGGAGTAGGTGGCTGCTTTTTCCACTTCGGAAAGGTTTTCCTTCATGGCTTCTGCCAAAACTCCGGGAGTGGATGTGGTCGTGAAAATGTCCGAACCATAAGACTGGTGCTCCATGACCCGATAGACCTGCTCAGATTCTGCGAGGCCTTTTCCCACTTCAAACTCACTTTTAATCCAAAGGCCAATCAAGATTGCAGCCCATAGTCCCAAGGAAAGCCCAAGGGTATTGATGAAGAAGGTAAGCTTGTGCTTTGCAAAGCCCCGCAAGGCGATTTTTAGGTAGTTGGATAGCATAGAGAAATTGGAAAATTTCAAAATTTCAAAATTGGAATATTAAGATAAGGATTCACCTAAGGCAGAATTCTGGAAATTGAATTAAAGAAACAGGACCTCAAGATTCCCTTTAGAAGTACATTTTGAATAAGAACTCCGTGGGAAAAATCGAATTTTCCAATATTCAAATCTTCCAATCTTTCAATTTTAATCAAACATGAAACTGCTCCCGGATATTTTCCGTCACCACTTTTCCGTCGAAGAGATTGATGACCCGATGGGCGTAGTTGGCATCGTGGGGAGAGTGGGTCACCATCACAATGGTGGTTCCTTCATTGTTCAACTCTTCCAGAAGCCGCATGACCTCTTCCCCGTTTTTGGAATCCAAATTACCGGTAGGTTCATCGGCAAGGATCACGGAAGGCTTGGCCACAATCGCACGGGCAATAGCCACACGCTGCTGCTGACCACCGGAAAGCTGCTGAGGGAAGTGATTTCTCCGGTGCATGATATTCATTCGGGTCAATACCTCTTCCACTCTTTTTTTCCTTTCATCCGCCGGAGTTTTCAGATAAAGCAGAGGAAGCTCTACATTTTCAAAAACTGTCAGTTCATCGATCAAATTGAAGCTTTGGAAAACAAACCCAATGTTTCCTTTTCTCAAAGAGGATCGCTGGCGCTCTGAAAAATTGGCTACCTCCTTGTCCAGAAAGTAATATTCTCCGCTATCCGGATTGTCCAGAAGGCCGATGATGTTGAGCAAGGTTGATTTACCACAGCCTGAAGGCCCCATGATGGCGACGAATTCGCCTTTTTTGATTTCCATTTGGATGCCATCCAAAGCGGTGGTTTCTACTTCCTCAGTGGTGTAGAGTTTTTTGAGATTGACGGTTTTAATTACGTTTTCCAT
>JAJLJS010000056.1:0-25192 GCA_033844545.1 Cyclobacteriaceae bacterium | reverse complement strand
TTGGGATACCGACACTCCGATGAATGTGTTTGACAAGGCCACCAATCAGCTGAAAATCACTACCGATCTTAAAGTAGGTGCGTTCAAGTTCCGAGCAAACAATAACTGGGATTTCAACTATGGAGGATCCAATGGTGAATTGAACGCAGGAGGTGATAATATTCAAATCACTGAGGCAGGTAATTATACCATTACCCTATACTTCGGTCCTGAAGGTGTAGCTACTTATACTTTGACTAAAAATTAATCTGAGTTTAGGTAATAACTACGCTTACTTATAACTTATTACCGGCTTTTGGATCTTGGAATCCGAAAGCCGGTTATTCATTCTACCAATTACCCATGAAACCTTCCTTTTCTTTCATTTTTAAGTTTGTTTCCCTCTTCTTTTTCACCGGAAACCTCCTTGCCCAAGTGACTACAGAACCGGCTGTGCCCAATGCAGGAGGTTCTGTTAAAATTATTTATGACGCCACCAAAGGGACTTCAGGTCTTAAGGACTGCAACTGTGATGTCTATATTCATATTGGTGCGGTGACAGCAGGGCCGACTTCCAATACTTGGTCTATTGTCCCATTTCAATGGGGTACAGCCAATCCGGATGCAAAAATGGAAAAGGTGGAAGGGCAGCCTAATCTCTACACCTTTGAACTTATTCCGAATGAATTTTTTGATAATCCCAATGGAGTGACGATTTACCGACTCGGAATGGTGTTCCGAAATGCAGACGGGACCAAGGAAGGAAAAAACAGTGCCAATGGGGATATTTTTGTGGATCTGGCTCAGGGATTCTCCGTGGCTTTTACTACCCCAAACACTTCCAATGTTTCCCTGAATGTGGGTGAAACGTTCGATTTCAAAGCTGCATCTACAGAACCAGCTGATTTGAGTTTTGAACTGGATGGAGTCAAAGTGGCCGAAGCCAAAAACGCTGAGGAGATAGCATATACCTTCTCCGCAAAAGCTTCCGGTAATTATCAATTGACCGCCAAAGCCGAGAAGGGAGACCAATCCGACACCGAATCCGTCAATATTGTTGTTTTTGCTCCATCAGAGACTGCGCCTTTGCCTTCAGGGGCTCGACTTGGAATCAATTACCTTTCGGATACCGAAGTAATTCTTGCCCTGCAGGCACCTGGTAAGAATATAGTCCATGTGATTGGGGACTTTAATGATTGGCAAATTCTTAATGAGTATCAAATGAAAGTCACTCCTGATGGAGAGATTTTTTGGCTTAAACTCGAGAATCTTGTGCCTAAAAAAGAATACATTTTTCAATACCTAGTGGATGGAAGTATCCGAATCGGAGATCCTTTTGCTGATAAAACTTCAGATCCATTCAACGATCAGGAAATCATTGACCAAGGCAGATATCCGGGATTAATGCCTTATCCTGTAGGGAAAACCGAATTCCAGGCCACTTATCTGCAGACAGCCCAAGATGAATATGATTGGAAAAATCTGAACTACGAGCGTCCCGCTCCTGAAGAGTTGGTGGTATATGAGCTCTTGGTCAGAGATTTTGATGAAAAAAGAACCTACAATGCCGTAATTGACCGACTGGATTACCTGGAAGATTTGGGAATCAATGCCATCGAACTGATGCCAATAGGAGAGTTTGAAGGAAACCTTTCTTGGGGATACAATCCCTCTTTCTTTTTCGCTCCGGACAAATACTACGGAACCAAAAATGACCTCAAGCGACTCATCGATGAGGCACATGGCAGAGGTATGGTGGTGATTTTGGATATGGTATTGAACCACGCTTTTGGTCAAAATCCAATGGTTCGACTCTATAATGATGGGGATTATGGTGCACCTACACCTGATAATCCATGGTTTAACAGAGAAGCGACTCACCCCTTCAATGTGGGCTATGACTTTAACCACGAAAGTACATACACCAAGGCTTTTGTGGATTCTGTAAACAACTATTGGTTGACCGAATACAAATTCGATGGATTCCGATTTGACTTGTCTAAAGGCTTCACCCAAGTCAACAGTGGAAGTAATGTGGGTATTTGGTCGCAGTATGACCCAAGCCGGGTGGCTATTTGGAAAAATATTTATGACCGAATCAAGGCTAATCATCCGGAAGCTTACGTGATTCTGGAGCATTTGGCAGACAATTCTGAGGAAACAGAATTGGCCAACTACGGAATGATGTTTTGGGGAAATATGAATGGTACTTCCCGCAACCTTGCCAAAGGCTCGAATGATAACATGGAATGGGCCTATTACAAGCGAAGAGGGTGGAACAGAAGCAATCTCATCGCGTATCAGGAATCCCATGATGAAGAACGAGTCATGTGGGAAACCCTCAATTTTGGAGGCACAAGTCCGATCAACCTCAGGGTATTGGAGAATGCGGTAAACAGAAATCAGATCATGACCGCGTTCTATTTTGCCATCCCGGGTCCAAAAATGCTTTGGCAGTTTGGGGAGTTTGGCTATGACTTGGAGTTGAATAACGACCGGTTGGGAATCAAACCTACACGTTGGAATTACCTGGATGATCCGGAAAGACAGCGCTTGTATAAGCTGTATCGAGAAATGATCAAGCTGAAAAAGACCTATCCGGTATTTAACAATCCAACTCAAGCTAGCTTAAATTTAGGTCCAACTCTCAAGCAGATTTACTTGGATCATCCTGAAATGGATGTTTTCCTCTTTGGGAATTTTGACGGAGTGACTGTAGGCAATGCTCAGATCCAGTTTCCAAAACAAGGGAAATGGTATAACTATTTCACCGGAGAGGAACTCAATGTGACTTCTCCACAGATTACTTTGGGATTGAGACCAAATGAGTTTTATCTCTTTACCGATCAGCCGCTTCCAAAGCCGGAAGACGGAATTTTGCAAGAGGATTTTGTGACTTCAGTTCCGGAGCCAATTACAAATGGGGATTTTAAAATTTATCCTGTTCCATCTCAAAATTCGATTACCGTGGAGCTGCCCAAAGACATGATACAGGCCAATTACCGTGTGGTGGATATGGCCGGAAGGGTTCTTTTTGATGGACAAACCTCCCTGAATGAGCGTATTTTAGACTTTGATCTAAAGGGAATTAAGGCAGGGATTTATATCTTTGAGGCGTTTGATACCAAGCGGGTCGTGCACCAGCGCTTTATTAAAAATTAATCTAACCTATCTCAAACTATGAAATTTAAACCTGGAGTAAAGTTCGGAAACGAGTTGAGGGACCTTTACGCATACGCAAAAGAAAATGAATTTGCCTTTCCTGCGGTGAACGTCATCGGTACCAATTCAGTCAATGCCGTTTTGGAAACTGCCAAGAAAGTAAATTCCCCAGTCATCATTCAGTTCTCCAACGGTGGAGCACAGTTTTTCGCAGGAAAAAGCTTACCCAACGATAAACAACAAGCGAGCATTGCAGGTGGTATTTCCGGTGCTCATCACGTGCACCAAATGGCCGAAGCTTATGGCGTTCCGGTGATTTTGCATACTGATCATGCGGCTTTGAAGCTTTTGCCCTGGATAGATGGGCTTTTGGAAGCTGGAAAAGCGTATTATGCTACCCACAAAAAGCCTTTGTTCAGTTCTCACATGCTGGATCTTTCGGAAGAACCTTTGCATGAAAACGTAGAAATTTCCGCGAAATACTTCGAGCAAATGACCAAGCTGGAAATGGCCATCGAAATCGAACTCGGAGTGACAGGCGGAGAAGAAGATGGAGTGGATAATACCGATGTAGATTCCTCCAAGCTTTACACTCAGCCTGAAGAGGTGGCTTACGCCTATGAGCATTTGAAGAAAATCGGTGATTTGTTCACCATAGCAGCTGCTTTTGGAAACGTACACGGAGTGTATAAGCCAGGAAACGTCAGCCTGAAACCAATCATCCTGAAAAATTCCCAGGAATACATCAACGAGAAATACGGAACCCAAGGCAAACCTTTAAACTTTGTATTCCACGGTGGTTCTGGTTCTTCTGTGGAAGAAATCCGGGAAGCCAATAGCTACGGATCAATCAAGATGAACATTGATACGGACATGCAGTGGGCTACTTGGGAGGGCGTTTTGAACTATTACAAAAAGAACGAAGCCTATCTTCAAAGTCAGCTGGGAAATCCAGACGGACCGGATGCTCCAAACAAGAAGTATTACGACCCCAGAGCTTGGTTGAGAAAAGGCGAAGAAAACTTCGTGAAGCGTCTTGAGTTGGCTTTCGATATGCTGAATGCAGTAAACAGAAACTAATAGAAAATATCAACTCTTTGAAAAAGTCACTTAATGGGTGACTTTTTCTTTTACAGAATACCTATGAAAAATAACCTACTCCTAAGCTCCGTTTTGTCATTTGCTATTTTATCCGCTTGCTCCGAAAAAGAGCCTGAAGTGAAGAATTATTGGCCTCAAGCCGGGGTCACCTATGAAATTTTTGTCCAGTCTTTTCAAGATTCCAATGGAGACGGAATAGGGGACTTTAATGGGGTCATCCAAAAACTGGATCATGTCAAAGAACTTGGGGCAAATGCAATTTGGTTTATGCCAATCATGCCTTCTCCGACCTATCACAAATACGATGTGACGGATTACAAAGCAGTGCATCCGGATTATGGGACCATGGAGGAGTTCAAGAATTTGATTGCTGAGGCCCACAAACGGGATATCAAGATTGTGATCGATATGATCATCAATCACACTTCTACCGAACACCCTTGGTTTCAGGAATCCAAATCGGGTAGAGACAATCCCTATCGGGATTATTATGTCTGGGCTCAAAAAGACACCATAGCAGATTTCTTGAACAAGAAGACTATTACGCTGGATTCTGATAATATCCGTCAGTGGCATGATCCGGGTCAGGGAGAGGATTATTATTATGGTTTTTTTTGGGGAGGAATGCCTGACTTGAATTTTGATAACCCAAAAGTCCGGGAGGAGATCTATGAAATCGGTAGGTTTTGGCTGGAAGAAGTCGGGGTAGACGGATTCCGTCTGGATGCAGCGAAGCATATTTTCCCTGATGACCGACCTTTGGATAATCATGCATTTTGGAAGGAGTTTCGGGCCAAAATGGAAGCGATCAAGCCAGATATTTATTTGGTGGGTGAGGTGTATGACAAAAAGGAAATCGTTGCTCCTTATCTCCCAGGTTTGCCTGCGCTGTTCAATTTTGATTTCCACTACACCTTGTTGGAAACCATGAACACCGGAGATGGGATGCTCCTGCCAAAGAAGCAAAAAGATATTCTTGATTTTTACCAAGGAATCACCCCTAATTTCATTGATGCCACCATTTCTTCCAATCATGACCAGCCGCGTCTTTTGAATGAATTGGGTGCTGATCCTGAGAAGTATAAGCAAGCTATCTCGGTGCTGTTGACCATGCCGGGAGCTCCTTATCTGTATTATGGAGAGGAAATTGGGATGCTAGGGTTAAAGCCTGATGAAAATATCCGGGAACCATTCCTTTGGGATGTGAAAGAGCAAGATTCTGGAAGAGCTACCTGGATTGACCCAAAATACAGCACCGATCAAACCGTAACTCCATTAGTGATTCAAAAAGAGGATCCCAATAGCTATTTCAATCATTACAAAAGCTTGATCAAGCTTCGAAATTCCTATCCAGCCTTGGCCATTGGAAACTTGGAATTGCCCAAGGAAGAATACCCAAAATCCGTCATGGCATATTTTCGGAAAAGTGGGGATCAGGAAATTTTCGTCATTCATAATGTGGGCAAAGCCGAGGTAGAAATTCAAATTCCTGAAGGTTTTGAAAAAGTGATCTTCGGCCTAGGAGATGGAGTGAATGTCTCCGGGACTTTGAAGCTCAGTGGTAATGCCACAAGAGTCTACGTTAAGTAAAGAAAAGGGCCGGTTTCATCAACCGGCCCCTTTCATTTATTGAGTCCCCAGCCTTTTAGAAATTCCAATTCCTAAGGCTAGAAAATGACCATCTCCAATATCCTGAACAGAATACTGAAGGGATGCTTCAGGTCGGAAAATCCAATTTCCGGGAGCGGTGATTCCAAAGCCTAGATTCAGTTTTAACAATCCATCTTCTGGACCAGTTTCCTCCTCCAGTGGAATTAAATAACTCGGGGTGGCATTTATCTTCAAGTTTTTCCCCAAGGGAAAACTGAAAATAAAGGAAGGTTCCATCATCCAAGAATCAAAATCTTCTCCGAAATTGACTCCAACGGGAAAATAGAGTGCAAATTTTCCGGATTCGGTGGAGAATTTTGGACCCAGATAAATTGTGTTGAAGCCAAAATCCCCGCCTTCTTTAGAACTGAATCTGTCGTATCGGATTCTGATTTCTGTTTTTTCTGAGATTCCGGCTCCGAGCAGCAGCCCATAATTGTTGAAAATTCCTTCGCTTTCTCCATCGCTTCCTACACTCAAGGAGGAGTAAAGCCCTGAAACTTCCCAAGCCCCTTTTCCAATAGCTTCTCCACTGAGAAAAGTGTTGCCAAATTGCGCATTTCCCTTCAAGACTGTAAGGAAAAATAGGATAATCAGAATCCTTAGTTTCGGAAATAAGTTTTGATTTTTCATGGTGAATTTGTCAGTGTTTTTCGTGCTGACACCGCACGGGTTTGGTTAAAAATTCATGGAAAAGTGGAATTCAGAATAGCCTTTGGCCCCATGAATTCTTGGTAATTCTAGAAAAATATCTTTGGTGCCCGGAAGTAATAAAACAAAGAGGTTCTTAGCATATTAAGAAAATTCGAGACCTGAATTCTCAACGGCTCGTGAAAAGTGCAAAAAACTCAAAATGAATTCTTCTTTGAGGATTTTTAGGAGAATATCAAAAAATGAAACTCCGGACTTTTGGATTTAGAAGAAGCAAAAAAGCCAGTTCTATGGGATAGGAACTGGCTTTTGACTTAAGTGGATAGGATGTTGGCCACCCTAAGATCCTCTTCGTCGATTTCTTTGTCTCCTACAATGGCTTTGACGATCGGGGTATAGACCACCTTATTGTTGATCAAGCCGGCCATGACATCATATTTCCCTTGCATGAGTCCCTCTACAGCGGCGACTCCAAGTTTGGAAGCCAGCAATCTGTCAAAGGAAGTCGGAGCCCCCCCCCGCTGCAAATGGCCAAGAATTGTAACCTTGATGTCATAGTAAGGCAGGTGTTTTTTGACTTTATCGGCAATTTCCTGTGCGGATCCACTTTTTCCTCCTTCAGCGACAATCACAATGTTGGAAGTCTTTTTGGCCTTGGTTCTGGATTTTAGCTTTTCTACCAAGGTCTCGATCTGAGTTTTTCGCTCAGGAATCAAAATTGCTGCAGAAGCACTTCCGATTCCTGCATTGATGGCAATAAAACCTGCATCCCGACCCATAACCTCCACAAAAAACAAGCGGTCATGAGAGGTGGCGGTATCGCGGATTTTATCAATGGCTTCGATGGCGGTATTGCATGCGGTGTCATAGCCAATCGTGGAATCTGTCCCTGAAAGGTCATTGTCAATCGTTCCGGGGAGTCCAATCGCAGGAATTCCGTATTCTTGGTAGAACAAGTGGGCTCCGGTCAGAGAACCGTCCCCTCCGATGACTACCAAGGCATCGATTCCATGAGATTTTAAGTTTTCGTAGGCTTTTTTTCTTCCCTCAGGAGTTCTGAACTCATCGCTTCTTGCAGACTTAAGAAAAGTGCCTCCTCGCTCCAAAACATGGGTAATGTTTTTGGAATCCAGCTTTTTGATGTCGTTTTGAATCATTCCCTCATAGCCACGATAGATCCCGTACATTTCCAGTCCGTAATAAAATCCGGATCTAACGGCAGCACGGATGGCTGCATTCATGCCGGGAGCGTCACCTCCTGAGGTCAATACGCCTATTTTTTTGATATTCTTAGGTTCCATAGGTTTGTGTTAAGGCTTTGAACATGAGCTCTGCAGATGCTGGGTTGGTAGCCAAGGGAATATTGTGTACATCACAGATTCTCATAAGCATCTGAACGTCAGGTTCGTGTGGGTGCTTGTCTAATGGGTCTCGAAAGAAAATAACTGCCGAAAGTTGCTTTTCAGCGGCTAAAGCTGCGATTTGTGCGTCACCTCCTAATGGCCCAGAAAGCAGTCGTTGAACTTCAAATCCTGATTTTTCGATGTGAGAGCCGGTAGTGCCGGTAGCAACTAATTCTATATCGGCTCGCTGGAGAGCTTCGCGAAATCCGCCTAAAAAGTGAACCATGTCGGCTTTTTTGCCATCATGGGCGATCAGAGCGATTTTCATAAATAGGTCTTAATAGGTACGGGTCAAATTTAGGAAAAATATCTTTTCTTAGGCTTTCTTGACAATATTTAAGCGCTGGTCCTGGGGTTCGTTTATCTATCTGCTATTGACAAATGATTATACTTCTGGATTCTTCCTGGGCCATTCTCCTTCTAAAAAGCTATAATATATGGTATCTCTTCGCCTTCCGTGTGTCATCAGGGTGTGGCTGCGGAGTACGCCCTCTTCCACGGCTCCGATTTTCAACAAGGCTTTTCTGGCGGGAATATTCAGGACGTCAGTCTTGATTTCCACGCGCTTGAGCTTCAGAATTTCAAAGCAATAATCCAACATGACTTTTTTCATTTGCGAATTGAGGCCGGTTCCCTGAAATTCTTTTCCCAACCAAGTCCAGCCTATTTCCAATCTTTGATCTCTTGGAGAAAAGCTCCCAAATGCAGTTGCACCAGCAATTTTTCCCGAGGCTTGTTCGATCACTACAAACTGTAACCGATCCCCCGAAAAATGTCCGGCAGCCCATGCCTCATACTCCTCCGGTTTGCTTAAATCCTGAGTGAAATAGATCCATTGATCGGGATCACGGGTGAGCGCTTGGAGCACCAAAAAGTCCTGCCTGGACATCGGTCTCAGCAGGACTTTTTCATTTTGTAAAATCAAATCTCTGGAAACCATCAGCCTAATACTTCCCGGATTGCTTGATTGTAAAGATTGACTTCCTCAATAGTCCCAGTGGAAACTCTGCACCAATCGTCGAGCGGAGGAAAAGGTCTTCCGATAATAAATCCTTTTTGAGCCATGGTTTTATTCAACTCCCTGATATCCTTTCCGGATTGAAAGAAGACAAAATTGGCATGAGAGTCTAAATAGGGTAATTTGAGCTCATCCAAAGTTTGAGTCAACAAAGATTTAGCTTCTTTTGCTTTTTGAATAGAAAATTGATAAAACTCTGGGTCATTCAAGGCCGCCTTGCTGGCTTCAATTGCCAGGATATTTGTGTTGGCCACGACCCGATCCTGAAGTTTTTTGGCCAGTTCCGGCTTGGCGACCATATAGCCCATTCTGACTCCGGCCAAACCATAGACTTTGGAAAAGGTTCTGGAAACCACCACATCATGGCCTTTTTTGACCAATTCTACCATGGAAGGATAATTGGGAACAGTAATATAATCGTAATAGGCTTCGTCACTGAATACTACAGCTCTTTTGCTGACCGTCTCGCAAAAATCCCTAACCCGATCCGCAGGAAGCAATTTTCCTGTTGGGTTGTTGGGATTGCAGAGAAAGACCAAGCGCGTCTCATGGGTAACCCGCTTTTCAATTTCCTCCAGGTCAAAATCCAGGTCTTTGGTCAGAGGAACCCAATTGATTTCCGTACCCCAGAGCTCAGCGTACTCCATCATGGAAAGAAAAGTAGGAGAGCAGGTGATAATCTCTCCGCCTTTTCCGAAGGTGATTCCAGCGACTTTCAATCCCTCGGTAGAGCCAGCAGTCAAGACGATGTGATCCTCCGGAACTCCTTCTTTTTCAGCAATCATTTTTACCAAAGCAGAATTGTAGGACCAGGGATACCTGCAGCCAGTATCAAAAGCTGCGGTCATGGCCTGTCTCATTTTTTCAGATGGCCCATAAGGATTCTCATTTGACCCCAAGCGAATTGGACCTGCTAAAGGTCTTGGATTGAACTTCCGGATTTCCTCAGTAGAAAGGGAACTGCTCAGTGCCGGGACTCCCAACATGGCCATCCCACTTCCCAAAGTAGCTGATTTTAACCATTCTCTTCTTGATATTCCTTTCATTATACTGTCGTTTTGATTGGTAAAATACTAAGCATTTGGCAAGAGTGTTAATAAAATTTCATTTTTCCTCAAACTTTATGAGCATTCTGTTTTTGAATGGAATATTAGTAAATAGGAATTTTTATTCTGAAAAAACCTTTTAAATCAAAATATATTTTTAAATTATCTGAAACACATATAACCCTAAACCCTTATTCATATGAAAAAGCTATTGTTGCTCTTGGTTGCCGGGTTGCTGTGGTCAGGCGTTTTACAAGCCCAGCAAACTCAATACATGGTATTCGATTTTATTAAGGTGGAAAAAGACCAGCTTTTTGACTACATCGAGTTTAAAGATCTATTGGAGAAAGTCTATCGCCAGGCCTTAAATGATAAACAAATAAACGGTTGGGATTTTTGGTCTCTTCAGAATGGGGCGGATGGGGGCGACTTCCAGTACATTATGATTACCTACTTCAATGATCCCGTCAAAATGATGAATGGTCTGGACGATGAGTCTATTATCCAATATACCAAAATCGCCTACCCTCATCTATCCGATGCCCAAGTGAGATCTTTATTCAAGCAGTCCTTGAGTATGCGAGAACTACCCATGCGCTTATACATGAAAGTCCTGGCCTCCACCGAGGATAATTTTCAGTTTAAACCCGGTGTTTTGGCTTCTTTTGACCTGATGAAAGCAGTGGAAGGAAAATACAGCGAGTATGAGAAAGCAGAGATCGAGGTATTCAAACCTATTCATCAAAGCAGAATTGATAAGGGATTGATGGGACATTGGTCATTTTTAAGAGCAGCTTTACCCCAAGGATCAGAGGCTGGAAATACTCATTTGACGGTCAACCTCTATAAGGATTACATGCAGTTTTTCAATGCCCAAGCCTATGAGGATTTGAACCAAACTGCAGAGCAACGTGCTGCGGTGAATGCAGGGTTGAATTCCCGGGACCAGAAATGGATTTACCTCGCAACCTTAGAAAACGTAGTTAGATAACAGTCCGGTTTGACGATGACTACGAGCCCCGAAAGGGGCTTTTCTATTTCCTGAAAAGCCGGAACAAGACAACTCCCACCAAAGGTCCAATGGCCAGTAACCCGAAATAAAACTGGGGTTCCAAGAACTTGTTTAGGAATTGGGTGAATTGGATGCTCACGATAGTCAGACCAAAACCCAAACAGTTAACCAAGGTCAATGCAGTCCCTCTGTTTTCAGGCAGGACACTTTGAGCCACTAAGGTGGAGAATTGAGGAGAGTCTGCTGTTACCAAAACTCCCCAAACCAGCAGGAACGGAAGTAGAAGTTCTTTGGGTATGGTTATTCCAGTCAAAAACAAAAGACCACAAATACCAGACCCTATCAGACTCAACATAGCCACCTTTTGACTGCTGCTCTTGTTGGCCAAAATTCCTCCGATCGCACAGGAGATCCCGCCAATCCCGATGACTGAAAAAGTCCAGAAGGCTTGATTGGAAGAAGAAATTTTCTGCTCATTTAGGTAGTAAATCACTGAAGGAAGAAAAGCCCAAAAAGTGTAAAGCTCCCACATGTGTCCGAAATATCCCGAAGCGGCTCCTTTGAGTTGATTGTTTCGACTGAATTTGGGGAAAAGGCCAAAGTCAAGCTTGGGATTGATTTTTCGGAAAGGGCCATCAGAAACTCCAAATCCAATCATGACTCCTCCTGTTAATGCCAATCCCGAAGTCGAAACAAGGATAGCTTTCCAGGAAAAACTGAGTTCTAAGGCTTTGAGTAAAAATGGAAATGCTGTCCCCAATACCAAAGCTCCAACCAGAAATCCAAGGGCTGTCCCCAATCCTTTTTCGAAATAATCGGCTGCGATTTTCATTCCCACCGGATATATCCCCGCCAGAAAAAAACCAACCAAAAATCTGCAGCTTAAAATGATCGGGTAAGAAAGTGGAAAGGCCAGGATGAAAAGGTTACTAAGTGCCGCGAGGATTGCACTGTACAAGAAAACCTTGGAAGGAGAATAGCGGTCTGGAATCGATCCCAAAGCATAAAATAATGTGCCCGTGATAAATCCAAACTGGACTATCGAGGTGATCATCGGGGTGATCCCTTTTTTATCCAGAAGTAATTCCCATTCAGGGGCGGCTGCATTTCCTGCAAACCAAAGAGAAGTGCCCAAAAATTGAGCAATTACAATCAATTTTAGGGCACTTCTGGAGGAAATGGCTTGAGGCATCAGGCGTTTAAAATGGCTTTGATTTGAGCTAATTCTTCGGCACTGAACTTGGTGTTTTTCACAGCTGCGACATTGTCATCCAATTGCTCCGGTTTGGAAACTCCGATCAGGACAGAAGTGATTCTAGGGTCTTTCAAAAGCCATGCGATAGCCATCTGCGCTAAGGATTGTCCTCTTTTCGCTGCAATTTCATTGAGCAGCTTGATCGTGTTTAGTTTTTCTGGCCCTATTTGTTCAGGCTTTAAGTATCGACCATCCTTTGCAGCCCGGGAGTCGGACGGAATTCCTTTCAAATACTTATCGGTCAAAAGCCCCTGTTCCAAAGGGGAGAAGGCAATGCTTCCGATTCCTTTTTCTCCCAAGACTTCCATCAATCCATCTTCTACCCATCGATCCATCATGCTGTAGCGGGGTTGATGAATGAGTAAGGGTACTCCCAAATCCTTTAAAATCGAATAGGCTTTGAGTGTATCCTCTGCGGAGTATTGAGAAATTCCAACATAGAGAGCTTTTCCTTGTCGATGAAGTTGTGCCAAAGCACCCATGGTTTCCTCCAAAGGGGTGTTTGGATCAGGTCGGTGGTGGTAGAAGATATCCACGTAGTCTATTCCCATTCGCTTCAGACTCTGGTCACAGCTGGCTATTAGGTATTTCTTCGAACCGAAATTTCCATAAGGACCGGGCCACATGTCCCAACCTGCCTTGGAAGAGATCAGCAATTCATCCCGATAGGGAAGAAAATCTTTTTGAAGAATTCTCCCGAAATTTTCCTCGGCAGACCCGTAAGGGGGACCATAATTGTTAGCCAAATCAAAATGGCATATTCCAAGGTCAAAAGCCCTTCTCAGGATTTTTCTCCCCAAAGTCAAATCCGCATTGTGTCCGAAATTGTGCCAAAGTCCCAGGCTGATTTCTGGAAGCTGAAGTCCAGAATTTCCACAAAATCGGTACTTCATGGTGTCGTACCGTTCAGGAGCTGCTACAAATGGGGGAAGGGGGTTATGATCGTTGATTCGCATAGGTTTTTTGAGTTAGGAGGGGGTTTAGCCAAACCAAAAGATTCCGACAATGGAAATTAGCAGTCCGAAAATGGCAACAAATACCCAACTTTTCCAAATGTAAGCGATCCAATCTTTGTAGCTAATTCCACCAGCGGCAATGATGGCCATCATTCCCCCATTGGTCGGAGTTAGAATATCCATGAGGGCAGCAGGATACTGATAGGTCAAAATAGCCACCTGACGGCTTATCCCCAGTAAATCCGTCAGCGGTGCTGCCATAGGAATTGTCAACGCTGCCTGCCCGGAAGTGCTGGGAACAGGAATATGGATCAAGGCCTGGCTGATGTACATCCCCACCACGGCCAAAAAATTAGGTAAATCCTCCAAAGGAGCGAATAGTCCGTGAATAATGGGATCAATGGCGGCTCCTTTTTCCAAAACCAGGTAAATACTTCTGGCTAAGCCAACAATGATGCCTGCGAAAATCATTTCTCCAAACCCTTGAACAAATGTTCTGGATGTGCCATTTAGGCCCATTCCTCCGATGAGCCCGCAAACCATTCCAATCACGAAGAAGAATGCGGACATTTGATTGAATTCCCAACCCCAAGCGGTAATTCCATACGCCATCACCCCAATTCCTCCAAAGGAAACTATCAGGATTAACATTGCCCGAAAAGAGATAGGATTGGGTTTGATTTCGAGTTCGATTTGTTCGATTTCTTTCTTCATTCCGGTTTTCATATGGTAGGTGATCCAGGAAAAAAGGACCAGAATAAAGAAAAATAGCCGGAAGGCAGTTCCAGAGAAAGGTTCTACTTCCCCGATCTTTTGGGCTAGAAGGGAAACAAATGGATTCATCGGGGAGAATGCCGCCCCAATCAGGGAAGAACCTAAAGTGATGGCAATGATGGCCCGAAGGTCATATTTGAGTTTGCTCGCTAAAATGACCAAAATAGGTACCATGGGGATAATCTCCTCCTGCATGGAAATAGTGGCTCCTCCAAATGCAAAAACAACCCCCAGTAAATAGAAAAGCAGAAATCTGGAATTTCGAAATCGATAGATCAAGGCTTCAATTCCAGCTTGAAGTGCTCCGGTTTTTTCTACCACAAAAAAAGCCCCGCCAAGAAACAAGATCAGGGTGAGGATTTCCGCTCCATTGATCACCCCTTCAGGAATGGCGACTAAAATTTCGTCCAAACCGGGATTTTTATCCGCTATAGAATGAAAGCTACCCGGTACAACCACCTCTCTGCCACTTTTTTCATCCAAAACCCGATCAAATTGTCCCGATGGAATGAGGTAAGTGGCAATGGCTGCCAACAGAATAAAGCCAATTAGGATGACCAAAGGGTGGGGGAAGGAGAGTTTCATTTTTGGGATTGAAGGGTCTGTAAAATGGATTGGGCAATTTTTTTCCTATGGTCTGAAAAATCACGGGCATTGGTCAGGATAAAGAATCCGGACTTTTGCTCCTCAGAAAAAGCAAATAACGAACTGTAGCCTGCCTGGCCACCATAATGTCCCAGGAAGTCGGTTCCTTCGATGGAGATTTTCTGAAACCCTGCTGGGTCTTCCTTTCCTCCTCTTAGCCAAGCCATTTCTGTTTGAAGGTCGCTTAAGTTTCCTCTGCTCAAGTGGATCAAAGCCATCGATAAATCCTCAGGGCTGGTCAATAATCCACTGGAAGGAGAAGGAAACCTTTCCAATTGCATCACTTTAGGTTCAATTCTTTTCCAAAAAAAAGTTTTCCCGTTTCCGACCATCGGGTTTTCAGGTTCTGGCCAAGTTTTGGTAAAATACGAGTTTCCCATTCCCGCTTTCTGAAGTGTGCTTGATTTAATCAGAGATTCAAAGGGAGTTTGGGCATGAAGCTGGAGGATAAGGCCCAAGAGATCAAAATTGATGTCGGCATATTGGGTTCCTTCCGTCTGGGCTTCAGGAGAATGGATTTGTTGCAGAAGGTCTTCCAATCCCTGCTTTGATTTTCTTCTGAAAAGTCGGGGGAGAAAGCCGGCGTCTTTGAGTCCCGATTGATGCCTCAGGAGTTGCTCCAAGGTAATCGGGAGGAGAAATTGAGGAATTTGGGAATTAGCCGGAAGGATCTCCTGGAGAGTTGATGAAACCGGAATTTCTTTTTTGGAAAAGTAATTTGCCACACATAGTGCCGTAAAAATTTTGGATACAGAAGCTACCGGAATTTCAGTCTGGAGATCAAAGGTATCTTTGGTTTCAAGGTTTTGATACCCAATGGCTTTGAGGTAGGTGACTTTACCTTCTTGGACCACGCCAATGGCGATTCCGGGAATCAAAAAGTCTGATAGACTTTGGACCAATATCGAATCCATTTCTTCTTCGAAAGTCTCGGGAAAAGAAACCGAATTCCAACGGACTTTGGGATAGCTCACTGACCATTCCCAGATCAAAAAAAACAGGAACCAAAAAACCAAGAAATAGATAGCATATTTGATTTTAGGATTCAGGTGCATAGGATGCCAAACTTCTGATAGCGGGTTTTAGAATGGGTTTTGTTTTTTTGGGAAAGCCAAAGCCTTCCTTTAAAATCAAAACTTTAATCTAGGATAAAATCCTGAATTCCAAAGGATTTTAAAACTCTGAATGCATTTCTTCTTGCAGCCTCTGAAAAAAATCCTTCATGCCTTCGGTGGCAGATTTGGGAATCACGTAAAGGTTTTTTAATAATGTATGGCTCGGAGGATTGGGATCGATCAGATATTTTTTGGCTTTCTGAGGAACATAATCGACCAGACTTGCCGCTGGATATACTTGCAGGGATGTTCCGATGACTAAAAGGAAATCAGCCTGCTGCATCAATTCCATGGCAGGAATCATCATGGGAACCTGCTCCCCAAACCAGACGATAAAGGGGCGGAGCTGACTTCCTTTTTCACATTTGTCTCCTTCTCGAATCTCCCAGTGATCTAAATCATAAATCAGTTTTGGGTCTAAGCTACTTTGCGCCTTCCAGAGTTCCCCATGCAGATGAAGCACATTTTTAGAACCGGCCCGTTCGTGAAGGTCATCGACATTTTGGGTGATGATTTGGACATCCAGATATCTCTCCAGCTCAGCTAACAGCAAGTGGGCAGCATTGGGCTGACATTCTCTGGCCTGTTTTCTACGCTGGTTGTAAAAATCCAAGACCAAAGCCCGGTTTCTCCTCCAGCCTTCAGGACTGGCGACTTCCATTACGTCATGGTTTTCCCAAAGTCCATTGGAATCCCGAAAAGTCCGCAGACCGCTTTCGGCAGAAACTCCAGCGCCTGAGAGAACTACTAATTTTTTTCTGGCCATGTTCAATTCTGGAATTGGGGTAAAAAAAGGTTCAAACCCAAAGGCTTGAACCTGATTTTTTGGCGGTATCAGAATCTGGAATTCCAGATCTTTGCGTTTGCCTGCTTATTTTTTCTTTGCAGGAAAACGTCCTTTTTTCTTGCCGGAATCAGGCTGAGATTCGATGATTTCCATGGTCTCTGTATAGGTCAGTTTTTCCGCCTCTTTGCCTTTTGGGATTTTATAATTGTTTTTTCCAAACTTGATATAAGGACCCCATCGGCCATTCAATACTTGGATTTCAGGATTTTCATCGAAGGATTTGATATGCTTATTAGCATCTGCTTCCCGCTTCGCTTTGATCAGCTCGATGGCCTCTTCTTCGGTGATGGATAGAGGATCCTGCTCTTTTTTCAGGGAAAAGAATGCATTGTCATGCCGGATATAGGGCCCAAAACGACCAATGGCTGCGGTCATTTTTTTGTCCTCATAATATCCCACTTCCCGGGGAAGCTTAAACAGCTCCAAAGCATCCTCCATGGTGACATTTTCGATAAACTGCCCCTTTTTCAAACTGGCAAATTCCTTGTCCTCATCCTCATTTTCACCGATCTGTACCAAGGGTCCAAATCTTCCGAGTCTGGCGTATACATTTTTCCCGTTTTGAGGATGTTGTCCGATCAATCTGCTGGAATTGACCTCCTGTCGGGACACCTGTTCAGTTTCTTCCACACTTTGGTGAAAATTTCCGTAAAAGCTATCGATCATGTCCTCCCAGTTTTGTTCTCCGGAGGCAATTTCATCGAATTCTTTTTCCACTTTGGCGGTGAAGTTGAAGTCAATCACATTGGGGAAATGCTCCACAAGGAAGTCATTCACGACCATGGCAATGTTGGTAGGGAAAAGCTTGTTCTTTTCAGCACCTGTATTTTCGGTTTTGGTAGCTTCTTTAAATTTTCCCCCGGAAATGAGCATTTCCACATAGTTTCTTGGCGTACCGTCTCTTGATTCTTTGATGACGTAATCCCGCTTTTGAATCGTGGAAATGGTCGGCGCATAGGTAGAAGGTCTTCCGATTCCCAGTTCTTCCAGTTTTTTCACCAAAGAGGCTTCAGTATATCTTGGAGCAGGACGGGTAAAGGATTGCCGGCCTTTCATTTCCTTTAAGGTCAACGTCTGCCCGATTTCCAAAGGAGGCAGCAGAGACTTATTGCCTTCTTCATCATCCTCTGGCTCATCATCGGTATCTTCGAGGTATACTTTCAGGAAGCCATCAAATTTGATGATTTCTCCATTGGCAACCAGATTCAAGGAGGAATTGGAAATCCCAATCGTGATGGTGGTTCTTTCAAGTTCAGCATCTGCCATTTGGGATGCAATGGCTCTTTTCCAGATTAATTCATACAATCTTTGCTCATTTCGGTCCCCAGAAATCTGGCTTACCGAAAAGTCTGTGGGACGGATGGCTTCGTGCGCCTCTTGAGCGCTTTCATTTTTGGTAGAATATTGTCTGGATTTATGGTAAGAGGCACCATAGCTGGACTCAATTGCATTTTTAGCTGCACCCAAAGCCTCTTGAGACAAGTTGGTACTGTCCGTACGCATATAAGTGATTTTCCCCGCTTCGTAGAGTTTTTGGGCCACGGACATGGTTTGGGCTACCGAGAAGTAAAGCTTTCTGGAGGCTTCCTGCTGCAAGGTTGATGTAGTAAATGGAGGAGCAGGGGATTTTTTGGCCGGCTTTTTCTCCAGATTGGCTACTGAAAAATCCGCCGAAAGACAATTTTTTAGGAATTCCTCAGCCTCTGCTTTGGTTTCAAACTTCTTGGGAAGTTCTGCCTGGAAAGTTTTTCCGTCCACCACAAAGAGCGCGGTGATCCTATAGCTTGACTTCGAATTGAAGGATTCGATTTCTCGCTCCCGTTCTACGATCAGTCGAACTGCCACGGATTGAACCCGACCGGCAGAAAGTCCGGTTTTGATTTTTTTCCAGAGGATTGGAGAAAGTTCAAAACCCACCAAACGATCCAATATTCTCCGGGCTTGTTGGGCATTCACCAAATCATAATCGATTCCTCTGGGGTTTTCGATGGCTTTGCTAATGGCATTTTTGGTGATTTCCCGGAATACAATACGTTTGGTCCGATCTTCCTCCAATTTCAAAACCTCCTTCAAATGCCAGGAAATGGCTTCTCCTTCCCGGTCATCGTCACTTGCCAGATAGACTGTTTCGGCATCCTTGGCTAGGCTTTTTAGGTTTTTGATGACTTCCTTTTTATCTGCTGTGACCTCGTAGGTTGGTTTAAAGCGGTTTTTGATATCTATAGCTTTATCGCCTTTGGGGAGATCCCTGACGTGACCATAACTGGAAACCACCTTGAAATCTTTGCCAAGGTAACCTTCGATGGTTTTTGCTTTGGCAGGGGACTCGACGATGACTAGATTTTTTGACATAAAAAACAAAATTAACGGCACCTCTTGCCGTATTTGAGAAGCTAAAAATAGAGGGCATTGTTTTCTCCTCCAAATTCAGGTATTCCGTAACTTTTGATCTTGGTTGGATTTTTGAATGAAATATGGGGTAATTTTTGTTTAAATCGATTGAAATTATGAAACAGTTATTTCTATTGAGGCATGGTGAAGCCGGGTTTTCCGATGGAATTGATTTTCAAAGACCTTTGACATATAAGGGAAGGGCTAATTTGGAAAAATTGGGAGAGACCTTGAAGGAAAGAGGTCTGGTCGTGGACTTGATGTATTGTTCCCCTGCCACCAGAACCTGGGAAACTTCGGAAATTATCAAAAAACATATTCCTGTTCTCGAGGAAGTGTATGAGAAGGAAATATATTCTGCAAACCTGGAATCTCTCTTGCAGATCTTGGAAAAGACCCCTGAAGAGGTCAATACTTGCCTACTTATCGGCCATAATCCTACCATTAGTTTGCTGATGGCTCATCTCACGGACGGCAATTATTTAGGACTTCAGCCCGGAATGATGGGGATCTTGGAATTGCAGTTGCCGCACTGGTATCTGGTGGGGCATAATTCTGCTTCCTTGCAAGAAGTCTTGCATTGATTCTAGTTTATTTCCCGAAGAACATCCGAAATGGAATATTTTGGTGTTCCTCCTTTTTGAGTAGCGACATAGCCTCCCATCTTGCAGGCAAAATCCAGAATTTCTTCCGGTGACTTTTCTTCTAAATAAGTCTTGATAAATCCACTCAGAAAAGCATCCCCAGCACCGATCGAATCTTGGAATTTCACTTGATACCCCGGATGTTCAAGTATTTTTCCCTTTTGGTAGATTACTGCGCCCTTTGAGCCCCGAGTGATGCAAATGATTTCCATGGGAAAATGCTGATCCAAAAAGTAGCATAGGCCTTGAATAGTCGGCTCGGTTTTAAAATAATCCGAGAAGATCTCCAGTTCATCCTCATTGATTTTCAGGATGTCGGTAAATCCCAACAGAGTTTCAATTACTTCAAAATCATAAAATGGAGGACGAAGATTGGCATCAAAAATCCTTAGAGTTGGATGGTGAAGTAGCCTGAGGAGAGTTTTTAAGCTATCTGAATTTCTTACTCCCAGAGTTCCAAAGACAAATGCATCGGCATCTTCTACCGCTTGATCCAGACTTTCTGACCACTGGATAAAATCCCAAGCCACAGGAGATACAATCGTATACTTGATGTTTTCAGGATCTGAGGTGTCCACGAGGACTTTGGAAGTCTCTTGTTCCGGATGGATCTGGATGAGCTCCAAAGGAAGTCCAAATGCCGACAGAAAATCCATAAGCTTCTGACCGTCTTCATCATTTCCGACAGCGGAGATCAGCCGGGAATTCAACCCTAGCTGGTGAAGGTTTAAGGCTACGTTCATTGGGGCTCCTCCGGCCACAGGTCCGGTAGGCAAACAATCCCAAAGCATTTCTCCGAAAATCACAACGTGGTCACGCATGGCTTTTTTGTAAGTCTTGTTGAATTTCTTCCAAGGTCCTTCCTTTGGTTTCCGGCATTTTGAATTTTACCCAAAGCAATTGCCAGATCATCATCAGACAGAAGAACGCAAAGATATATCCAGGTCCAAAATTGTTGGCGAAAAATGGAAAAACATTGGCAATGACCGCTGCCAATATCCAATGCGTAAAGGAGCCTAAGGATTGCCCGTAAGCCCGAAGTTCATTGGGAAACATTTCTGAGATGAATACCCAAATCACCGAACCCTGTCCGACCGCATGGGAAGCAATAAATCCAAATACGAAAATCGGCAACCAAAAAGATGGAATTCCAGGCCCAAGGAAATTGTAAGCCATTAAGCTTAAGGAAATGATGTAGCCGAATGAACCGATGTACATGAGCTTTTTACGTCCCAAACGGTCGATCAGATAGAGGCCCAGAAAAGTAGCGAAAAGGTTGATTAGGCCTATTCCAATGGTGGAGATCAAGGCATTTTCGGTGGAAATGCCTGCCATTTCAAAGATTCTCGGTGCAAAATAAATGATGGCATTGATCCCGGAAACCTGATTGAAAAAAGCAATCATCACTGCGAGCAGAGTGCTGGAAAGGAATCGTTTTTGGAACAAAACCCCAAATCCGGATTTTTGCTTCATGCTTTTTTCCTCCTCAATGGCCAATCGGATGGCTTCATTTACTCCATCCGGATCAGTTCTGCTCAGTATTTCCCTTGCTTTTACCTGATCATTGAATTTCGCAATCAGCCATCTTGGGCTTTCAGGAATGCTGAAAATCATCACACTGTAAATCAAGGCTGGGATTCCTTCTATGCCCAGCATCCACCTCCAGTCTTCAGGTAAATCGGCTGTCCCGATCAAGAAGTTTGAAACATAAGCCACTACAATCCCAAATACGATATTGAATTGGTAAAGGGCAACTAAGAGTCCCCGGTTTTTGGCAGGGGCAATTTCTGAAATGTACATGGGAGCTACGACAGAAGAAGCCCCGACTCCCAAACCACCCAAAAACCTAAAGAAAGTAAATGAAGTCACATCCCAGGCCATTCCCGATCCGACGGCGGAGATAAAATAAAACACTCCAATCCAGAGCAAGCTTTTTTTACGGCCAAATTTATCAGCAGGAATCCCTCCAAAAAGTGCACCGATTACCGTACCATAAAGGGCAGAAGCAATGGCTAAACCATGAATCCAATCACTCAAAACCCAAACCTCCTGAATTGCCCGCTCGGCTCCTGAAATCACAGCGGTGTCAAATCCAAACAAAAAACCCCCTAAGGCAGCAGTGATGGAGACGAAAAAAGCGTAGTTTTTTGAATTCATGGAAAGTTCGTGTTGATGGAATTACTAAACTAATTAGAACCAGTTCAATTCAAAATTCTCCATGGTTAAATACCCGATTTCAGATTGGTAAATTTGAGAATAGGGTACTAAAGAATTGATTCTTTCTTCAGAATGGGTTTTCGAAAAATATTCTTTCAAAAACCAAATAAAATTTCGTAAAGTCCGTGATTTCAAATTCCTGACCGGGTATTTTTCTTATATTCGCAAGCACAAAAAAACTTGTTTGGACCCGCTGAAAGGCGATTTCAGAATAAAAACCCAAGAGTATGAATTCTCCCGTTGAGATTTACAAACCCAAAAACCACATCAGAATCGTTACTGCTGCTTCTTTGTTTGACGGACACGATGCAGCAATCAATATTATGCGACGGATCATCCAAAGTACAGGGTGTGAAGTAATCCACCTAGGTCATAATCGATCCGTTCAAGAAATCGTGGATTGCGCAATCCAGGAGGATGTCCAAGCGATCGCAATCACTTCCTACCAAGGCGGTCACGTTGAATTTTTCAAATACATGTATGACCTGCTTCAGGAAAAAGGGGCAGGACATATCCGGATTTTTGGAGGTGGAGGAGGAACCATCCTACCCGAGGAAATTGAGGAACTGCATGGATATGGAATTACCCGGATTTTTTCTCCAGATGATGGAAGAGCCATGGGCTTGCAGGGAATGATCAATGATCTGGTCCAAAAATGTGATTTCCCTGTGGGAGATACATTCCCGGAAGGTTTTTCATTAGAAAGCCAGAAAAAAGGGCATGTAGCCAGAGCAATTTCTGCCTTTGAAAATTTTCCGGAAGAGTCGGCTGAGCTTTTGGGAAAAGTCCGCAAATCCGGAGGAGAAAAAACGACCCCAGTCTTGGGAATAACCGGGACGGGTGGAGCTGGGAAGTCTTCTTTGGTGGATGAGCTGGTGAGAAGATTTTTAATCGATTTTGAAGACAAGAGTCTGGCCATTATTTCTGTGGATCCTTCCAAAAGAAAAACTGGAGGAGCTTTGCTAGGAGATAGAATCCGGATGAATTCCATCCATCATCCAAGAGTTTTTATGCGAAGTTTGGCCACTCGACAGTCCAATTTGGCGCTTTCCAAATACGTTCAGGATGCTGTCGATACCGTAAAAGCTGCCGGGTTTGATTTGGTAATTTTGGAAACATCCGGTATTGGCCAATCGGATACGGAAATCATTGAGCATTCTGACCTTTCCCTGTATGTGATGACTCCGGAATATGGAGCCGCTTCCCAATTGGAGAAAATCGACATGCTGGACTTTGCCGATGTGATTGCGCTCAACAAGTTTGACAAAAGAGGAGCCTTGGATGCCATCCGGGATGTCAAAAAGCAATACAAGCGAAATCATAACCTTTGGGATATCGCCGATGAGGATATTCCGGTCTTTGGGACCATCGCGTCCCAATTTAATGATCCAGGGATGAATCAACTTTACCGAGCGATCCTTGGAAAGGTTAATGAGAAATTTGGGAAATGGGAAAGCTCTTTTGAGCTTTCAGCCGGGATGTCCGAAAAGATTTACATCATTCCTCCCGCCAGAACCAGATACCTGAGTGAGATCACCGAGACCAATCGGAAATATGACACTTGGGTGGAGGAACAAAAAGAAATTGCCCAGCAACTCTACTCCATCCAAAAATCCATGGAAGCAATTCACGCAACTTCTGTGACAGATAAGGATCGGTTGATCAAAGAGCTTCAGGAAGTCTATGCTCAGGTCGAGCTGAATCTGGATCCCAAAAACAAAAAATGGCTGGAAGATTGGCCTGCTGAGGCAGCTCGATACACCGATGATTTTTATGTATTTAAGGTCAGAGATAAGGAATTGAAAGTAAAAACTTTCTCCAAATCCTTGGCTAATTCCAGAATTCCCAAGGTGTCCCTTCCAAAATACGAGGCTTGGGGCGAGCTGCTGAAATGGGGCTTGAGAGAAAATGTCCCCGGACAGTTTCCTTACACGGCTGGGGTTTTTCCATTCAAAAGAGAAGGGGAAGATCCAACCCGCATGTTTGCCGGGGAAGGAAGCCCGGAGCGTACCAACAAGCGGTTTCATTACGTGTCCAAAAGCATGCCGGCCAAAAGGCTTTCCACTGCATTTGACTCGGTAACGTTATATGGAGAAGATCCGGATTACCGACCGGATATCTATGGGAAAATCGGGAATTCTGGGGTGAATGTGTGCTGCCTGGATGATGCGAAAAAGCTTTATTCCGGCTTCAACCTGGTGGATCCGATGACCTCGGTCTCCATGACCATCAATGGTCCAGCAGCGACGATGACAGCGTTTTTTATGAATGCGGCCATCGATCAGCAGTGCGAGGTTTATATCAAGGAGAATGGATTAGAGGAAGAAGTAAAGGCTAAAATCGACGCGATTTATAAGGAAAAAGGAATTCCTAGACCGGTTTACAACGGGCAGATTCCAGATGGAAATGACGGTTTAGGCTTGATGCTTTTGGGGGTGACCGGAGACCAGGTTCTGCCTAAGGAGGTGTATGCAAAAATCAAAGCCGATACGATTTCCAAAGTCCGAGGAACTGTGCAGGCGGATATTTTGAAAGAAGATCAAGCTCAAAATACCTGCATTTTCTCCACTGAATTTTCTTTGAGATTGATGGGGGATGTGCAGCAATACTTTATCCAGAATAAAGTCAGAAACTTCTATTCAGTTTCAATTTCCGGTTATCATATCGCCGAAGCCGGAGCCAATCCGATTACCCAGTTGGCCCTTACGCTTTCCAATGGTTTTACCTACGTGGAATATTATGTGTCCCGAGGCATGAATGTCAATGATTTTGCGCCAAATCTTTCCTTCTTCTTCTCCAATGGAATCGATCCGGAATATGCCGTTATCGGCCGTGTGGCTCGAAGAATCTGGGCCAAAGCCATGAAGCTGAAGTATGGGGCCAATGAGCGCTCCCAGATGCTGAAGTACCATATTCAGACCTCGGGAAGATCTCTCCACGCGCAGGAGATCGACTTCAATGATATCCGGACCACATTGCAGGCTTTGTATGCCATCTACGACAACTGCAACTCATTGCATACCAATGCCTACGATGAAGCTATTACGACTCCTACTGAAGCATCAGTTAGACGTGCAATGGCTATCCAGTTGATTATCAATAAGGAATTGGGCTTGGCAAAGAACGAAAATCCGCTTCAGGGTTCATTCATTATCGAAGAGCTTACTGATTTGGTGGAAGAGGCAGTTTATGCAGAATTTGATCGGATTACCGAAAGAGGTGGAGTACTCGGAGCCATGGAAACCATGTATCAGCGCGGCAAAATCCAAGAGGAAAGCCTGCATTATGAAATGCTCAAGCATACCGGTGAATACCCAATCATCGGG
>JAJLJS010000055.1:0-3581 GCA_033844545.1 Cyclobacteriaceae bacterium | reverse complement strand
CGGAAGAAATGCTGAAAATAGAACAGAATAATAGCTGTTTTTTAACCGAGGAACTGATTTTGGTCAGGCTTTTTCGAGTGGATTTTACGCTTCTTTGTTGCAGAAAAACCAGAAAATGAGTTATCCATGACCAACGCCATTTACCTCACGACTACCGAATCTTTTTCCGGAAAATCCATCTTTGCTTTGGGATTGATGAATTTTTTATCCTCTAAAACTGAAAAGCTGGCTTATTTCAAACCCATCATTGCCGGGGGAAAAAAAGTAAAAGACCGACGTTTGGAATTGATCGGAAAGCACTTCAAACTGGGGCAAAAGTATGAGGATATGTATTCCTTTACCCGCAAAAAAGCCCTCCAGGAAATCAACCGGAGAAATGAAGCTTTGCTCATCGATACGATCATCGAGAAATTTAAATTTTTGCAGGAAAGTGCGGATTTCGTGGTGGTCGAAGGGACAGACTTTACCAACATGAATACCAATGTGGAGTTTGACGGGAATATTTCCATTGCCAAAAACCTAGGGATTCCGGCAGCGATTATTCTCAGCTGTGCCGGGAGAACTCCATCAGAAATTTTGGATTTGGCCGTGGCAACCGTGAATGGATTTTTGACCAAAGGGGTGCAGGTTTTGACCGTGGTAGCCAATAAGGTCCCAAAGGACAAATTGGAGGAGGTAAATCGAAGGCTTTCCCAATTTCTCCCTCAGGAAATTTTAGTCACTGTAATTCCTACCCATGAGGAACTCAGCAATCCTACCTTGGGTGAGATCATGGATTCCTTGGGAGCCAAATTGCTTTTTGGAGGGAATCTCCTGACCAACCGGGTGGATCATTCCATAGTGGGAGCAATGCAGTTGCCCAACTTTTTGGACCGACTCACCAATAACAATCTGGTCGTGACGCCTGGGGATAGAGGAGATATCATCATCGGGGCATTGCAGGCGAATATTTCGAGGAATTTTGGAAAGGTATCCGGAATCATCGTGACAGGTGGGATGCATCCGGATTCGTCCATTGTCAAGTTGATAGAAGGGTTGGAAACTATCGTTCCGATCCTTCAGGTGGATGAGGGGACCTTTATGGTGGTGACGAAAGTGAATCAAATCCGAGCCAGGATTTCTTTTGAGGATAAAGAAAAAATTGCCTTGGCGATCAAACTGTTTGAGGATCATGTGGATGAAGATGCGCTGTCTGACCGGATTGTGAATTTCAGCTCCAACACGATGACGCCCCGGATGTTTCAATACCAGATTGTCAAGCGGGCAAAAAGCCGGAAAAAACACATCGTTTTACCCGAAGGGAATGACGAGCGGATTTTGATAGCGGCAGATATGCTGATCCGCCAAAATGTAGTGGATTTGACTTTGCTAGGGGATCCGGAAGAAATCGAGGTGGCGATCAAAAAGCTTAACCTTTCCCTGACTCTAGATCAGCTTCAAATCGAGAACCCGGCCCATTCCCCCAAATTGGAGACCTATGCTTTAGAACTCTTTGAACTCAGAAAAAAGAAAGGGGTAACCCTGGAAATGGCGAGGGATCTGATGCAGGATGTCTCCTATTTTGGGACGATGATGGTCTACCGGGGAGAAGCGGACGGAATGGTATCCGGGGCAGTGCATACCACCCAGCACACCATCCGCCCGGCCTTGCAGTTTGTCAAAACCAAACCCGGAGTCAATACGGTTTCTTCGGTATTCTTTATGTGTCTCCCTAGTCGGGTCTCGGTGTTTGGGGATTGTGCAGTGGTGCCGAATCCCAGTTCTGAGCAATTGGCGGATATTGCGATTTCCTCGGCGGAATCAGCCTTGATGTTTGGCATCGAACCCAAAATCGCCATGCTGTCTTATTCTTCTGGGACTTCAGGAGAAGGTGAAGAGGTGGATAAAGTGAGAAGAGCTACCGAATTGGTGAAAGCTAAACGTCCGGACCTAAAAGTAGAAGGGCCCATCCAATACGATGCGGCTGTGGATCCTGTAGTGGGAAGACAGAAGCTGCCCAATTCCGAGGTGGCGGGACAGGCCAGTGTTCTGATTTTTCCGGATCTGAATACCGGGAACAATACCTACAAAGCTGTCCAACGAGAAACCGGCGCCATTGCTATCGGTCCGATGCTGCAAGGTTTGAATAAGCCCGTGAATGATCTGAGCCGGGGCTGTACCGTGGTGGATGTGTTCAATACCGTGGTGATCACGGCGATACAGGCGCAGGAAAGTTAAAATCCCCCTGCCCCCTTTTCAAGAGGGAGTTGCGCAAATGGAACTTCAAACCTTCAATAAAATCTCAACTCATTAAATGGTAAATCTTCGAAATCTAGAATTGAAGCCCAGCATCAGCCGATTCCCCCTTTTGAATGGGGGTAGTGGGAGTTAAAACCTTTAAAACCAATAAATTAACATCTTGAGTCTTTAACTTCTTCCATGAAGATCTTCGGTATCTACCCCTGCTCCAGTTAGATCAAGTACTCCTTGATTTCAACTTCTTCAATGTTCAATATTCAACATATGATTTTCATTATTTACATCAATATCGAGTTTCGAACATGTAATGATGAATAACGAAGTAGCATCCCACAACCGACAACTGATAACTTACAACAGACAACCGACTCCGCTCAGTCTGACAAATTACTTCCTTCTTCCGTCTCCCGTCTTCTAACTCTCTATCCATGAACATCTTCGTCATCAATTCCGGCTCCAGTTCGATCAAGTACCAACTGATTTCCATGCCCGAGGCAAAGGTCATTTGCACAGGAATGGTGGACCGGATCGGGCAGAAGGGGGCAAGGGTGGACTACAAGGCGTTTTTGACTTTAGGAGAAATCCAAGAATCCAAGGAAATGTCAGTCCCCAATCATGCCGCCGGGTTACAGGCTGTAGCTGTTTTCCTGACCGACCCTCAAATCGGCGTGATCAAGAATCCAGCCGAGGTGGAGATAGTTGGGCATCGGGTGGTACATGGAGGAGAGAAGTTTTCCACCACCCAAGTCATCACACCTGAAATCAAAGAAAAAATCAAGGAGCTTTTTCCCTTGGCCCCTTTGCACAATCCTGCCAATTTTCTTGGGATTGAAGTGGCGGAGCAGATTTTTACCCAAGCCAAGCAGGTGGCGGTCTTTGACACGGCTTTTCACCAAACCATGCCTCCGGTGGCCTATCGCATGGCGATTCCCAATGAATTGTATGAAAAAGAGGGGATTCGATCGTATGGGTTTCACGGGACCAGTCATAAATATGTGTCCGAGAGGGCCTCAGAACTTCTAGGAAAACAGAACCTGAAAATCATCACCGTTCACTTGGGCAATGGCTGCAGCATGGCGGCAATTCAGGATGGGAAATGCGTGGATACCAGCATGGGACTCGGTCCGATGAATGGCCTCGTGATGGGAACTCGCGCAGGCGATATTGACCAATCGGTCATTTTCCACTTGGTCAATGAACTTGGCTTTACCCTTGATGCCGTGAATAACCTGCTCAATAAAAAAAGCGGAATGCTGGGTTTGACGGGTTTCAGCGACATGCGGGATATCGGCAAAATGTATCAGGAAGGGCAGGAAGAGGCAATTTTAGCCTATAACCTATAC
>JAJLJS010000054.1:0-2125 GCA_033844545.1 Cyclobacteriaceae bacterium | reverse complement strand
GTCAATACCATGCCCACAGCGAAGAAAACATATCCCAAAGCAATCACCCAAAGCCCCTGAGCAGCCACATCCCGGACTTCTGGAATATCGGTGAAGATTCCGGCCAACTGCTTGTTAAACAAAAGATAAATACCTGTTACGGATGCCATAAAGATCACATTGTACCGAGTAGTCAACCAGACAGCTTGTTCCGCTCGCTTGATCTTCTTGGCTCCCAAGTTTTGGCCCACCAAAGTAGCAGCAGCCCCAGACAATCCCCAGGCCGGTAAAATGGTGAATATCAACACCCTGAATGCGATGGTATAACCCGCGAGAGCTGCAGATCCAAATTCAGCATTCATCCGGGTAAGGGCAACCCACGACACTGAATCAATGAGAAACTGCCCCATTCCTCCAATGGATAAATCAACGATTTTCTTGATGGTCTCCCAATTGATCTGGAGGTTTTGCCTAAGGATTTTCAACCTGTGCTTCCCATTGAATAAATGGTAAAGCTGGTAAACCACCCCAATACTTCTCCCCAAAGTGGTGGCTATGGCAGCCCCATCCAAGCCGAAGCCGTCCCAAGATCCCAATCCAAAAATGAAAAGCGGATCCAAAACAATATTCAGTCCATTGGCAATCCACAGGGACCGCATGGCATGATGAGCCTGTCCGGCGCCCCGAAAGGCTCCATTAAGCAAAAAGAGCAGCATGATGGCGGTATTTCCGGCAAATACGATCCTTGCATAGGTTTTCCCGGATTGGACTACTGCCTCCTCCGCTCCCATGATCCGCAAAAGATCTTCGGCAAAAAACCATCCTCCAAGGCCCAGAAAAATGGAAATCACCCCTCCAACCAAAAGCAACTGAAAGGTAGCCGATCCTGCCTCCTGGTATTCCTTTTCTCCAAATCTTCTCGAAACCAGGGCTGTTCCAGCCATGCTGATTCCAAATCCAATGGCATAGGTCAACACGATCACCGATTCGGTTAGTCCTACTGTGGCGATGGCATGTTCCCCCAATTTGGCTACAAAGAAAATATCCACCACGGCAAACGCGGATTCCATCATCATTTCCAGAATCATCGGAATGGCCAGGATGAAAATGGCTGTTTTTAAAGACAACCGGGTAAAATCCTGCTCTTTGCCTACTATTGCGTCTTTGATTAATTGCCAAGTCATGAGAAAAAGATAAAGTCCAAAATCAGGGCCCCAAAAAAACAAAAAAACCGTCAATCGACGGTTTTTCAGGTTGTTATTTTAGCATGAATTCAGGCACCAATTGTCTCTAAATGTTTTTCCTTGATTTTTCGTCGAAGAATCTTGCCCACATTCGTTTTGGGTAACTCATCGGTAAAGAAAACCTCTTTGGGCACCTTGTAATTGGTCAAAGACTCTTTACAGTGATGGATTACCTGTTCGGCAGTTAGACTTTGATCTTTTTTGACAACATAGGCCACTACTTTTTCGGTGGATTTTGGATCTGGCATTCCGATGACTCCTACCTCCAGCACACCGGGACAAGAAGCGATGCAATCCTCGATTTCATTGGGATACACATTGAAGCCTGACACCAAAATCATTTCTTTTTTCCGATCCACGATTTTGAAAAATCCATCCTCATCCATAATTCCAATGTCTCCGGATTTGAACCATTCTCCATGCATCACTTTCGCAGTTTCATCCGGCCGGTTCCAATACCCTTTCATGACTTGAGGGCCTTTGATGTAGATTTCACCTTTTTCTCCAAGAGAAACTTCATTTCCATCATCATCTGCTACCATAACCTGGGTGTTGGGAAGGGGAATTCCGATGGTTCCGATTTTTTCTGTCCCGTCGATCGGGTTACAGGTGGCAACCGGGGAGGTTTCCGTCAATCCATACCCTTCAGCTAAAGGAACTCCGGTCACGGCTTTCCATTTTTCAGCAGTGGCCTTTTGAACAGCCATGCCGCCTCCCACAGCAATTTTCAAACCTGAGAAATCCAAACTTTTGAAGGCCTCTTGGTTCAACAGGCCGTTAAACAAAGTATTTACGCCAGTGATCACGGAGAACTTCTTTTTTGCTAAATCTCCGATAAAGGCCTTCATATCTCTTGGATTGGTAATCAAGACATTATGCGCTCCTATTTTTAGCATTGCCAG
>JAJLJS010000053.1:0-10332 GCA_033844545.1 Cyclobacteriaceae bacterium | reverse complement strand
CTGGATGAAATCGATAAGCTTTCCTCGGATTTCAGAGGAGATCCTTCTTCGGCGTTTCTGGAGGTGCTGGATCCCGAGCAAAACTTTGCCTTTTTGGACAATTACCTGGAGGTGGAGTATGATCTGAGCAAGGTTCTTTTCATTGCTACTGCCAATTCCTTGGATACCATCCAGCCGGCATTGAGAGACCGGATGGAAATCATCGAGGTGACCGGCTACACCATGGAAGAAAAGCTGGAGATTGCCAAGCGTCATCTCGTGCCTAAGCAGAGAAAAGAACATGGACTCAAAGCAAAAGAGGTCAGCTTTGAAAAAGCGGCACTGGTAAAAATCATCGAAGATTATACCCGAGAATCAGGGGTGAGAAATCTGGAAAGGGCCATAGGGAAAGTAATCCGGAACATCGCCAAATCCATTGCCATGGAGGAGGAATATAACCACAAGATTAGCCCTGAGGCCGTCCGCAAGATTTTAGGTTCTGAGATTTTTGACAAGGAAAGTTATCAGGACAACAGTGTGGCAGGCGTGGTGACAGGTTTGGCTTGGACCAGTGTGGGCGGAGAAATTCTGTTCATTGAATCCAGTCTTAGCAAAGGCCGAGGCAAGCTGACACTTTCCGGGCAATTGGGAGATGTGATGAAGGAATCTGCCATGACGGCTCTTTCTTACCTAAAATCGAAGGCAGAGACCCTGGGGATAGATCATCGGGTATTCGACCAATATGATTTGCACATTCACGTACCTGCCGGAGCTGTACCGAAGGATGGCCCTTCTGCAGGGATTACCATGCTTACGGCTATGGCTTCTGTCTATACCCAAAGAAAAGTCAAAGCCAAAGTAGCGATGACAGGGGAAATTAGTCTGATCGGGAAGGTAATGCCAGTGGGTGGAATCAAAGAAAAGATCTTAGCTGCAAAAAGGGCTGGCATCAAAGAAATAATCCTGTGCAAAAAGAACATTCGGGACATCGAAGAGATCGATCCTCAGTATGTGAAAGGAGTGGATTTCCACTTTGTGGACAAGGTGGGAGAAGTTTTGGATATCGCCCTAACCAAATCCAAAGTGGATAACCCTCTGAAATTTACTTTCTCGGACGAAAAGAAATCGAATGATTAATCAAGTCTGGCAAAGCCTTCGGCCTTATCAAAAGGCATTTGGCTCAAGATAACTAAACCACAACAACATGAACTCAATTGAATCCCTGACTCCCAGACAGATTGTCGAAGAGCTGGATAAATATATCATCGGACAAAAAGATGCCAAGCGGAATGTAGCGATCGCGCTTCGGAACAGAATCCGAAGAATGATGGTGAAGTCCGAAATCCAGAAAGACATCGTTCCAAACAATATCCTGATGATCGGAAGCACCGGGGTGGGTAAGACTGAAATTGCCCGTCGGTTGGCGAAGATTGCCCAGGCACCTTTTAGCAAAGTGGAGGCCTCCAAGTTTACGGAAGTAGGCTATGTCGGCCGTGATGTGGAAAGCATGGTCAGGGACTTAGTGGAGCAGGCAGTTCATTTGGTACAGGATATCAAAAAGGAAGAAGTCAAAGTAAAAGCTGCTGATGCAGTAGAGGAGGTGATTTTGGATATTTTGATTCCACCGGTCAAAGGAGCTGGTTTTACCAGGCAATTGGCTTCGAATCCAGAGCCCGACTCAGAGCCAGGTTCTGATGAAGAATTGAATGAAAGGACTCGGGAAAGATTCCGGGAAAAGCTCCGAAACGGGGAACTGGATGATCGAAAAATCGAAATCAACGTGAAGGCGAGTTCTCCGGTGGGGATTGGGATGATCGGAAATGGGATGATTGATGATGCCAGTATGGCGGGTCTTCAGGATATGATTTCCGGGATGATGCCCAAAAAGACCAAGAAAAGAAAACTGACTATTTCCGAAGCCCGAAAAGTCCTTTTGGAAGAGGAAATGTCCAAGTTGATTGACCACGATGAGGTGAAGGATGAGGCCATCCGCCTGGCTGAAAACAACGGGATTATTTTCATCGACGAGATTGATAAAATTGCTTCCAAATCAGGCAAAAACGGAGGAGGTCCGGATGTGAGCCGGGAAGGGGTGCAGCGGGATTTGCTTCCGATCGTGGAAGGTTCCTCAGTCAACACCAAATATGGGGTGATTAATACAGACCATATCTTGTTTATCGCTGCAGGCGCATTTCACGTCAGTAAGCCATCTGATTTGATTCCGGAGCTCCAGGGTAGATTTCCGATTCGGGTAGAGCTGCAAAGTCTTACCCAAGAAGATTTCTCCAGGATTTTGAGAGAGCCTAAAAATGCCCTGACCAAGCAATATCAGGCGCTTTTTGAAGCCGAACAGGTTTATTTGGAGTTTAATGAAGAATCCATAGATGAAATTGCCCGTCTGGCATTCCTGATCAATCAGGAGGTAGAAAACATCGGAGCCAGAAGACTGCATACCGTGATGAGTCATTTGCTCAATGACTTCCTTTTTGAGGTTCCGGACTTGATTCAGCCCAATTCCAAGATCATGATCACGAAGGAAATGGTCCAGGATCGTTTGAGTACTTTGGTGAAAAACAGGGATCTTTCCCAATACATTTTATAACTTAAAGGCACTGAAAAGTGCCTTTTTTATTTCTATGGCAAAGACATTATTGATATTGACGGGACATACCAAAGGCTTGGGCAGAGCGATTTTGGAGGGCTTTTTCGCAATGGAACAAGTTCATATTCTGGCCATTTCCAGATCAGTTTTGGGATTGAAAAAGGAAGGGTTGGAAGAACTTTCCCTTGATTTGAGCGACCTTGAGGAGTTGGAAAGACAATTGCCAAGTTTGTTTCCCCAAGGTGATTATGAAAAGGTGATCCTGATCAATAATGCCGGCTGGATCGGTGAAATCAAGCCTGTAGGAAAGCTGACCCCATCCAATATTCAGAGGTTGATCAATTTGAATCTCTCGGCTCCGATGATTTTGACCGATGGATTTGTCAAAGCTTATGAGGGATCAGCAGCAGAAAAAATCATCGTGAATATCAGTTCAGGGGCAGCGTCAAAGCCGCTTTCGGGCTGGTCTGAATACTGCAGCAGTAAAGCTGGCTTGGCGATGTTTTCCAAAGTAGCTGCCGAGGAAATGAAGGAGAAAGACATCAAAGTTTATTCTTTGGCTCCCGGGATCGTGGATACGGAAATGCAGGGTGATATCCGAAAGTCCGATAAAGAGGATTTTCCGGCATTGGAAAGATTTAAGGATTATAAAAACGAGGGGCGCCTGAGTACTCCAAAAGAAGTGGCAGAAAAGATTATTTACTTGCTCTCCAATCCTAAAAATTTTGCCGACGTCGTGCAGGATGTGCGGAATTTTTAAAATTCAGGCTTTCTTTTTGGGATAATCCACAAACCAAACTTCAGCGTTTTTTGCATCGATATCTTTCCAGGAATCAGTTTTGAATTTAAATCCAAACTGGCCTGAGGTAGGCAAATTGTCCAGGTTTCCGCCCAAATCCCCGATTAAATCATTCATTCCCGGATTATGTCCTACCACAAAAATCAGCTGGTGGTTGTCATTTTGCATTCTCAAAAATTTCAAAATGGTATTGGGAGAAGAATGATAGAGTTCTGGGATTGGATGAATGCATTTTGGAGAAATATCCAATTCCTCCTGGGTAAGTTGAGCTGTATGCAGGGCCCGCTTTGCTGTGGAGGTCAAAATCACCTCGGGAATCAGCCCTTTCTTCCGAAGTCTTTTGGCCATCCTGGGGGCATCCCGCAATCCGCGCTCAGCCAGGGGTCGGTCATGATCTGATAAAAAAGGACTGTCCCAGGAGGATTTTCCGTGTCTTACCAAAATAATTTTTTTCATTTTGAGGGATTTAAAATGAATCTTTTGTTTTTTTAAATCAAAACTTTACTTTTATTCCCAACACAATTCCAATTATATCAATTTATTATGTTTACCGGAACAGTAAAATTTTACAATGAAGCCAAAGGTTTCGGCTTTATCGTTGACGACGAATCCAACAGTGACATTTTTGTACATGCCACTGGGTTGGTTGACAAAGTTGCCCAAAACGACAAAGTGACCTATGACATCAAAGATGGCAAAAAAGGACCAAATGCCATCAACGTCAAAAAGGCCTAAGATATTCTCATGAATGTATTAGCTTAAAACTTCCCCCGAAATTATTCTTCGGGGGATTTTTTGTTTTCCGCTCCAGGTTTTTGGAGGTTTTCAGGGAGAGTTTTAAGATAAAGATCTCTTTTGGGAAAAGGTATTTCTATCCCGTTTTCTAGGAAAGTATCAAAGATTGCAGTCATTACCTCGTTTCTCATTTCGAGGAAAATATCCATGGTATCCACCCAAAACAGGACTCGAAAATCCACGGAGCTATCGTTGAAGTTGTGCATTAGAACTCTCGGCTCCGGGAATTTCATCACCCGTTCCCGTTGCAATACCTGTAAGATCAATTCCCGAACCTTTTTCATGTCGGAATCATAGGCCACGCCAATAATCAATTCCACCCTTCTTCTTTTGTCCGAAAGGGTCCAGTTGATCAAACTTTCCGAAAGGAGATTGCCGTTGGGCACTACGATCTCAGAGCCGTCATAGGCAAGGATTTTACTGGCACGAATCCCGATTTCCTTGACTTTCCCGCTCATAGTACCCACTTCTATGTCGTCTCCGATCTGGATGGGTTTTTCGAAAGCCAGGATTACCCCGGAAACGAGATTGTTGATGATGGTTTGAAGCCCAAACCCAATCCCGACGGACAAGGCACCCAGCACAATTGTGATTTTGTCAAGGGGAATTTTGGCAGCTGTGGCGGCAATGAAAAAGCCGAGGGTCAAGATCAATAGTCTGAAAATCAATACCGAGCTGCCGAGTTTTTTGCCGGGAATATCCGTGGTGTTTTGATCTTTCAGAGAGATGAAATAGGCAAAATTGTTGGCCAAGACACTGGATAAAAACAGGATACCGATGAAAAGTAAAACACTTCCAAAAGTGAAGGTGCTGTCCCCAAGAACTCTTTCCTTTAATAAAAAGTCTGAAAGATACTCTGCAAAATATTGGCTTAGGGCTAAGTTTTGAACCAGCGTGATTACCCAAATGAAGATGGCAATTGCCACCAAAATGTTTTTGATCCTTTTTTGGATTTCCTTAAAGTTTAAAAACGTGGTAATATAATTGACCTCCTTTTTGCCTTCGATCAAAAGAAAAACAATTTCAGTCAGTAGATTGACGAAAAAGAACAGATTGATAAAATAAACAAAACCTGAAACCCCTGCGACACCAAGAATTTTGGCAAGGCTATATCGTCCAAAGAAATTGGCAAGAATAGACAGGCATAATAGAAAAACTGTGATGGTTTTACCCCATGCCAGTAGTCTGTGCTCCAGCTGCAATTCACTTTTAAACTGTTTCTTAAGACCCGTTAAAACCAAAATCACAAGGATACTTCCAATCAAAAAGTACATTCTCTCCTGATAGGCAATTTCCCAGTAGAGGTTGCTGATGGCAAACAGGAGAAAAACCAGTAAGATGACCAGCCATTTTAAGATCAAGGCTTTTCCAAAAGTCCTGAAAATGACTACAGTGCAAAGCAATACCTGGATGATTAAACTAAAAGTCACAAAGGTGACTGAACCTAGATCAAAAAGAAAAATCAAAATGGGGGTAAATGCAATGATTACCCCGATGATTGGAGACTTGACCAAAAACCTCAGCCTGGAAATGATGAGGGATTGCTCAGATTCGGTGGAGGATTCGTTTAGTTTCGGTAGGCTTATTTGAACCAAGAAAATACCCGTTAGAAGCACTAGAATCGAAAAGACCGTACTGAAAACGTGAGCCCTAATCTGCCTTTTGAAAAGTGCCCAGTTTAATTCGAGCGTTTCCAAAGTGATTTTTAAAACGGATTTTGGAGAGGAAATTGAATAATCTTCCCACAGGTAATTTAGCTCTTTCTGGAGGATTGCTTTTTCTAGCTGGGATTTGCTCTGTTCAATAAAGTCATGCAGCCGGCTGATTTTAATGGCGATAAAACTAAGTTGGGATTGAAATCTCGCAGCCTGGAGTTCCTGATGAAAAATGGCACTGTCGATCAGTTGTAGGTTTTTCTTCAGCAGTTCAATTTCCTGGCTGTAGTTGGGCAAAAGTAGAGAATCCTTAATCTTGAATTTGAAAAAGTTGTCATTTCGGATGGTGGACAATAGACTGTCAAAATATTCCAGCCGGTCTAATTTTTCCTGGACAATCAGGTCTAATTCCTGAGCTTGGTCTTCGCTGGTATTGATGATTCTCCGGAGGGCATTCACAAATCTGAAATTGTAATTTTGATCGGAGGCATTACTTCGCTGCTCAATGGAGGAGACAATTTCTTGCAAGCCCGCAATTTCAGATGCCAAGGCCAAGGTGTCCAGGGTTTTGGAAAGCTCCATTTGAATTTCATTGGATTGAAGGGAATACCTTCTCCCTTTTTTAATCAATTCATCCAAAGTGGGTACAAATTCTTCCGGTACGCTATCCGGCAGGAGGGAAGGGTCGGTCAAAACAATCAAACTGTCCTTTTTTGAAATCAAAAGGCTGTCAGTTTTCTGTTGACTATAGGCTTGGATTCCACAGCAAGCCGATAAATAAATTCCTACCAATACCAAAAACCTAAGAGAAAGGATTTTCATAGCTCAAAATCAAAGAAATTAAAAATAGCAATTATTCCTATAATCAAGGAGTGGGGTTTGGGGAGTAAAATAGGTCATTATGTCTTTTTATCTTGGGTTTTTCATCTAAAAAAAGACAAAATGGCTGAAAAATGTCGATGGTATGGATTTTACATAGGAAGAGGTGTAAAACCAAAACCAACACAACTATGAAACTTGTAAGATATAACCAACTCGAGCCGCAAATGCCGGCTACGTTCAGTGGATTACTGGACAGATTCTTTCAAGACTCCTTTGGTCCTTCCATCAAGCAGTTTAGCCCTTCGGTGGATATTTCAGAAGATGAGAAAGCCTACGAAATTCATGTGGCTGTACCGGGTGTGAAAAAGTCGGATTTCAAAATTGACTTGACCGATGGAAAGCTGACGATCTCAGGAGAAAGGAAATTTGAAGAAAAAAAGGAAGGAAAAAACTTCCACAGTATTGAGACGCAGTATGGTTCTTTTACAAGATCCTTTTTCATTCCTGAAGACGTGATCGAAGAAAGAGTCGAAGCCAACTACGAAGACGGAGTGCTGAAATTGACACTTCCCAAAAAGGAGAAAAAAGTCAATAAGGCCACCATCGAAGTAAAATAAGGAAAGGGTGGGGAGTCCCCACCCTTTCTTTTTTAAATTCAAATGAAATCAAAAAGCGGTTAATTCTTGTTAATTTGAAAGCTAGGAGTGATCCTAAAGCTTTCAAAATATGTAATAGGAATAGAAAATTGTGATACCAAAACGAAAGGAAAAAAAGATATGAGTAAAAAACAATTCTTTCTTGGAATGCTACTGGCCGCTTTTCTAGGAGGAGTTATGGCCTTGGCAGGAGTGAGCTTTTTGCTCAAGCCCCAGAATGGTCAATCCTTCGATGAAAAGCAGCAGGCGAGCTTCGTCAACATGCTTTCAGGAGAAAATTTCACGATCCCTGATGGGATTAATTTTGTGGCTTCTGCACAAATGGTTACCCCGGCAGTGGTTCACGTTCGGAGTCAGGTAGCCTATAATCCAAGAGCCCAAAGAGACCCCATTCAGGAGTTTTTCGGAATTCCTGATCCCAGAGGAGGACAGGGGCCGGGTGGTGGAAATATGCCCATTAGCTCAGGCTCTGGGGTAATAATCTCCTCTGACGGGTATATTGTGACCAATAATCATGTGATTGATGGCGCCACCAAGGTGGATATTTCCTTGGAAAACAATAAGCGGTACGAGGCAACGATTATCGGAACCGATCCTACCACTGATTTGGCCTTGTTGAAAATTGAGGAAAACAATCTTCCCTTTGTGAAATTTGGGGATTCCGACAATACCAAAATCGGAGAGTGGGTTTTGGCAGTTGGAAATCCATTTGACCTGAATTCGACGGTGACTGCAGGAATAATTTCTGCAAAAGCCAGAAACATCGGAATTCTCAGAGACGTGGAAAATAACCTTCAGATTGAATCTTTCCTACAAACTGATGCCGTAGTAAATCCGGGAAATTCAGGGGGAGCCCTCGTAAACTTGGCCGGTGAACTAATCGGAATCAATACCGCAATTGCCACCCGGACGGGTACTTTCTCCGGATATTCATTTGCCGTTCCAAGCACTTTGGTCAAAAAGGTGATGGATGATCTGATGAAGTATGGGGCTGTGCAAAGAGGACTTTTGGGCGTGAGTATCCAAAATGTTAGCCCTGAATTGGCAGACCTGCTGAATAAGCAATTTCCAGTAGAGCAAGGTGTCTATGTGGGTGGAGTGAATGAAAATTCCGCAGGCCAAGAAGCCGGAATCAAAGAAGGAGATATTATTGTCAGCATCGATGGAAGACCAGTCAACAATGTGGCCATGCTTCAGGAAATGGTCGCCAGAAAGCGACCAGGTGACAAAGTGGAGGTGGAATATATCCGAGATGGAAAAACTTCCAAAACGACTGCTACCTTGAAAAATTTCTCCGGAGATACCAATATCGTCAAGCGTGAGGCCCCTAAAACCTACACTTTCGAAGGCCTGCAGTTTGAGGATATCAGGGAAAGTCAAAAACAACAGTTAGAGATTTCCGGTGGGGCTGTGATTAAGTCCAATGCCAATGAGAATTGGAGAAAAGCAGGAGCCAGAAACGGATTTATCATTACATCGGCCATTGCCGATAATGGAAGATCCAAAATCGGAAGTGCACAAGAGCTGATTGACTTCCTGGAAGACCATCGTGGAGAGGAAATCGTCATTTTGGGAATGTTTCCGGATGGCACCGATTACTATTTCGAACTTCAGGTAGACTGAGATTGAAATTTAACACAGAAAGGCCGGTACGCACCGGCCTTTTTTTGTGGCAAAATTTAGTACTTTCCACTCTCTTTAAACCCACAACCTGATGAACACAAGAATCTTACTGATCTTTCTCCTTTGGCTCGGTATTTCGGCCAATCTTCTTTCCCAAACCATTTCCAGCACAGTCAATCCGACTGTATCCGGAATTTCCAAAGAAAGGCTGACTAAGCTGGATGCGATGCTAAACCAGGCCATCGAAAAGGAGCAGGTTCCAGGCTTAGTTGCCATGGTGGTAAAAAATGGACAAGTCGTGTATCATTCAGCCAAAGGTGTTGCCGATGTAGAAAGCGGAAAGGCGATGGAGAAAAGCTCCATTTTCAGAATTGCCTCCCAGACAAAAGCCATCACGTCCACTGCTGTGATGATCCTCTGGGAGGAAGGGAAGTTCAGATTGGATGATCCGATTTCCAAGTACATTCCTGAGTTCAAAAATCCCCAGATCCTGAATACGTTTCGCTATGGGGATACCACCTATACGACCAAGCCCAGTAGCAAGGAAATTACCATCCGGCATCTATTGACCCATACTTCCGGACTTGGGTATGGAGTCATCGATGGAGATGAGCGGATGAGAATGATCTACCATAAGGCCGGAGTGACTGATCTTTTCACAACCGAAAATATCACCATCAAAGAAAGTGTGATGCGTCTGGCCAAACTTCCTCTGCATCATGAACCAGGTGCGAAATATACCTACAGTGAAGGATTGGACGTGCTGGGGTATTTTATCGAAGTGATTTCCGGGATGCCTTTTGACCAGTTTTTGAAAACCCGAATCTTCGATCCATTGGGGATGAATGATACCCGTTTTTACCTGAGTGATGCGCAGGCTCCCAGGCTGGTGACAGTCCATACCCGAAAGGATGGAAAATGGGCTCCATTCCCGCTTACATTTTATGATCCTGCCTATCCCAAAACAGGTGCGAAGACGTTCTTTTCAGGAGGAGCCGGTCTTTCCAGCACCACAGAAGATTATGCAAAGTTTTTGCAGATGTATCTGAATGGTGGGATCTATAATGGAAAAAGGATTCTCAGTCCCCATACTATCCAAACCATCATGACCAATCAAGTCGGAGAGCTTTTGGGGGATGGAGGCAAAGATTATGGGCTTGCCTTTGGTTTGGTGGACGAAAAAGGTGTCCAACTGGGAGGAATGGGAAGTTTTGGGACTTTCGATTGGGGAGGTTATTTCAATACCCAGTATTTCGCGGATCCCAAGACTGGAATCATTGGACTGATTTTTAAGCAAACTTCCGGAGCCGGAAACGGGGATGAAACAGGCTGGAAGTTTAGGCAGATGGTATTTACCTTAGTGGAATAAATTTCACAAATACCTTATCCTAATAGCCACAG
>JAJLJS010000052.1:0-35109 GCA_033844545.1 Cyclobacteriaceae bacterium | reverse complement strand
CAAGGCTGTCTTTGGTCCAGGTGATTTTACCCTCGAAATAAGGTTCAAACCTAAACGCATGCCATTGATCCAACTCAGATTCCACGTTTCCGTTTGCATCCAGCAAGCGTGTCCATTTTCGAAACTCCAAAACGGAAATATTCTCCCAGCCTGTCTGCCCTCCATGAGCTTCCACTGCCTTTTCTAAAACCTCCAGCGCTTGTTTTTCGGGGCTTTTACTGCAGGCAAATCCAATTGTCAGAATCGCTAAGGCAAGTATTTGACCTCTTATTTTCATTGGTAAAAACCGAGTCATCTTCTTTTTATTAATTCTTGGTCTCGAAATTAGGATTTCTTTTTGGCTGAAAATAATCCAAATAAATCCCAAGCAAAACCATCCCATATTCCAGCATCAACCAAAGCGGGTTTTCCCAATTTTCGGGATTCCCATAGGCCTGATAGGAAAAAACAGCGCCAAAAGACCAGAAAATAAAGGTTTTCTTTTTGGCCAAAACACTCAGTCCCAATCCGGGAAGGATATACCATGGGTGGACGACAGGCTGAAGGATCAGATAGGTTAAATAGGTCACCACCATCAATTCCAATAGATCGGTAACTTTCTCTTGTCTTTTTTTCCATGAAAAATAAAAGACCAATACTAAAGTCAAGGAGCTCAATACTTTGGTCAAATCTCCGATCATATTGTAGCCCTGAATCCAAAATCCAATTTCACGGAGGAGATAATACACTGAGGCATTGAATTCAAACTTCCCCGAATACAGGCTGAGGCTTTCAAGAAATTTCCCATAGGACTCTCCAAGTATGAGCGGAAAAAAGCTTAAACCCATTACCAAAGCAAAAACCAACCAAAAAATCCTGTTCTTTTTAATCTGTTGAAAAAAGAAAAAACCAGGACCTAAAATCAGGGGAAGCAGTTTTAGCCCTACTGCTAGACCCCAAAATCCTCCAGATATCCCAAACTGTCTTTTCCGTATGGCCAAAACGGAAACGAGCAAGAAACCTAAAATCATCCCTTCAAAATGCAGATTCCCGACGATTTCCATCACCACAAACGGATTAAGCCAGTACCAAATCAGCTGATTTTTGGAAGAATCAAAAAGCCTTAGCAACCGGAGAAACAAGAAAAAAACGCCCAATTCACCCAAGAGCAGCAAAACCCGCAACGCTAAAATTCCACCCATTAGGGATTCACCTCCGATTTTTGCGGCGATTCCGAAGATGGCCTGATTCAATGGGGGATATACAGAAAAATAATCCGGAGAATTTAACTTCTCCAATAGGTCTTCCATATCTGCTGAAGGCTTGTTTTGCGGATTTTCAAGCCAGGCTCTAGGTGTCTCTCGGTAGGGATTTTCACCCTTTAGAATTAACTTTCCATCCCATAAAAACCTGGCATAATCCTCAGACAAGTTGGGAAACAAAAACCCGGAAGAAAGCCTCATTCCCAATCCGATCAGAAAAATAATCCACAAGGAAAACCTCATCCGGAATGCATAATACAGTGCAATCATTCCCAGAAATAGGCCAGAATAAAGCAAGAAAATTGTCCAAAACTCAATTCTCGGAGTGGCCAATAAAAAATAGCATCCCAAAAACATCAGTCCTGAAAAAAGGAAAATCAGGATCTTTTGGAAGATGTGATTCAAAGTCCTAAATCTTTTCGGAGAGGCTCAAAAACCTTCTCGTTTTTATTCCAATAGTCCATCATCTGCAAGGAAGTACGTGTTGCAGTGGTAGTTTCGGTTTGACCATTGGCTTTGGTCCAAGTCTCGGTAAATCCCAAAATTTCATAAGGGAAAAAGTCTTGGTGCCTGATGGAGATTTTCCGACCGATTTCTTCATAAATAACCAGCAATTCCGTTTGGTTGGATCCTAGAGTTTTTTTGGAAATCGTGGCCATATGGGATTCCATCGGAATGTGGGCAAAGCGCTGAAAAATCAGGCTGGGGATCAATTTGATATTTCCCATAGGCACCAATTCCGGATTTAAGCGGATCAGATTGAAAATCTCCTCCTCAGGAAGTCCGGCAATTTTGCCACTCTGATCTCCTTCGGATTCAAAATAAGAGAAAAGCTGATAGGTATAATTCCCGTTTTTAAAATTCAATTGGGTAAAGGACTGCCCACACCATTCTGTCACAGAAGAAGTAAGCTTGGGAGAGCTGATGTCCTCATAGACCGGGGTAAAAACCGATAGCATGGTATGGTAAGGATATACCCCAGTCACAAACTCCCGGGTCATATTCAGTTTCAGTACTTTTTGGGCATCATTGGGATTTTCCAGTGGCTGATCCAGCTTTACTTGCTTCTTTTTGGAAAAATCCTCCGTGACAAAAATCATCACCGCCTGGCCTTCCCGGACTTCTCCGTATCGGCTTTGCTGAAGGTCAAACACATTAATTTCCGCTTTGCCTTGGTACCAATACTTGGCAAACTGCTCTTCCTCCACCCCTTCCCTTCCGGAGGATTGGCAGGAGAAAAAACTCACGGCGCAAAGCGTAAGGCAATACAGGTAATGAAGCTTATGAAAGGATTTAGCCATAGCAAAGTCTTTGTTTACATGTATTTAAAGATCGTTAAAATTATTTTATACCCTGCTCCAACCACTCCTTTGACAGTGCCGCTCACCTTGGAAACTCCAATCCTTTTCCGGTAATTAACAGGCATTTCGGTATATCTCAAGCCAGCCTGATGGGCTTTGATCTGCATTTCAATGGTCCATCCGTAGTTTTGATCCACCATATTCAAGGCCAAAAGTTTATTCCAGGCAATCGCCCGGAATGGGCCTAAATCGGTAAACTTGGCTCCCTGGATATATTTCATCATCGTGGTTGCCAACCAATTTCCAAAAACCTGGGGTATCGTCATAGATCCTACCTCCCTCTTCCCCAAAGCCCTTGATCCAATCACCATATCAGCTTTTCCTTCCAAAATTGGCTGAATCAAAAACTTCATCTCCGCTGGATAATCTGAATAATCCCCATCCAGAAATACCACCAAATCAGGCTGAATCTCTTGCTTTTGGATCCAGTCCATCGCCGTTAAGCAGGCTTTCCCATAGCCTTTTTGGGGTTCAAAGACAACCACCGCCCCTGCCTCCTGGGCAACTTTTGAGGTAGAATCAGTAGAGTTATTATTAGCCACCACGATATGGCGGACAAACGAGGGGATTTCGGCGATAACTTTCGGAATCGATCGCTCCTCGTTGTAGGCAGGAATGATCACGTCGACGATAGGAACTTGGTGCATAATTATCGGCCTAAACCGTAGGATTTGAATGCGGTGATAAACACAAGTCCATACCCTACGGCCAGTAGACTATGAAACGGCAAGAACAGGAAATTCTCAATTTTTATGGCCAGCCAGACCATCCCTCCGAAGACCAAGGCCAAAACACCCTCAAGCCAGGTAGTGACGGGCATTCTATGGAGAAGGTATTTATTGGTGGCTAGCTTACTTTTCCCAGACTCAAGATTGAATTTTGGAGTACGGATAAAGGGTGATTTTTTCCCGGTCAAACCTTCCCAAACCGCTTGGGAATTGTGCAAAGCCAAACCCATGGAGACAGATAGAAAAAGAGGCAATTGCCAGATTACTCCTAAGGTGGAACCAGCCCAGGTATCTTTCCCGACAAAAAATGAGATCAAATAAACCCCTGCGATAATCACAAATCCGATCAAAAATATACCTGATATGCGGACCCAAATATCCGGAATCAATCCCTGATCTGCAGCCATCCAAACTCCAATGCTACTCAAGCTGGTCAAAAGGACCGCGATGAAAATGGTGGAATTAAACAAATGCGCAAAGGAATGAAATTTGATCCTTGCCGGATGAGTTTCTTGAAAAACAGCACCCGCATGCTTCGCTGCACATTCTGCCCCCCCTTTGGTCCAGCGAAATTGCTGGCTTTTGATCGCAGACATCACCGGCGGCAATTCTGCCGGGGATTCGATTTCAGGCCGATACACAAACTTCCAGCCTTTGCGCTGGGCTCGATAGCTCAAATCCAAATCTTCCGTCAAGGTATCGTCATGCCAGTTGCCGGCATCGAGAATGCAGGCTTTGCGCCATATTCCTCCGGTTCCATTGAAATTGATAAAAGCCCCCTGTTGGTTTCTGCCCATTTGCTCGATAAAGAAATGGGCGTCCAAGGCAAAGGCCTGCAATCGGGTCAATAAGGAAAATCTTCTGTTGATATGTGTCCAGCGTGTTTGGACCATACCCACTTCTTCAGAAGCAAAGAAAGGGATGGTCTTCAGAAGAAAATCCGGGTCCGGCACAAAATCCGCATCAAAAATCGCAATGAATTCCCCCTCCGCTTTTGCCAAGCCTTCCCGAAGCGCTCCTGCTTTAAATCCAGCTCGGTTGACCCGATGAAGATATTTAAACTGAATCTCTGGGTATTCCAAAATCTTCTCCTGGATCAGTTCACAGGTTTGATCTGTGCTGTCATCCAGAATCTGGATTTCTAATTTCTGCTGGGGATAATTCAGCTTGGCTACCGAGTCAATCAAGCGCTCGACGACATAAAGCTCATTGAAAACGGGTAATTGAACCGTGACTTTCGGCCAGATTTCAGGGACTTTTTGAGGAGTTTGATTTCCTTCTTTCCTCGCCTTGAAAAAATGGAAAAGCAAATGCCCCTGCGCCAAACTGTACAGGAGAATAAAACTCATTCCCAGAAAATATAACCCACAAAGGATATAGAGTAGAATCATTAGGATTTAATCTTGATGGAATCATTTCCGATCAAAATCGGAATTTCTTCAAATCTGCCTTCTTCCGCATCATTTTCCAACTTCAGTACTCCTCTTGGGCAAACCGCTGAACAAACTCCACATCCCACACAGGAAGATCGGATGATATTTTGTCCCCGCTGAGCATACCAGCGAACATCAATTCCCATTTCACAATAGGTGGAGCAATTCCCACAAGAAATGCATTGACCTCCATTGGTGGTGATTCTAAACCGGGATTTGAAACGCTGGACCATTCCCAGATAAGCGGCCAGAGGACATCCGAATCGGCACCAGACCCGATTTCCCATGAATGGGTAAAAGCCTGTTCCGACCACTCCCGCAAACGCCGAACCGATGACAAATCCATAAAACGTATGCAATTGGTTGGTCACATCTCCCAAAAGGGAAAATCCGGAGAAATAGTTTACTATAGTCAAAATTGTCATGACCGTAACCAACACCAGCACACTGTGAATAATCCATCGCTCAAACTGCCAAGCCTTTAGGGATTTATCCGAAAGCTGCCGAAATGGATCTCCCAAGGTCTCCGCCAATCCTCCACAACCGCAGACCCAGGAGCAGTACCACCTTTTCCCATAGAAGTAAGTAAACAAAGGAACACCTATTAGAATCAGCAAAATCCCCCAAACCAACATAAAGAATCCAACCCCACCGGAGCTTAGAAAAGTATCCAGCTGATAGGCATAGAAAAAATCATAATCCAAAGGCCAAATATTCTTAAAATCAAAATAGGGCTGATTGAGCAAGACCAATATCTCGGGAATCAAAAAGGCGAACGCAGTTTGGAAAAACATGACCGAAGCGGTCCGAAGCTGCTGATATTTGTTGCCCCGGTATTTTCGGAACATCCGGAGCCCCATTACCAAGATCGCCAAGGTGTAAATAAAACCATATAAAAACCACTGGCTAGCAGCTCCTCCGCTTAGGATTCTGGAAAGTGGGTCTACCATCCAGACCAAATTGACTAAGTAAGCTGGAAACCAGTACAGTAAAATGTAAAAAAGTATCAAATATCCACCGGTAATCATCCCAACCCAGCCTCGGTTCTTAAGTTTGGAATGAAAAATCCCATTGTTTTTAATCCCGGGATGTTCGTCCTCGTATTGACGAAAATTATATAAAAAACCTCCCAACACTGCGAGGCCGATCGATAATCCCAGCCAAAGCCAGGGATTTTCACGAACTGGACTTTGAACGGAAGCCTTGGCCAGGGCAAAGCCATAATCATCCCAAATCACTTGATCCCATAGCTGGTTGGATTTCAAGGAATCGTTGTAGGCAGAAAAATGAGCGGTAAATTCTCCTAAAAAAGCGAAATTGGAAGGATAGACTTGGTCATACATCGGGTCCAGAATTTCCTCCATTCTTTCCCGATGGATCTCTTTGGTATTTTCCAAGACGATTTCTTGGGACAACTGATATTGTCCCAAAAAAGGCAGGACTGTGAAAATCGAAATTCCCAAAAGGAAAAACCCCACACCTATTTTTTCAAACCACTTCATACCCTAGCCCCGAATAATTTTTGAATGAATGTTTTTTTCCCAAGTTTAAAATCACCTCCAAACTCCCTTTTATAGGCCTTTTGGATTTCCAGAAAAAAGGGAGGGAAGAATTCCGGGTTAAAGTTGGCCTTTTCCAAATAAGCCATAACTTTTTCTCCAGTCCAGGACTCCTTGATGGCTTTGTCAAAAAACTCATGACGGAGACGAAATCCAAAATTATTGACGCCCAAAATCCGATTTTCTAAATCCATGTGTAGTCTAAAAGCCGCTTTTCCTCCCGCATGCTCCCAGTAAAAACTTTTATATTCCTCAGGGTTCCACACAGGCGGAATCGTGCCATAGGTCTGATATTCTATATCCAGGAATTTTGCGGAATTGAACCAAGGTCCCGGCCGATAGGCGGTTTTTTTTTGCGCCAGAGAATAGGCTAAAGTCTCTCCATGCATTCGACCGGTGTACCAGACCTGCTCGATGTTCTTTCTTTCGGGACCAGGGGCATTTCGAAATTCGGCACAGTCCCCGATCGCGTAGACATCCGAAATATTGGTTTCAAAAAATTCATTTACCAGGATACCTTTCCCGATTTCCAAGTCTGAATTTTTCAAAAAGTCGACATTAGGACTTACACCTGCAGTCAGTCCCACAAACTGGCAAGGAATTCTTTCTCCTTTTGAGGTCAAAATTGCATTCACCCTTCCTTGTTGATCTGCAAGAATTTCTTGGAGTTCGGTTTCGAGCTGAAGATCAAAATGATGTTCCATAATATGGCGTCCTACCAATTCGGATTCTTCCTTTGGCAAGACATTGTTCCAGAAACCTTTTTCCCGAACCAACAGGGTCACCGGAATTTTCTTATACGCCAGCATTTCGGCCAATTCTATACCGATGAGACCTCCGCCAACAATCACCGCACGCTGAACGGTTCCGCTGGTATTTTCTTCAAATTTTTCCAAATCCTGCTTGGAATAAAGCCCTTGCACTCCCTCCAAATCCTGCCCGGGCCATCCGAATTTATTGGGCTTTGATCCTGTAGCGAGGATTAGTTGGTCATAGGGAAGACTTCCACCGGACTCGAATTCCAGTGATTTCTGATCAAAATCCACTCGAGAAACCCATTCCTGCAAAATTTCGATGCGGTTCTTTTCCCAAAACCAATTTTCATAGGGCTGAGTATGCTCAAATTTCATCTGCCCCATCGCCACATACATCAGGGCTGTTCTGGAAAAAAAATATTTGGATTCCCCTGAAATCACAGTGATTCTCAGGTCATCATCCAATTTTCTCAGGTGCCGGGCACAGGTAATCCCGGATATCCCATTTCCTAATATAACGATATGCTTATGGGGCATTGGAGGTGATTTTAAATCCAAGTTAGCCAAATATGACTATTCATTCAGACTCCAATCGTAATCCAAAAATGAAATCTTTGCATTAGGCTTCAATTTGACCTTTGAATAGGTATTCAAAAAATCCTGTAACGACCCCTTCTTCGTAAAATCTCCCTTAAACCAGGAGAAGATGGAAGAAACCTGCGCTGATTCGGGGCTGATTTTATTGCGCTTGGGATCATTGATGAAGTCAACGGCAACTTTTTGGAGTTGACTTTCCAGTTTTTCAGGAACAAAGGCCTCATTTAGTAAAGGAGGACAGGAAACAGAGGCACAATTGATCGCAAAATGGATTCTGGGCTCTTGAAATTCCTTCCTTAAAATAGAATGCTCTATTTCGTCCAGGCTGGATTCCTGACCTCCTATTTTGAAAAACTTATAATGCCACACATCACTGACCATCGGAATTTTGAGCTTGGGACCTAAATCTCGGATACTTTCTGTAGGATAATTATCCACGATGAGTTTGACCGTGAAGGCATTGTAGGCATTGATCCAATAAGCCAATTGTTCATTTTTTGACCACTTGGATCGATCGGGTGCGTTTTCGGATAAGGTTTTCAGATAAGCTTCCAATTTTCCCTTGTCCCGAATAAAGCCTTTGTAATCGACAGTTCCATCTTTGTTTACATGCGCTTTGAGCAATTGGTCCCAGGGCTGGTGGTTTGGAGGGGTAGTGCCAGTGCCTCCTAACAAAGACCCGGAACAGCCAAACCATCCCAAAATTAAGATCCCAACAATTGTGTGCTTCAAAATTTTCATCTCGATTTTTTTAATTAAGTACGCAGCAAGATCCTATTCAGATGATTGAAAACCTGAATTGTCAGGACTAAGACATTTGGGGCTCAATAAACCTTTTTTCCCTTCTTGAGCCAGATGCCCCATGTTTTGGAATAAGTGTGAACTTCCGGGGTGACTTTCCCATTTGCCTCTACTTCATGCCCTTGATTTACCCAATGAATAATCCCACCATAAAGGTTAAATACTCGGATAAACCCATCTTCAACAAGCTTTTTTCCGATTTCCTGAGATCTTGCCCCCACAGTGCAGTAAATCAATACAGGTTTTTCTTTGTCCAGATTTTCGACATTACTCAGCGAAAAAGTATCGTAGCCCACCCACTGGGCCCCATGAAGGTGGCTTACTCCATATTCTTTTTTTTCCCGGGCATCAAGAACCTGGTAATTTGATAAATCGGTAATTTGTTCGGGCCTGACCACAGGGAAATTTTGGTCATACATCCCGGAAATAAGGGCTTTATATGCGGGAGATTGAGGATAAACGGGCGGAGACAGCAGGAAATTAAGGCCAAGGATAAAGGCCATGAAGAAATTTCTCGAATTTTGGAAAAGGGAGCTCATAGCCCAAAAACCACAAACAAGAGTAGGTGGTTCGGATCAGGCATAAAAATCAGACAGACGGGCCAGTCCTCTTTTGTCCTTGATGATGATTTTTTTTCCATCCAGCTCTATCAGATTGTCTTTTTTGAATTCAGAAAGAAGACGGATGACGGATTCAGTAGCTGTACCAACAATACCGGCGATTTCTTCCCGACTCAGAATCAAATCTATCCTTTGAACTCCCCCCCCTTCTATCCCATAAGAACTTGCCAGTTGCAAAAGCACAAAGGCCAGACGCTCTCTGATACTTTTTTGCGTTGCATCAGTCAATTTGGCTTCCATCACTCCCAGCTCATGGCTGATAGCTTTGGTGACTCTCTTAAAAAACTCTGTATTTTTCGTCAGGGTATTCAGAAAAACCTCTCGGGGGATAAAGCAAATTTTGGCATCCTCAATGATCATGGCCGAACTGGTATAGTTTTCTTCCCCAAGCAGGGCAGAGTACCCCAGAAAATCTCCTTTTTGCGCCAAATGAATGATCTGCTCTTTCCCGTTTGAAGCAGTTTTGTAGATTTTGACTACCCCGGCATTGATACAAAAAATACCGAGAGGCTTGGTGCCTTCGTAGTACAAAATCTGGCCTCTTCGATGGGAAATTAGATTTTTGAAATCGGAAATTGCACACAATTGGGATTCCGGAAGGTCGGAAAAAAGAGAATGTTTTCTACTGGCACAATGATCGCAAGGGGTGTTGGATTCATGGAAACTCATGACAAATAGTTTTCTGGGACATTAGCTTTAAAGTATAAAAAATATGATTCTAATCATATAATATTCGGAAATTTAAAAAATTTCAGGAATAGTATTTAGCTGGTTAAACTTTTTTTTAGTTTTATCATAACCTAAACAAATATGGTTGATCCCATTGCTCAAAACGATGTTGGGACTTTGGATTTCTTGATTGTAGATCATCGCTTGGGAAAGGGTTTTGTCATTGATAGGAACCTCAGGCGCTTTGCACTCCACCAGTAAAAAGGGATTTCCTTCCCGGTCAAATACAACTAAATCTGTTCTCTTTTGTAAACTATTGTATTTCAACCCTTTCTCCAAGGCAAAAAGGCCTTTTGGGTATCCTTTGTGTTCAATCAGGAAATTAATCCAATGCTGCCGAACCCATTCTTCCGGAGTAAGCACCAAATGTTTCTTTCTCAAGGAATCAAAAATCCAAAACTTACCCTGCTCAAATTTCATAGATGGTTCAATGGGTGGAAGGTTTAGCACGGGCAGTTTAAAATCCTTTCCGGAATCTGAGTTCATGGCTCAAATATCTTCCAAAAAATCATCTAATCCTTGGTTTATCGTGTAAAGTCCAAATAAGGACTGACCTGATCTACCCATTCTTTTTTGAAAATTTTGATTTTCAATAGATCACCTGATTCGTGGAATTGGCCATGCTGATTCCGAAAAGCAATTAGGACTTTGGCTTCTTGATATGAAATGTAAGGGTGTTTGGCTAAATCGTCCAGAGAACAGGTGTTTATGGGGATTTTTCGGATGATTTTTTGATCAAAATCAAAATACTCCCAGATGATTTCAATGACCTCTTCTTTTAGCCCAAAGATCTCAGTCAATTGATTTTTTGTACAAAAGCCTCCCAAAGCTTCCCGGTATTTGATAATCCTGCTGGCCAAAGAAGGTCCTATCCCTGGAACAATCTGCAAGGTGACTGAATCTGCCTCGGATAGAGGGATCCTTTGGAGCCCCTTCGAGGCGAGGTTTTTCGATGGATTGGAAATGGTATCTCCGGGGTTAAAAGAAGGCATGGGAGGGCTCAAAATTTCTGCGTTCATTTCCCTCAAACTATCCAATTTCCCCTGATATTCGGCGTATAGCGCATCCCCTCTTTGGTTTTTGAATTGCCGTAAAGCGAAAGGAGAAATCCCCAAAATCCCCAACAATGGAATCAAAAGCAGGAAACCCCGGGATTCTTTATGGGAAAATCCTAAATAGGTTTTTAAAAAATAGAATAATCGGCCCATAGTATAAGCAGATAGAAAAGTTCAATTCCCAATAAGTTATGCATATTGGATTCATAAGTCAATCCACTCTAATTTTGGAAATTGGAAATCATGCTATTTAGAATATTTCCAAATTAACCAGATGAACTCCTATTTCGGAGATTTAGGGAATGTTCTCTGTTAAATTTGCATTGCAAGACTTGTAACCATGCACACCAAGTTTAGAGCGCTTAGTCTTTCCCATAAAACAGCCCCTGTTCAGATCCGTGAATTGATCTCTCTCGATGAGGGTGAAATTCGTCGTATTCTATTGAAATTCAAGGAGTTTTTCAGCTTGACTGACACCTTGATCGTGTCTACTTGCAACAGGACGGAAGTTTATTACAGCCACGAATTGGATCTCAGTACTGAGCTCATCAAACTGATCGGCCTGGAAAAAGGCTTGACCGAGGTGGTCAATTACCTGGAATATTTTGAGGTTTTCCGAGAAGAAGGGGAAGCGATCAAGCATCTGTTTCGGGTAAGCATGGGCTTAGAAGCCCAGGTGATCGGAGACATCCAGATCTCCAACCAGATCAAACGAGCCTATCAGACATCTGCTGACTGTGAAATGGCCGGGCCTTTCCTGCATCGATTGATGCATACGATATTCTTTACCAATAAAAGAATCGTCCAGGAAACCGCTTTCCGAGACGGTGCAGCATCCCTTTCTTATGCTACCATCGAACTGATAGAAAGCCTCACCACAAATACTTTCGAACCCCGAATTCTATTGATCGGAGTCGGTGAAATCGGCGAAGATGTGGCCAAAAACATGGTGTATTTGCCACAGGCAAAAGTGAAAATCACCAACCGAACCCAATCCAAAGCAGAGGCAATTGCTGCTGAACTGGGATTTGAAGTGGTGCCCTTTGAAAATCACCTCGAGGCCATGAAAGAGGCAGATGTCATTGTCTGCTCAATCATGAAGCATGATCCTTTCATTACCAAAAACATGGTCAAGGAGTTTGACATCCAGAGTTATAAGCTTTTGATTGACCTTTCTGTGCCAAGAAGTATCGAAACTACCGTAGAGGACATTCCCGGGGTAGTTCTCTATAATGTGGACAATATCCGAAGTAAAACTTCCGAGGCATTGGAAAAACGCCTGGCTGCAATTCCTTCCGTGGAAGCGATTATCAAAGAAAGTACAGAGGAGTTTTCCAACTGGAAAAAAGAAATGATGGTCTCCCCTACCATCAACAAACTCAAGCAATCCTTGGAGCAGATCCGTCAGGAGGAACTAAGTCGGTTTCTGAAAAATGCCGATGAGAAAGAATATGTCCTCATAGACAAAATCACCAAGAGCATGATGCAAAAAATACTCAAGGTACCCGTGGTCCAACTCAGAGCTGCGTGCCAGCGAGATCAGGCTGAGGAAATGATCGAAATAATCACCGATCTTTTCGACCTGGAAAAGGTAAAATCTGAAAAATAAATCATTCAAAATCCCCACACAAAAGGCCAAAGGTAAACAGGAGTTCCTTTGGCCTTTTTATATTTATAACCGATTTTGATTTGACCAGAATGAACGCACCCTTGACTAAAATACTTTCCCTGATTCTCTTTCTGGGAATATTTTCATTTTCCCTCTCTGCCCAAACTTGGGAAGCCTATGATTTGCAAGGCAATCTAAAATCCAGAGCGGTATACGATGAAATCAAAATCCTCTCAGAATCGGTAATTATCGGCAAAAAGGGATCTTCATTATCTCTGCTTTCCAAAGATTTAGTACCAATAGTCAATTTTGAGGGGGAAGAGGTTTACCAATACCTTTCTCCTTGGATTTTGGTCAAGGGCCCTAAAGGAATTGGAGCCTATCACGAATACGGCCAGCAAGTCCTCAAGCCCGAGTACCAGGAGATTCAATCCTACATCACCAGGCTTCTTGCCAAAAAGGGGGATGAATATTTCGTTTTTGAAAGAGGTTCCGGCAAAACCACCTCCCTAGGTACACTTGAGTCCGCAAAACTTACCAGGCTGGGAATGGTGATCACCAAAAATCAGGGCAAGTATTTTCTCCCGCAATCAAGCAATCCAGAAAAAGCCTACGACCTCCTGGAAGAAAATGACGGAAAATACCTTCTTGCCAAAGAATCTACAGGCTATGGACTGATCAATCTGGAAGGCGACTACGTAATGCCTCCTACACTCAGCCAACTCGAATACACCCGAAATGACCATTTCTTCGGTTTTGATCAAAATCAGTACCTGCTGATTGAAGGAGATGAAATCAAAGCCGATGTCAGCTACAATTCATTCCATAAAATCACCAAAGACGGAGACCTTTTATTGGAATACATTCATGGAAAATTAAGGCGGGTAATGAGTGAAAAAGGAATTCTTCTGGATGTGGTAGGAATGGAAGAAGTGAATTTGGTGGAAAAGGACCATTACTTTATCCGATTTCGCGAAAACAAAACCGGCCTTTTGGGAAAGTCGGGCTGGTTAGTCCGACCAGAATCCGATGCAGATTGGATCGGCCCTGGTTCGGAAGGACTTTTTCCCGCCACAAAAAAGGGAATGAGTGGCTTTGTGAATTCCTCAGGGGCTTGGGTAATTGAACCAAAGTATTCCCAGGTGAAAAAGTTTTCAGAGCAGATTGGCGAATTCCAAAATGGAACTTCTCTTTGGGGTTTGCTGAGCTCAAATGGACAACTTATTTCCTCCCCGGAATGGGAAGATGTCAAGCCGTTTATTTCCGGGAAATCCATCGGAAAAAACTCTTCCGGACTTTTCCTCTTGGACAAATCAGGACAAAGGATCAATTCTACCCCCTACGATCAAATCTGCCGGGTCAATGAAGGATATTTTGTCATCGAAAAAGACGGAAAAAGAGGACTTCTTAATCCGGAAGGGCTAGAGGTCATAGCACCGGAGTTTGACTTACTTCAGTTTGAAAACAAGGATTTTGTCCTTCTGGGAAAAGAAGGAAAAGTCGGTGCGGTCAAAGATTCGGGTGATGTCATCTTTCCGATGAATTATGAAGCCATTGTTCCAGATTGGTCCAACGGCCGAATATTGCTAAAAGAACTTTATGTACCTGTGGTGATTCCTGTGGAGGATTCTAAAAGCGGGAAACGAAAAAAGGGAGCCTGATCGCTCCCTTTTTTTTATTTCTTTTCTCCTTTGTTTCCGCTGGAATCTTTGGAATCCTTTTCTGGATTGGCAATGGAGTCCCTCATGGTGGTATCAGCTTTGATATTTTCCATTTTATAATAATCCATGACCCCAAGGTTGCCTGTTCGGAAGGCATCTGCCAGAGCCTTTGGAACTTCCGCTTCCGCTTCGATCACTTTAGCCCTCATTTCTACGGTTTTGGCCCGGTTTTCTTGTTCCAAAGCGACCGCCATGGCTCTTCTTTCCTCGGCTTTTGCCTCTGCTACTTTTAGGTCTGCGGAGGCTTGATCAATTTGGAGTTTTGCCCCGATGTTGGTTCCTACGTCTATATCGGCGATATCAATGGAAAGGATCTCAAAGGCAGTTCCTGCATCCAAACCTCTTTGGAGTACCAGTTTGGAAATCTTGTCCGGATTTTCCAACACAGACTTGTGCGTGGCGGCAGAGCCAATTGAAGTGACAATTCCTTCCCCTACTCTAGCCAGAATGGTTTCCTCCCCCGCACCTCCAACTAATTGGGCGATATTAGCCCGAACAGTTACTCTTGCTTTAGCAATCAACTGGATCCCATCCGCTGCTACAGCCGCCACACTAGGCGTATTGATCACTTTGGGATTTACCGAAATCTGAACGGCCTCAAAAACATCCCTCCCTGCCAAGTCAATCGCAGTGGCTTGCTTGAAACTCAGGCTGATGTTTGCCTTATCTGCCGAAATCAATGCCCGGATCACAGCGGGGACATTTCCCCCGGCCAAGTAATGCGTCTCCAGTTCATTGGTCGTCAATTGGAGTCCGGCCTTGGTAGCCGTGATCAAAGAATTCACGATGACACTAGGCGGCACTTTTCGGATTCTCATCCCGATCAATTCCCCGATACCAACCCGGACATTGGCAAATTGAGCCGTAATCCAAAGATTGACCGGTACAAAATATAAAAAGATAAACAGGAGTATAATGCCTGCAAAAGCAGCCACCAATACAAACATTGAACTAGATGGATCCATAGTATTTGACTAAAATTTTGTTTTGATCGATTTTGACAATTTCCACATTTTTTCCGACTTCGATGAATCCTTCCTCAGATTTCACCTCAAACACCGCATCTTCAAAAACAACCTTTCCAAAAGGTTTGATATCCGAAATGGCTTTTCCTTTCATCCCAACTTGCAATCCGGAAGTACGGCCGTCAAAGGCTCCTCCTTGGATGGAAGATTTCAGAGAAAATTTATTCCAAACTCCCGATGAAAACCCATACCATACTGCGCCAAGATTTACTACCGCTGCTCCAGCCGTAATCCAAAGTGCCGAATTGTAATCAAATTTGAGAAATGCAAAAGCTACACCTGCCAGGGACACCAAAAACCCCAGAATACCGACAATAGTAGTCCCAGGAATAAATAGCATCTCCACCATCAACAGGATTAGGCCGATGAATAGGAGGCTGGAAAGAATGAGAATATCCATAATATCTGTGCTGTAGATGGACTAAAATACTACTATTGGTGAAAACTAATGCCATTCAAAAAGAAAACCCGGAAATTCCGGGTTTCTGAATTAATAAGCCTTTGCAAAATAAACTCTGCCTTTCGAAGGCTTGCCGGAGAAAATACACTTTCCCTCTTCTTCTTTTTGATCCAAAGGAATGCAGCGGATCGTTGCCTTTGTCAATTCTTTGATCTTTTCTTCCGTCTCTGGGCTTCCATCCCAATGGGCAGAAAGAAACCCTCCTTTTTCCTCCAGCACCTGCTGAAATTCCTCCCAGGAATTCACTTCAGTGGTTTTTTCATTTCGGAATTCAAAGGCCTTCTGATAAATGTTGGATTGAATATCTTCCAAAAGAGAAGAAATCTTTTCCCCAACCGGCATTTCACTCAACGCAAAGGATTCTTTGGTCAAGGTATCTCTCCGGGCAATTTCAAGTGTTCCATTTTCGAGATCCCTCGGTCCCATGGCGATTCGAACAGGAACTCCTTTAAGTTCATATTCGGCAAATTTCCAGCCTGGCTTATGCGTATCCCTATCATCAAACTTCACAGAAATCCCTCTCTTGCGAAGTTCTGCCATGATTTCTTTGGCCTTCGAAGAAATCGCTTCCAATTCAGCTTCACCTCTATATATTGGAACAATCACCACCTGAATGGGGGCTAATTTGGGAGGCAAAACCAGTCCATTGTCATCTGAATGAGCCATAATCAAAGCCCCCATCAATCGAGTAGAAACTCCCCAGGAAGTCCCCCAAACATAATCCAGTCCTCCTTCTTTGGTAGCAAACTTCACTTCAAAGGCTTTTGCGAAATTTTGACCCAAGAAATGAGAGGTACCCGCTTGGAGAGCTTTTCCGTCTTGCATCATTGCCTCGATACAGAAGGTTTCGTCTGCTCCGGCAAAGCGCTCATTTTCAGTCTTTCTGCCTTTTACGACAGGAAGGGCCATAAATTCCTCCGCAAATTGGGCATAGACATTCATCATTTGAACCGTCTCTTCCATGGCTTCCTTTGCACTTGCATGAGCAGTATGACCTTCTTGCCAAAGAAATTCAGCAGTTCTTAAAAACAAGCGGGTTCTCATCTCCCATCGAACCACATTGGCCCATTGGTTGACTAAAAGAGGGAGATCCCTGTACGATTGAATCCAGTTTTTATAAGTACTCCAAATGACTGTTTCGGAAGTTGGTCTTACGATTAGCTCTTCTTCCAACTTGGCCTCTGGATCCACGGTCACTCCTGAGCCATCTTCGGCATTTTTGAGCCTATAATGGGTAACTACAGCACATTCTTTAGCAAATCCTTCCACATGGGAAGCTTCCTTGCTCAAATAAGATTTTGGAATAAAAAGTGGAAAATAAGCATTGGTATGGCCCGTTTCCTTAAACATACGATCCAATTCAGCCTGCATTTTTTCCCAGATCGAATAACCGTAGGGTTTGATTACCATACATCCACGTACAGCTGAATTTTCTGCCAGATCGGCTCTTTTGACCAGTTCATTATACCAGAGAGAATAATCTTCGCTCCGTTTGGGTAGTCCTTTACTCATTAGGTTTTGAGGGATATAGAAATGTGGTTAATTTTGCTTAATTAGGGCTGGCAAATATAAACCAAAAAGTATAACCTCAGGCTAATCAGCTCGTATAAGAAAGTACCAAACCAAACTTCAACTATGAAGATTATCCCCCAAATATCTCTTTCGCTTCTTCTCAGTGCAGGCATTTTAAGCTCTTGCAGCACCAACAAAATGGCTATGAACGGAGCTCAGGATAACCTGTACTTTATGGCGTCTGACGCAAGAATTGCCACCCAATATGCGGTGGAAAACAACACGCCAAAGACTTTCGAATCTTTGAGTCAAAGCCCAAGCCAATTACAAGAGAACTTCAGTTCCAGAAATGTCAATCCTGAATACATTTCCAGGTATCAAACTAGCACAGCTCCCGAGGAAAGTGGAACTGTTTATTTTGATGAGGGCCAGGTAAATCAATCCTCGGCCAATATCAATGCATACGATAATTATTATTCTTCCGCTAATGGAAATTCTAATTCCTCGCCCAATATCAATTTCAATTTTGGGCTAGGATTTGGATTTAGCCCATTTGGATGGGGAATGTCTCCATATATGGGATTCGGCTGGGGATATCCACTTGGATTTAACATGAGTCTCGGGTTTGGATGGGGATATCCAATGTTTCCTAGTTGGGGTTATCCAATGTATGGATGGGGTTACCCAGGATACGGTTGGGGATATCCGATGTATGGCTGGGGCTATCCGGTTTACCCCGTTTATCCAGGCTATCCTTCCTACATTTTGCCAGGCGGGGAATATGGAAACAGACGAGTTGTTTATGGTGCCAGACCGACCAGAGGTTCTTCTGTTGCCGGGGTAGGTACTTCTGCTAGACAGGCTGCTTTGACTCCATCCACTACCCGAGCACAAAATAGAGCCACTGCGACAGGATTGAATCCATCTGCAAGAAGAGTTGTGGCATCAGAAAACTCCAGAACAGCAAGCCGAGATTTTGGAAGCTCCCAGAATGACTATTATAATTCGGGTAGAAGTAGAGTATCGACTACCAGAAATGTAAATTCTGCTGCAGCGGATCGTTCCAGCTATACCAGATCCCGATCAAGCATTCCTTCTGCAAGACCTTCGTCTTCTTACCCTTCCCTAGACTCAAGAACTTATTCTTCACCATCTAGAGGAGGCAGAAGTACTTACGATTCCTTCAGAGGCACTAGTCCAAGCTACAATAGATCTGCTAGTCCATCCTATAACAGATCGACTAGTCCATCTTACAATAGATCTACCGCTCCTACCTACAACAGGTCAGTAGCACCTTCTAGATCTAATTCTAATTCAGGTGGTTTTAGCGCTCCGAGCAGAAGCTCCTCCGGTGGAGGAGGAATGAGCGCACCAAGCAGAAGTTCCGGTGGATCTTCCGGATCGAGTTCCGGTGGATCCAGAGGAGGAAGGGGGAATTAATTCCCCTTTTTTTTTTCAAAATTGTAAGACCATCATTCCCAATCTTCCGTTATTAACGAAACCCAATTCACCAAATACATGAAGAAATTAGTAGCTCTTCTTATCGTATTTCCCGTTTTCTTTTCTTTTGCTCAAGCCCAAAGTGGTTATTTTGAAGATGCCTATCGCTTTGGAAGAACGGTACCCTCAGGATCTGCTAGAATTGTCGGCATCGGTGGCACACAATGGTCATTAGGTGGAGATGTTTCCAACATCGCAGGTAACCCTGCCGGACTGGCTTTTTTCAGGACCTCAGAGGTGAGTTTTAGCCTTGGGTTTACAGACTGGGCTGTAGATACTCGATATTTGGATCAACCCCGTTCCTATAACACCAGTAATTTCTCTCTTCCTCTGGTAGCATATGTGGGAGCCAAACCAAAAGGCATCATGGAATCCGGTGCTTTCAAAGGTGGGGCTTGGGGTTTTAGCATTCAAAGGATCGCAAACTTTAATACAGAGTTTGGATATTTCTCGAACATACAAGGCGAAAGCTCCATCCTGGACTTTTACCTACAAGACTCCTTTGGAATCCCAGAGAACCAAATTGAAAACTATGGAATCACCGGTTTGGCTTATCAAACCTATCAAATCAACCCGGTCACAAGAGATGAAAATGGGAACCCAATCCAAAACCCCAACACCTATGATTCATTCATTTTGGGTTTTCCATTCCAGGATGAAAATGTTCGGCAAGAAGGAAGCGCCAACCAAATCTCTTTTGGCTATGGCGCAAATTTCAATCACAAAGTATTTGTAGGCGGAAGCTTGGGATTGCGTACCATTTCGTATGCCTCCTTCAAAGTTTACAATGAGGAATTTGCGGATGAACCCTTAATCAACTCCTCCCTTCGGGAAAACCTTTTCATTGACGGTTTTGGAGTGAATTTAAATCTAGGCTTGATTTATAAGCCCATGGACAATTTGAATTTGGGATTCGTATTCCAGACTCCTACATGGTATACCATGAGCGAGCAATATGATGCGGCCATGTTCGCCAATTACGACAATTATTACTACGAAGAGGAAGATGTGACTTTAGGAAATCAAGAAGCCTTTTCCGATATCGTCATCAGCAATTATGGCCTGAATACGCCGCTAAAGATCGGCGGTGGAGCTACTTTCTTTTTTGGAAAGAATGGATTCATTTCTGCCGATGTGGACTGGGTAGACTACAGTATGGCCAGGGTAAATTCCAATGATTTCAATGCGGATCCTGATAATAATGTCATCAGAGACATATATGGAAGCACCGTAAATTTCAGAATTGGCGGCGAAGCATGGATCAATAAAATCCGGCTAAGAGGGGGGTACAGCTTTATAGGAGACCCCTATACCAATTCGGGAAATTTTGACCAAAGCGGTCAATTATTAAGTGGCGGGATTGGGTTTAAAATCAATTCTTTTACCATTGATTTGGCTGTAGTCAATCAAAAATACTCCTCACTCTACCGAAGCTATCAGGTGCTTGATGATAACGGATTTAATTACGGCCCAGTCACAGAGGTGAATAACAGCCTAACCTCAGGCGTGTTGACTTTTGGATTTAATTTCTAAACTGGTTGATCAATTCATACATCAAAAGCTCAGCGGAAAAATCCTCTCCGCTGAGTTTTATTTTTGCCTGATTATAAAAATACTCCCGCTGAGAAAGTAAATTTTTGAGTTTAAGAGTGATTTCTCCCTGATCCAACCCCTGAAACATCGGCCTGTTTTGAACCCTGGAGGATTGGATTCTGGCTGAAATTGCCGAAAGCGGTACATCCAAATACACGGAAATGGATTTTTCATTGATCAAATCCATATTGTCATTGAAGCAGGGAGCCCCTCCACCGGTTGCCAATACAAAGGATTCCTCCCGGGAAAGTAATTCCTCAAGCACTTCGGACTCGACCTCTCTAAATTTTCCCTCTCCCTGGAAGGCAAAAATTTCGGAAATTTTAGACTGGGTCTTGGCTTCAATTTGATGATCCAAATCCACAAAGGGAAAGCTCATGTGATCCGCAAGCTGTCTTCCAAAAGTACTTTTCCCAGAACCCGGAAGTCCTACCAAAACGACTTTTAGCTCTTTGTTCATAAAAACAAATCCAATACCTCAGTAGCCTCAGGAGTATTGTTGTGATGGTATTTTCCCATAACCACACCATTTTTTAGGACCATTATCCCAGGATTGGACCGCATGATGGTCTTGACTACCGTGGCATCTGCCTGAAGGCCAAAAACGCTCCAATTCTGTTGGTTCAAGAATGCATCAATTTCTTCTTGGGGAGCCGCCGCTACAAAGACAATGTCCAAGGGAGCTCCTTCCAAAGATTTCACCAACTCAGTCAATTTATCCAGATTTGACAAACTCATTTTGCCTAGGTTGCTACTCAGAATAAGAACTTTATTGCCTGCAAAGAGGAATTCCGTCTGGTCACTTTCCGCATTCCATACTGCGAAATCAGAAATTTTTGGGAGTGCCTCTGGATTTTTAAGCACCATTTCCACAAACTCCAAACCTTCCTCGCTGGGATACTGGTCAAATTCCACAACTTCCTCTCCTCTTTTCATCACATAGGTATATTCTAAAGGAGCAGAAGGCTGCATATTCACCGGAATATTTACACCAACCTTGTAGGCTCTAAAGTCAATAAACGGAAGATTTTGAATAGCATAATATGCAAGTCCGAAAGACACTACCAAGACAACCCAAGTCACATTGGAAGCCCATTTGGGGGTATTTTCTGGTAGGTGATTTCTAAAAATGAACAAAAAGGTAATCATCACCAAGAGGATAACATCCTTGTAAAAAGACTCCCAAGGGGTCAATTTTATCGCGTCTCCAAAGCATCCGCAATCAGTCACTTTATTAAAATAAGCAGAATAAAACGTAAGAAATGTGAAAAACAAGATCATCAACCCTAAAGCCCAAACTGTTTGTTTTAGCTTAACTCCCAAAATCAGCATCACTCCCAAAACGACCTCTGCTACGACCAAGACCACTCCAATATACAGGGCAAAAGGTTTGAAATAATAGAAAAACCCAGCGATGTCATTTGAAAATACATCGAAGTATTCCTCCAGCTTAATCGCCGTACCGACAGGATCGTTGACCTTGATCAGTCCTGAAAATATAAAAAGCCCGCCAACCAAAATCCGGAGGAGCCAAAGAATTCCTTGTCTAGTCATAAGATGATTTTTCTAAAGGTCAAATGAAATATTCATGGGTAATATCCTGCTGAGCATTGACGATTCAGGCAAGCCTGGTTTCAGGATACCCCAGTTTGATCAAGCAGAAAACCGCATAATTGATCATATCTTGATAGTTTGCCTCAATACCTTCTGAGACGATGGTTTTGCCTTGATTATCTTCAATTTGCTTTACCCGGAACAGTTTCATCAGAATAATATCTGTCATAGAGGCTACCCGCATATCTCTCCAGGCTTCTCCATAATCGTGATTTTTATTTTCAAGAAGTCCTTTGGTTGCAGCAGCCCATTGATCGTAAAGTGGCTCCAGTTCTTCAAATGGAATTTCGAGTTTCTCTTCCTCCTTCAAGGAAATCTGAATCAGGGCAATCAAACAATAATTGATGATGCCCACAAATTCATCCACAATGGGATCTCCTACTTTTTGGCTGCCTTTTTCCTGAATGGATCGAATCCTTTGGGCTTTGATGAAAATCTGATCTGTAATGGAAGGAAGTCTGAGAATCCTCCAGGCCGTTCCGTAATCGAGGGTTTTCTTACGAAAGAGTTCTTTACATCGGGCGATTACTTGCGTATATTCGTTGCTGGTTTGAGTCTCCAAAATCGTTAATGTTAATGCTGCACGGATCCTGTCCGCCTTCTTTTTTCGAAGATAAATTATTTCCCCAAAAATATACACTTCAAATTAAGGGACGGCTTATTAGCTTAGAAAAGCCAAAAATAATGGGGATCATCAATCTGACCCCGGATTCATTTTTTGAGAAAAGCCGAATTAAAGTTTCCCAAGAGCAAGTGCTCACCCAAGCCAGAAAAATGCTGGAAGAAGGAGCTGATTTTTTGGACCTGGGAGGCTATAGTTCCAGGCCTGGTGCCATGGAAATTTCTGTACAGGAGGAGGTGGACCGAGTGAGTCCTGCGGTACGTTGGATCAAAAATGAGTTCCCGGAAGCCCTCATTTCAGTAGATACTTTTAGAGGCAAAGTTGCTCAATCCGCTATTACGGAAGGTGCGGATTTGATCAATGATATTTCCGCAGGAAACCTGGATTCGGAGATATTGGAAGTGGTAGCCAAGTCAGGTTTACCCTATTTGGCCATGCATATGAAAGGAAATCCCAAAAACATGCAAAAACTTACAGAATACGGAAGTTTTTTACCTGAAATTTTGTATTATTTTGCTGAAAAAGTGGAGATTTTTAAAAAACTTGGCATCAAAGATGTAATCATAGATCCAGGTTTTGGATTTGCAAAAACTCAGGTACAGAATTTCGAATTATTGAGAAACCTGAACTCTTTTCGGGTTTTTGGACTTCCACTTTTAGTAGGAGTTTCCAGGAAATCCATGATCTACAAGAGCCTAAGTATCTCAGCAGATGAGGCACTGAATGGGACAACAGCCTTGAACATGTATTCCCTGATCAACGGGGCGAACATCCTAAGAGTACACGACGTAAAGGAAGCTAAAGAAACGATTAAACTATACGAACAACTATACCCTTGAACCTGCTTTTTAAAATAGGATTTTTAGATATCTCCATCGTCAATATGATTGATATTGCGTTGGTGGCTGCGCTTTTGTATCAAGTCTACAAATTGCTGAAAGGCAGTGTCGCGATCAAAATCTTTTTGGGATTCCTCTCTATTTACCTGATTTATTTATTGGTAAGAGCTGTCCGAATGGAGCTGCTTTCTGCGATTTTGGGACAGTTTATGGGCGTGGGTGTGATCGCAGCGATTATCATTTTTGCTCCTGAAATCCGGAAATTCTTGCTTTTGATCGGCAGATCATCTTTTCTGTCCAATGACAACCTCTGGAAGGACATTCTGTTTTTTTGGAGAAAAAGAGAAAATTCCGCCTTCAATATCTCTCCCATCATCGATGCTACCAAAACCCTCGCAGGAACAAACACTGGTGCATTAATGGTCATTTCAAGCAGTACTGAACTGAAATTCTATGCGGAAAGCGGTGACATACTGGATGCAGAACTTTCCAAAAGACTGTTGGTCTCCATCTTCAATAAATTCAGCCCTCTTCATGATGGAGCAGTCATCATTCACAACGGACGAATCAAGGCCGCGAGGTGTATTTTGCCGGTCACTGAGCGAGAGGTTCCTGCCCAATTTGGGCTGAGGCATCGAGCCGGCATAGGCATGTCTGAAGCAACAGACGCATTGATCTTGGTAATCTCGGAGGAAACTGGGCAGGTCTCCATGATGAAGAACGGAAAGGTACTTCATAACCTTTCCTTCCAGGAAGTCCGGGAGACCATCAACGATTACCTCAACAATGAGGACTTGGAAGACCGCTTTGAAAACCTCACCGAATACGAGCTGGCCAAAAGAAATCGGTTAAAATTAACCGCCAAATAAAACAGGCTGCCCTTAACTTAAAAGGCAGCCTGTTTTTTTACCTCAAATATTTCAGCTGATCACGCCCAATTCCTTTCCTACTTCTACAAAAGCCTGAATAGCCTGATCTAAATGATGCCGCTCATGTCCGGCTGAAATCTGCACCCGGATTCTTGCCTGACCTTTTGGTACCACAGGATAATAAAATCCAATCACATAGATTCCTTTTTCCAAAAGCTTTTCTGCCATTTTTTGGGAAAGAACTGCATCGTAAAGCATGATCGGAACGATCGCATGCTCACCTGGTTTGATGTCAAATCCAGCCTCGGTCATTTTGGCTCGGAAGTATTTGGTGTTTTCTTCCAGCTTATCTCTCAATTCGGTAGTCTCAGACAATAGGTCAAAAACGGCTATGGAAGCTCCAGTAATGGAAGGCGCCAAAGTATTGGAGAACAAATAGGGTCTGGACCTTTGCCTTAAAAGTTCAACGATCTCTTTTCGTCCTGAAGTAAACCCTCCGGAAGCTCCTCCCAAAGCCTTGCCTAAGGTTCCGGTGATGATGTCAATCTTGCCCATCACTCCTCGAAATTCGTGAACTCCACGACCCGTTTTACCCATGAAACCGGTGGAATGACATTCATCGGACATGACCAAAGCCTGGTATTTTTCAGCCAGTTCTACGATTTTATCCAACTGGGCAATTGTACCGTCCATCGAGAAAACTCCATCCGTGACAATTATTTTTTGCTTTGCACCTGCTGCATTTGCATCCTGAAGTTGTTTTTCAAGGTCCTCCATGTTGTTGTGCTCATAGCGGTAACGCATGGCTTTGCAAAGTCTCACCCCGTCAATAATGGAGGCATGATTCAAGGCATCTGAAATAATCGCATCCTCTGGACCTAAGATTGGCTCGAAAACCCCTCCATTCGCATCAAATGCGGCGGCATACAAAATGGTATCTTCGGTTCCCAAAAATTCAGAGATTTTCCTTTCCAACTCCTTGTGAATATCCTGAGTACCACAGATAAATCGGACGGAAGACATCCCAAAACCATGCGAATCAATGGCCTTTTTGGCTGCTTCAATTACTTTGGGATGAGAAGAAAGACCGAGGTAATTATTGGCACAAAAATTCAATACTTGCTGGCCTCCTGCAATGGTTATTGACGCTGCCTGAGGAGAAGTGATGACTCTTTCCTTCTTGAAAAGGCCAGCCTCTTCGATGGATTTAAGCTCTTGTTCTAATTTGGGTTTGATCTGATCGTACATGATTCGAATATCGATTGGTTATTAAATTTTGGACTACCACTCCTCAAAAAACAAGGGCGGAGAGGTGATTTTTACTACTTTTGCGCAAGCAAACCCAAATATAAACAAAAACCCCTCAAGGCATATTTGATGGGTTTTGGAATCGAGAACACATGGAAAAAATCCTAGTCATTGGAGCCGCTGGACAGCTTGGCTCAGAACTTACCAAATCACTCGCAGATCAGTTTGGTGGAGACCAGGTCATCGCCACAGACCTTCGAGACTCCGCCAAAGCCGAATTTGACTATTGCCGATTCGAAGTCCTGGATGTCCTGAATAAGGAGGGAGTCCGTGATTTGGTCAAAGAAGAAAAGGTTACTCAGATTTACCATTTGGCTGCAGTCCTTTCTGCCACTGGGGAGAAAAACCCACATTTCGCCTGGCACTTGAATATGGACAGCCTACTTTCCGTTCTCGAGTTGGCCAAAGATCTTAAACTCGACAAAATCTACTGGCCATCTTCCATTGCTGTATTTGGACCGAATACTCCTAAAATTGACACTCCCCAATACTGCGTCAAAGAACCCAACACTGTCTATGGGATCAGCAAGCAAGCTGGCGAAAGATGGTGTGAATATTATTTTGAAAAATACGGTGTCGATGTCCGAAGCTTGAGATATCCTGGACTCATCGGATACAAATCCCTTCCTGGAGGAGGTACCACGGATTATGCGGTGGATATTTACCACAAGGCTTTGGCAGATGAAAAGTTTGAATGCTTTCTCAGAGAAGACAGCTACCTTCCGATGATGTATATGCCGGATGCCATCAAAGCGACCCTTGAACTGATGAATGCTCCAAGAGAGTCTGTAAAAATCAGATCCAGCTACAATCTTTCCGGGATGAGCTTTGCCCCCAGAGAAATTTACGAAAGTATCAAAATGCATATCCCAGACTTTCAAATCGAGTACAAACCTGACTTCAGACAAGCCATCGCTGACTCTTGGCCAGACAGTATCGACGACAGCAGAGCAAGACAAGACTGGGGTTGGAAGCCGGACTATGATCTGAATGCCATGACGGAGGATATTTTAAAAAACCTTCCGGATTATTTCCCACCTCAAAAATGAAAAGACAAGGCCTGAAAAATTTCAGGCCTTGTCTTTTGTGTGGTATGCTAGTTTAACTTTGGAGAGGTTCTAAATCCTCTTATAGTTTTTCTTCAATTTTCTCAGGATCGAATCCCAATGTCAGACTCCCATCAGGATAGATAATCACCGGTCTTTTGATCATGCTTGAATTTTCTACCAAAAGAGGAATAGCCGTTTTTTCTTTTTCCAAATCAGCCTTTTGGGACTCGTCCATTTTGCGATAGGTGGTTCCTTGTTTGTTGACCAAGGCGCTTAAGTTGGTTTTCTCTAAAAAGGATTGCAATAGTTTTGCGGTAGGCTTTTGCTTTTTGTAATCGATAAATTCATAAGACACTCCTTTTTCATTTAGAAAATCAAAGGCCTTTTTCATGGTATTACAGTTTTTGATACCATATACTTTTACAGACATATATTTTTTGTATTAAATGTTTGAATTGTTCTGGTCAAGATTTTCGTTCTTGATCAGTTGGTACTTATAGAGAAAGGGATTTTATTAGAAAATGTTCCTCAAAGCCGTTCCCAATTCGAAATTCATCAGAGAATTGTAGTGATGAGCTTGTCGAACCATCCGACAACCGACAACCGACAACCGACAACCAAAAACTCTTTAATCCCCCAAATGATTCCAATTGATCAAGGCATTCCAAACCAAAGGCGCATCGTGATGATTCAAAAACCGATGCAAAGGATCAAAGGTAAAGGCGATGATTCTGCCTTTTCCAACCGGCACATTAAATATACCTCCGTGCCCGATGATGGTTTGCTCGTTTCTTACCATTCCTGACCGAACATACGGCACGGCCTTCCCTTCTGACTCCTTTTTGTCCGCTTTCTTGGCAGGTTTTTCCATTCCCATGATCTCACCGGTGTAGGGTTCTTCATCCTTCAAAGGCTTGGTTCCATACTGCAATACCATCTGATTTCTCTTGGCCAATTCCACCTGATACAAGGGGCCATTTCCTCTAAAGACGGAGAAAACTTCAGGAAATCCATAAAGCAAGGGACTGGAAGAATCTTTAGCATTGACTGTGACCACGGATCCCGGATGGAATAGCCCGGAAGCATTGTAGGCCTCCAAATCCCGGGTGATTCCAGTTTCGGCCACCATTTTGGTTGAATTATCCAAAGTAATAACAACTCCACCTTCTTCTATAAACTTCTTCAGATTTTCAATCCCCATAAACCCTGGGCCTCCAGTCATATCCTCTGTGGAATCCGGAAATCCGTGATGAGGGAATTCATCTGTCTTGGTATACGGCATGGGCCCAAACCGGGAATCCACCCCATGGATAAAGTCCGAAACTTCCCCTCTGGACCTCGGCACCAAAATCACATCAAATCTGGCGCTCAGATTTCCAGCTTTAAGGTCATCCTTGTCTATAGAAGTGTATGGAATTCCTCTTTGCTCAAAAGTAAATCTGGACCAACCTTCATCTTGGGTATAGAACCAATTGTGATATATGGCCACACGGGGTAGCTTGACCAGATGACTATTTTCAGCGGCCGGAGCTTTCCCAGTTCTTACCAGGTCCAGTCCAAACTTTTGACCCAGCTCCTCGGCTAGAGAGGAAGACAATCCTTTGATCCAGACGGAACCGGCCTGAAGCGTATCAGAGCCTGAAATCCATTGCTTTTCCAGCACTTGCAATTCAACGGACTTTTGCTGCTCCCGGATCCAATACAATGCCGGTAAAACTGTATTCTGGGCACTATACGAAATGAAATAATTGGAACCGCTGCCGGTCACCTTTCCGGCATACTTGACATCCTGACCTAGCAAAGTCAATTGACTTCTGTCGAAATCAATGGAATCCTTGGCCTTAACATCTACTCCATAGAGATAGCTCAAAGTCCAGGCAATGTCGTCGTAGGGAGGGAATTTGGCGTCCTTGGGGTAATTCTGTTCAGAAAGCAATGTCACGGCCAAGTTTCGGTAGGGTTGGTCCAACAAGACATAATAATCCCCTTTCCCGTCGGCATGGACCTCGATAGCCTGGGCTCTCAATTGATTGACCAAATACGCTGCCATGGCAGGATCCTTTTGAGAAGCGGGAATATGGTAAGCCTTGGGTCCATCCATCTTCCCTTTTCGAATGGAATTGACCCCTTTTTGGTAGAAATTCCGCAAGAGTTGCTCCCCATTTTGCGCAGCATAGGTTAGCGAAGCCAAAACCCCTGCCTGCATATAATTCACATTGTTTCGGGCTGACCAATACACTTTTTCCGAAGGTGGATCCGGACGATACCATTCCCGGGTTGTCGCAGGATCTCCAGCATATCTGGATTTTGATAAATCTCTCAAATAGGTATTGGCGCCGGCATTGCCGAAGGTTTCGTAAAATCTCCCGTTGGAGTTGTGGTTATTGGCGACCCAAATTCCATACCCAGGCCACCACCCGTCATAAAATGCCCAAGTGAATGCTCCCGGCATCCCCTGAGCCGCCAGGGTAGTAATGTCATGGTTTGCCATGATTTGCCACTCTCCTATGGTCACCGGATCGACTTGCTCGTTGTAAGGCCCAGTCCCCGTAGAAATGTAAAGCAATGGGACTGATTCATGCAAATCCAGCATGACCGTAGGATGCCATTCGTAGAAGATATTAAAAATAGCCTTGGTCAAAGCTTGGGAAACTTGCAATCCGTCACGGTTATTGTCATGATAGACATATTTTCCCCAATAGGGAGCAGATCTGGGAAATCCGTCCTCCCATTCCGTTCTATGCTTGGAATACCGATGATACCAATCCACCACTTTGTCCCGGCCATCCGGCTCAGAAACCGGATTGATCAGGACGATCACGTTTTCCCGAATCTGCTTGATGGATTTATCCTCGCTGGTGATCAGTCGATAGGCGAGCTCCATTAACATTTCGGGAGATCCCATTTCCGTAGAATGCAAGCCACCATTGAGGTAGTAAATTGGTTTTGCCTTTTCAAAAATTTCTTCGGCCCTGTCAGCATCAATTTCCCTTGGGTCGGCCAATTCATCCAAATATCCTTTATAGGTATCCAGATTGGTCATGCTTTCTTCATTTCCGATGATGACCACGTAAATCGGCCTTCCCTCTTCGGTAGTTTCTATTTGCTTGATTTGCAGGAGGGGTGAGGCCTTGGCCAAAGCTTGGTAATAGCCATAAATGTCCTGAGTATGATGCATCACCCCCGGAGCTCCGATGATCTGTCCGAAATGTTTGGAAGGGGAAGGAATACTGGGATGGCTGACCAAATTCAACACAGAACTTGGCAGGAAGCGGGTATCCGTGGTGTATTCCTTTATTTTGTCATTATAAGATTGATCTATTTGCTGTGCCTGAAGAGAGAACTCAATCCCCAAAAGGCATGCTGCTAAACCAAGAATTTTGAGGCGCATATCACTAAGGTTTGGTGGTGAAAGGTTGAATCCAGAAGTTAAGGCAATTCACTAAAACGATCCGAAAATTTTACATTAATCCTTGATTTCTTTTTTTGAAAAGGTCGAAAAGTTCTCATCTGGCCCTAGCAAAAGAAATTAGAGGCTGCCTTCACAAAGTGACAGCCTCTAAGAAAAAATAGGTGAAAAAATAGGATTTAGGATTTTTCAATTCCATAAAATCCGATTTTAGGAATTACTTCCAGAAGGTCTTTTGAATGGATGGGACATCTTTCAAAGTGTCTTTCGGATTTTGCTTTGCAAAGATGAAAAAGAAAAAAACCTTCAAAAATACCCTAAATAGGGTATTTTTGAAGGTTTTCGAAATGAAGGTTCACCTGGTATTTTAAGAGAAAATCTCCTCCATGCTTTCCCGATGAGCCCCTAAAATTCTCTGAATCAAGTCATCGGACAAGGCCGTCGACAAAAAGAGGCTTTCAAATTGGCTTGGGGCTAAATAAACTCCTCTTTTCAGCATTGCTTGAAAATACCTTCCAAACATGGCGGTATCCGAACTCTTGGCTGACTCAAAATCCACCACAGGATTGGAGGTAAAAAACAAAGAGTACATACTTCCCAAATGATTTAAAGTGAATTCCAGCCTTAGGTCAAGGTTTATCTTGGTAATTCCCTCCGAGAGCTTTCTCCCTATTAAGTTAAGCTGTCCATACGTCTGTGGATTTTCCTTTAAATATGTCAGCATCGTCAGGCCTGCAGCCATGGCAATTGGATTTCCGGAAAGTGTGCCGGCTTGATACACTGGACCTGCCGGAGAGACAAAATCCATGATTTCCTTTTTCCCTCCATAGGCCCCCACAGGCATTCCGCCTCCGATGATTTTTCCTAAAGTGGTCATGTCAGGAGTGACTCCGAAAAGTTCCTGTGCCCCACCGGGCGCCAATCTGAATCCTGTCATCACTTCATCAAAGATCAAAACGATCCCTTCCCGGGTACAGATTTTTCGAAGGCCCTCCAAGTAACCAGGTAGTGGAAGAACCAAGCCCATATTACCGGGAACAGGCTCCAGGATCAATGCCGCAATTTCTCCCTTATTGGCATCGACTAATCTTTCTATTGCCTCCAGATTGTTATAAGGCGCCAAAAGGGTGTCTTTGGCTGTCCCTTGGGTCACTCCTGGGGAATCCGGATTACCCATGGTCACTGCACCAGAACCCGCGGAAATTAAAAATGAGTCTCCATGCCCATGGTAGTGTCCTTCCATTTTTATGAATTTATCCCGACCGGTAAATCCCCTTGCCACACGAATGGCTGACATCGTGGCCTCGGTACCGGAATTGACCATCCGGACTTTTTCTACAGAAGGGACCATCTCCACGATCAACTCCGCGATTTGGACTTCCTTTCCCGTAGGTGCACCAAAAGAGGTCCCGCTTTCCAAGGCTTTGGCAATTGCCTCTTTGAGCATGGGATTATTATGGCCCAAAATCATGGGGCCCCAACTATTGATCAGCTCGATGAATTCATTCCCATCAACATCGTATAAAAACGCCCCCTGAGCTTTTTCAATGAATAAAGGCTCTCCTCCGACTGCGCGAAAAGCACGAACGGGTGAGTTGACTCCTCCAGGGATGGAATTTTTAGCTTGGGCAAAAAGCCTTTTGCTCTCTGAAATCTGCATGATTTAATTTAACGGTATTAATTCCCCATTTTCCAATTTCAGGATAGGAGAATAAAGATTATTGGTAGAATTTCTGAAGTTAAACCCGTAAGTATACTTTCCGGGTTGAAATGATTTTTGATCCAGATTTTCCCGGAAACCTACTCCATATTTTAAGTCAGTATTCGCCTGAACCCAATAGATCAATTCGGCACCCAAAATCGAGTTGATACTGGGATAGGCCAGGTATTTTTCGTAAAACCTTTCCTTGAAAGTTTTCATTTCCGGGGTTCCAAACTTGGGTGTATTGTTAGAGATGAAATAAAAGTTCGGAAACTCGAGCATCTCATAATTTGCAAAATTGAAGGAAAGCCAGGAATCCATGACCAAAATCGGGACCGTTGCAGTGATACTTTCGATCAAAGAAAAAGTGGGCTGTGCGATCGCTGGATCATCCGTGAGCAATATCACCTGATCCACCAATGAATTTGCTCCACGGCTTACCCCCTGATCCTGAAGAAAGGAATTTACAGAACGGGGATCCACTTTTTCAGTTTTGACCACCTCATATCCTGATTTTCTTAGCTCGAGGGTAAGTTCCTGGGCCATTCGCTCATCCCGAGTGGAGTTTGAATAGCCAATCGCTACTTTTTTCCCCCAATTTTGGGTTTTAAGGGTTCGGACCACCCCATCTACCATGGATTTGGCCGAAGGTCTGAATAAGTAACTGTAGGTCATTTGTTCAAATCTTTCCCCCAAATTGGAAAGTGGGTGAACAAACGGAATTTTCTCTGCCTCGGCAAATTCACTGACTAGGGTCGATTCATCTGGGTAAATGGGGCCAATGATCACATCTGCTTCGGAGATGGCAGGATCATTCAGCAAAGTGGAGAGTACTTTCAGGTCTCTCTTGGAATCAAAGGTCTGAAGGCTCACCTTAATCCCCTTCTTTTTCATTTCCTCCACACCCAACTCAATCCCCTGGTACAACTCGAATAGAAAATCACCGGAGGAAAGCGCTGAAAGGGATCCATTCGAAGAAGAAAACGGCAAAATCACCGCAATGTCCAACACCTCATCTTTGACCATTTTCGGAGCAGCATTGCTACCTGCGATTTCCTTCAAGGCTTCCCTTTCTCCGGCAGTCATGATTTCTTTCTCCTGGAGAACTTTCGCCAAAGCTGCCAAAAAGCCTTCATTGGTTTTGAATTCCTGAAGATTCGTCACCAAAAATGTTGATGATTCGTCTTTTAGAAATTCGAAAGAAGCATCATAGGATTTTTTTAGAATCGTTTCATCCTTGATCTGCTTGATTATCCGCAAGGCATCTATATTCTGATTGTTTTGGAAATAGCCTACTGCCAGGAGATATTTCAATTCATCCGAGCGATTCCAGTTTCGGGAATAAACAGGACGCAACACCTCGATCGCCTGGCCGGGTTGATTGACTTGAAGGTAGGCCTCGGCAGAATGAAAAGCTGCGTAATTGGCCAGATTACCATATTTTTCATAATCCAGGTAAGGCTTAAACGAATTTACCGCGGACCAATAATCTTTTTGGGAAAGTTGGTTTTTCGCTTGTTGGAAATTTTCAGGCAATCCCTGTGTGAAGCCTTGGTGAAGGGTAAAAATCAGGAGAATGACCAGGAAGATTCTTTGCATTTGACCTAAGGGTATGTCTATTACTTCTTTGATTTCAAATTTAAGGCATTATTTCCAATCCCAAAGACCAAGCCGAAATGGGACCGAAATAGAAAACCCGAAGCCGAGGCCACGGGTTTTAACAAATTTCAAGGAATTAAGCGGCTGGGACGAATTATTCCCACTCAATGGTTGCCGGTGGCTTGGAAGAAATGTCATACACCACTCTGTTGACGCCTTTCACACGGTTGATGATTTCATTGGACATTTTGCCCAAAAATTCATACGGCAAATGAATCCAGTCGGCAGTCATTCCATCCACTGAACCAACCGCTCTCAAGGCCACTACTCGCTCATAGGTCCTTTCATCGCCCATTACCCCTACCGATTGAATAGGAAGCAAAATGGCTCCGGCCTGCCACACCTGATCGTACAGCCCGTGGTTTTTCAAGCCTTGGATGAAAATATGATCTACTTCCTGTAGCGTTTTTACTTTTTCTTCGGTAATATCTCCCAAGATTCGAATGGCCAAACCCGGACCTGGGAAAGGATGTCGGCCAATGATGGTCTCCGGAATTTCCAAAGCTCTTCCCACTTCTCTTACTTCATCTTTAAACAAAGTATTCAAAGGCTCCACCACAGAAAGTTTCATGAAATCGGGAAGTCCGCCGACATTATGGTGAGATTTGATGGTCGCAGAGGGACCTTTCACAGAAACTGACTCAATGACGTCCGGATAAATAGTCCCTTGCCCGAGCCATTTCACGCCATCAATTTTATGGGCTTCGTCATCAAAAACCTCAATGAAAACCCGACCAATGGCCTTTCTTTTCGCCTCAGGATCGGTCAATCCTGCCAAAGCATCGTAAAATCTCTGCTTGGCATCCACTCCGATCACATTCAGTCCCATATGTTGGTAGGAATCCAATACTTCTTCAAATTCATTTTTTCGAAGCAATCCGTTGTCCACGAAAACACAGGTCAACTGATCTCCGATCGCACGATGGATCAAAGTAGCCGCAACGGAAGAATCCACTCCCCCAGAAAGCCCCATCACCACCTTATCTGAACCGATCCTTGCTTTGAGATCGGCAACGGTGGAATCAATAAATGTATCGGAAGTCCAGTCTTGGGCACATCCGCAGATACTTACCACAAAGTTTCTCAAGAGGTTTTTCCCTTCTAAGGAATGGGTAACTTCCGGATGAAACTGAATTCCATAAGTTTTCTCTCCCTCCACTTTAAAAGCAGCCACCCGCACGGAATTTGTACTTGCAATCACTTCAAATCCTGCCGGCAATTCTTTGATGGTATCACCATGGGACATCCACACTTGCGAGCCATGGGTCATTTCCTTCAATAAATCATGATGAAGATCGATGTGATCCAGATTTGCGCGGCCGTATTCACGAATCGTGGAAGGTAAAACCTCCCCCCCATATTTGCTGGCTAAAAGTTGTGCCCCGTAACAAACTCCCAAAAGAGGCAATTTTCCACGAAAAGCATCAATATCCAAATCCGGAGCCCCGGCATCTCGTACCGAACAGGGAGAGCCCGAAAGGATAATTCCTTTGATATCAGAGGTAATTTCAGGGACTTTGTTGTAGGGGTGGATTTCGCAATAAACGTTGAGTTCTCGGACTCTTCTTGCAATCAGCTGGGTGTATTGAGATCCAAAGTCTAGGATCAGGATTTGTTCTGCCATGCGCAAAGGTAAGAAGCTCAACCCGCTTGCTAAAATGAGACAAAGAAAATTTGGCCAAAGATTGAAAGATTGCAAGACATGAAAATTGAAAAATTCTATTTTTCAGCACTTTAGC